>NZ_JBEZXU010000008.1:191860-240842 GCF_040638175.1 Actinoplanes sp. NPDC026670
GCGGCACCGAAGCTGGTTGCCCGCGCGCGGCACCGAAGCTGGTTGCCTGCGGCGCGGCGCTGAAACCGGTTGCCCGCGGCGTAGCCCTGAAACCGGTTGCCCACGGCGCGGGAGCCCGGGAACCATCGGCCGTATGAGCACACCCGAACCGGTCGCCGGAGCACAGCAGGGTCCCGATCCGGCCGCCCGATCGCCGGATGGATCTGATCCGGTCGCCCGATCGCCGGATGGATCTGATCCGGTCGCCCAGGCGCCGCAGGTCTCCGACCTGGTTGACCGCGCATCCCGGGTTCCTGATCTGGTCGCCCGTGCGCATCACCGGGCCGAACGGCTGGGATTCGGCATGTCCTGCGAAGAACCGGTTGGCCCCCTGCTCGCCGTCCTCGCCGCTGGGGTCGCGCCGGGCGGCCGAATCCTGGAGCTCGGCACCGGTGCCGGCATCGGCACCGCCTGGCTGGCCAGCGGCCTGACCGGTCGCGACGACGCCACCCTCACCACCGTCGAACTCGACCCGGTCCTGGTCACCGCCTTCCGGGACTCGCCGTGGCCGTCCTGGACCGAGATCCTCGAAGGCGACGCCGCAGCCCTCCTGCCCGGGCTCGGCCGGTTCGACCTGATCTTCGCCGACGCGGTGGCCGGCAAATGGACCGGTCTCGACCTGACCCTGAACGCCCTGGCCCCCGGCGGAGTCCTGATCGTCGACGACATGGACCTGTCCCGCTACACCGATTCCGAACACCGCGCAGCCGTCCAGCGGGTCGAGGACACCTTGGCCACCGACACGCGCCTGCTCACCGTCCGAATCCCGGCCGGCACCCACCTGACTGTCGCCACCCGCCGCCGCTAGAACACCCTTCGCGGTCGAGGTCTGGGTTCCCTGCCGCGACCTTGTGAGGTTGCCGCTCGTCGTTCGCCGTTCGTCGTTCGCCGTTCGCCGTTCGCCATTCGTCGTTCGCCGCTCGCCGCTCGCCGCTCGCCGCTCGCCGCTCGTGGATCTTGCACGAGTTTTCACGCTCGCGCCGATGTTGCAGCCTTTTGCGCGTCCCGACGGGAAGAAGGCTGCAAGATCTCCCCGGCGCAGTGGATCTTGCACGAAAAGCCACTCCCAAACGTGAAGAACCGTGCAAGATCGCTGCGAAGGTGGAGAACCGTGCAAGATCTACAGGGCTGGCTGGGGCGCTATTCTATTGCGAATAGGATATTTCGGTCATCGGCTGGGCGCCTCAGTTGCGTGCGTGACCGGTGCGACAGCCCGAAGGCTGGGCGGGAAAACGTCGCACGGCAGAGGTTTGACCGCGGACACGGCGAAAGCCTTGAAGCACCTTTCCGGGCAACCGCAACGTCACACGATCTGTGGGACGAGCACGGCCGGGATCGCCTATCCGGCTCGGGTGACGGAGTCCGTGGCCGGTGAGGTGTGAAGTTGATCAGCGGCCTGCCGGGCCGGACGGGGTGCCGGTCGTGGTGCGGACCACCAGGCGGGGCGGGATGATCACGGCCCGGGGGCCGGACGGGGTGCCCTCGATGCGTTCCACCGCGCGTTCGATGGCTCGGGCGGCGAGGCCGTCGATGTCCTGGCCGATCGTGGTCAGGTCGATGTGGGCCAGGCGGCTCAGGCTGGTGTCGTCGTAACCGACGACGCTCAGGTCGCCGGGGACGCTCAGGCCGTTGCGGCGCACCACGTCGAGCAGGCCGGTGGCGCTCAGGTCGTTGAACACGGTCACCGCGGTCGGCGGGTCCACCAGCAGTTTCTCGGCGGCCCGGGCGCCGTCCTCCTCGGCCGCGCCACCCGGCACCACCCGGATGTGCTCGGCCAGGCCGTGCCGGCGCATCGCCTCCTGGTAGCCGGCGCGCCGCTCGGCCGAGCCGTGCACGGTGCCGCCGTCCACGTGTGCGATCCGCTGGTGCCCCAGCGAGACCAGGTGGTCGACGGCCTGGTGGGAGCCGAGCGCGTCGTCGTTGTGCACCACGTCGACGTCCTTGCGGCGGGCGCTGCGCATCATCGCCACCACCGGCAGGCGGGCCGCGATCGACGCCAGTTCGGACGAGCGCATGTTGCCCCCGAACAGGACGATCGCCTCGCACCGGTCCTGGAGCAGGTCGCCGACGGCCGTACGCTCGCCGCGTCTCGGTGTCACCGCGCTCAGGGTGAGCTGGTAACCGGCTGCGCCCGCCGCGTCGTAGAGCCCGGTGAGCAGGTCGTGATGGAACGGGTGCCGCACGTCGAAGACCACCCCGAGCAGCCGGCTGCGGCCGCTGCGCAGCAGGCGGGCCCGGCTGTCCGGCCGGTAGCCGAGCTCCTGCGCGACCTTCAGCACCCGCTCGCGGGTGGACTCCCCGGCGCCCGGCGCGCCCCGCATCACGATCGACACACACGCCACCGACACCCCGGCCTCGGCCGCGACGTCGGCGAGCGTGATCCGCCGCTCCCCTGAACGCATGCCGCGATGGTACGGGGTGTGACAACTAGAACGTTCTACCGACATGGCAACTAGAACGTTCTAGGATCCTGGGAGTGGACACTCTCACCCCCGGCCGTCGCTGGGCCGCCCTGCTCGCGCTCTCCCTCGGCGGCTTCGGGCTCGGCCTGACCGAGTTCTCCGCCATGGGCCTGCTGCCCGAGATGGCTCGCGACCTGCTGCCCGCCGAATACGCCGCCGCGCCGTCGGACGCCGTTGCCCAGGCCGGCTGGATGATCACCAGTTACGCGCTTGGTGTCGTGGCCGGCGCGCCCACCATCGCGGCGCTCACCGCCCGGCTGCCCCGGAAGAAGCTCGTGCTCGGGCTGCTCGGGCTCTTCCTCGTGGGCACCCTGCTGTCAGTCGCAGCGCCCACGTTCGAGCTGGTCCTGGCCGGGCGGTTCGTGGGGGCCCTCGCCCACGGCGCGTACTTCGGCGCGGCCGCGATCCTGGCCGGGCGCATCCTCGGCCCCGGCAACCAGGGCAAAGGCTTCGCCATCGTGCTCGGCGGCCTGACCGCGTCCAACCTGCTCGGGGTGCCACTGGTCACCAGCCTCGGGCAGAGCCACGGATGGCGTACGGCGTACCTCATCGTGTCCTTGATCTTCGCTCTCAGCCTCCTGGCCGTGCTCGCGACCGTGCCCACCGTCGCCGCCGCCCCGGGCGGCTCGCCGCGCGCCGAGTTGCGTGCCTTCCGCTCGCCGCGGGTGTGGCTGGCGTCCGCCGTCGTGGCGGTCGGCACCGCCGGGTTCTTCGCCGTGAACAGCTACATCGCGCCGATCACCACCCAGGTGGCCGGGCTGCCGGACAGCGCCGTGCCCTACGTGATGGCGCTGATGGGGCTCGGCATGACCGTCGGCATCGCGCTCGGCGGGGCGGCCGCCGACCGCGACCTGCGCAAGACCATCAGGTACGGGTTCGGGGCCGTCGTCGCCGCGGTCGTCGTCTTCGGGATCGCCGCCGCCCATCCGGCCGCGCTCTTCCCGGCCGCGTTCCTGGTCGGGGTGACCAGCGCGTTCATCGGGCCGGCGCTCCAGTCGCACCTGATCGAGTCCGCGCCCGGAACCCAGCTGATGGGCGCGGCGGTCAACCAGTCCGCGGCCAACGTCGCCAACAGCCTGGGCGCGGCCCTCGGTGGCGCCGCCATCGCGGCCGGCTGGGGATACGTGTCACCGGTGTGGATCGGCGCCGTCCTGGCCGCGGCCGGTCTGCTGCTCGCGCTCCGCAGCCTGCGTCCCGCCCCGGCGCCTACCCCGGCCGCGGCCCCCGAGCCGGTCCCGGCCTGACCGCCGGCCGTCGCTCACAACGGTCAAACGCACCGCAATACCGCCGTAGGCGACGGCTGGCGGTCGGGCCTGCCGGTCGGCCGTCGCTCACGGTGGTCAAACGCACTGCAATACCGCTTTGGGCGACGGCCGGCGGGTGGCTGTGATTACTAGAACGTTCTATTCACGATGGGACTAGAACGTTCTAGGGTGCGGGGGTGGACACACTGAACTCCGGGCGCCGCTGGGCCGCGCTCATCGCGCTGTCGCTGGGCGGGTTCGGGCTCGGGCTGACCGAGTTCGTCGCCATGGGGCTGCTTCCCGACATGGCACGTGACCTGCTGCCCGGGACGTATGCGGCCTCGGTTCCGGACGCGCTCGCGCAGACCGGGTGGATGATCACGATCTACGCGCTCGGGGTCGTCGTGGGCGCGCCCACCATCGCCGTGCTGACCACCCGGGTGCCCCGGCGGCGGCTCGTCGTCGGGCTGCTCGTGCTGTTCGTGGCCGGGACCGCCGCGTCCGCGCTCGCGCCCACCTTCGAGCTCGTGCTGGCCGCCCGGTTCGTCGCGGCGCTCGGGCACGGGGCGTACTTCGGGGCGGCCGGCATTCTCGCGGCCACCATCCTCGGGCCGGGCAACCACGGCAAAGGCGTGTCGATCGTCATCGGCGGGCTGACCGCGGCCAACCTGATCGGGGTTCCGCTGATCACGGTGCTCGGGCAGTCGCGCGGATGGGAGGCGGCATATCTGGCGGTGGCGGCCGTGTTCGCGTTCAGCCTGGTCGCGGTGCTCACGACCGTACCGTCGACGGATGCCCCGACCGGCGGATCACCTCGCGCCGAACTGCAGGCCTTCCGCTCGCCGCAGGTCTGGCTCGTCGCCCTGGCCGTCGCCGTCGGCACCAGCGGGTTCTTCGCGGTGAACAGCTACGTCGCCCCGATCACCACGCACGTGGCCGGCCTCGAGGAGTCGACGATCCCGTGGGTGCTGGCGGCGATGGGGCTCGGCATGACCGTCGGCATCGCGCTCGGCGGCGTGGCCGCCGACCGTGACCTGCGGCGCAGTGTGCTGTTCGGGTT
The DNA here is from genome assembly GCF_040638175.1 of Actinoplanes sp. NPDC026670. Lineage (NCBI taxonomy): Bacteria > Bacillati > Actinomycetota > Actinomycetes > Micromonosporales > Micromonosporaceae > Actinoplanes > Actinoplanes sp. NPDC026670. Next base: position 196,666 of record NZ_JBEZXU010000008.1, read on the forward strand.
CGGCGGGCTGATCGGTTCGGTGGCGTTCTTCGCGCTGACCGCGGGACATCCGGCCGGGCTGGTGGTCGGCGCGTTCCTGGTCGGGGCGGCCAGCCTGTTCATCGTTCCGGCGCTCCAGTCGCGGCTGATCACGGTGGCGCCCGGGGCACAGTTGATGGGCGCGGCGGTCAACCAGTCGTCACTGAACATCGCCAACAGCATCGGGGCCGCCCTCGGCGGAACTGTCATCGCGGCCGGGTGGGGTTATCTCGCGTCGGCCTGGCTGGGCATCGCCCTGTCGTTTGCGGGGCTGCTGCTGGCGCTGCTCAGTTTCCGCCTCGACCGGCGTCCGGCGTCTGCCGAGGCGGTGGGGGAGCCGGTCCTGGTCTGAGCGCGGTCCGGACACCGGCGTTGTGATCATCCCGACGGGGCAGGGGCGCTGATCGGAACTCGGCCCCGTCGGCGGGCGTCGGAAACAGCATGACTTTCATCGGCGCTTCGCGTGCTGCCCTGTTCCTCGCCGTTCTCGCCGTGGTCGCCGCCGGGTGCACCTCGGAACGGCCCAGCGTGACCGGCCCGTCCGCGTCGGCGCCTGCCGCATCCGTGCAGCCATCCACGATCCCGGGGTCTCGGGCGCCGGACGGGTGGCAGACCATCGAGTATTCGGGGGTGCGGGTGGACGTGCCCGGGGACTGGGTGCGGGTGGATACCAAGGAGTGCGAGTTCGAGGCCGTGCGGTGGCAACCGGCCGGCGCGCCGGCGTGCCGGGTCACCAGTGGGCTCGTCTTCTACCTGGAGGCGACGTTCGACCCGGCGTACGGGCCCGGCATCCACCAGGGCAAGGACGGCACCTGGTCGGGGTACGTGTTCGCCGGTGAGTACGCGGTCTTCATGGCCGGGACCGACCGCCGGCTGATTCAGGACGTGCTGGACACGGCCCGGCCGCGCGTCCGGCGGTGAGTGGGCAACCAGCCCGGCGGCCGCGTGTCACCGTGCCGGCATCGCATCGACGGGGGGCAGCGATGCCGGCACGGGGTCCTGGTGTCGGGCCTGCTCAGGAGGCCGCGGTGGCGGTGGGCTTGAGGACCGAGCAGGTTTCGACGGCCTTCTTGACCGTGGCGTCGGAGGTGTCCGGGTTCGCGGTGTCGGTGACGCCGTTCTCCTTCAGGCAGTTCTCGTAGGCGGCGTTCGCGCCGCGGCCGCCACCACCGTTGCCGTTGCCGCCGTTGCCGCGGCCGGCGCCCATGCTCGGGCGCAGCGACGCGCAGGCCTCCTGAGCCTTCGTCCAGGTCGCGTCGTCGACACCTTCGGGCTTGCTGAAGGCGCCGCCACCGCCGGGGAAGCCGCCGCCACCACGGGTGCCGCCGCTGCCTTGCGGCCGGGGCTGGCCGGACGGGCGGACCCCGTCGGGCGCGCCCGAGGGGAAGCCGGCTCCGTCCGGGGCGCCGGACGGGCGGGCGCCGCCGTTGCCCATGCCGCCGCCGGGACCGCCGGACGGCATGGTGATGGTGACGCCGTTCTTGCTGAGACATTCGGTGTAGGCCGCGAACGCCGTGTTGCCTCCGCCGTTCTGGCCCGTGGTGCCGCTGTTGTCCGTGGTCGCCTCGTCCGAGCCGCACGCCGCCGAGAAGAGCATGGCGACCGAGACCGCGACGACGGCTACGGCGCGGCGGGGCGCCTTCGAACTGATCACCGGCACGGGGAATCTCCTTAAATCGGCACTGGTGCGGGGACGTGTGAAGGAAAGCGGCCGCACCTGTGCACAAGGTCGGACGATCCTAGGAGTTACCTAAGAACACGTTTCGGTGCTCCGAGCGAACTCCCAGGTAGGACCGAGCCCGCGGCGAGGACTGATCGCCACACTCGGCGACCATGGGTGTTGCACTGGCCGGTCGCCGGCGTTTGATCTGGCTCGCCGTGGCGGTCGTCGTGCTCGCGTTGATCGCCTTCGGCGTGGTGCGTGCGCTGACGGCCGGCGCGGCGCAGGAGGAGTCGAAGGCGGCCGAGCTCGTCGCGGCCGACAAGGGGGCGGTGACCACCGAGGTCGCCACCACCGGCACGTTGCAGGCGGCGCAGACGCGGAGCCTGTCGTTCGCGGTGTCGGCCGAGGTGGAGACGATCAAGGTGCGGGCCGGCAACACGGTGACCGCGGGGCAGGTGCTGGCCACCGTCGACGACGCGGACGCGGCGGAGAAGGTCGACGACGCTTCGACCACCCTGTCGGACGCCTATGACTCCCTCGAGGAAGCCGAGTCGGCTGCCACCTCCACCTCTTCGGGGTCCGAAGGCTGCAATGTGGCGGCGGCCTACACCTCGGTCTCGCCGAGTGCTTCGGTCTCGGCGTCCCCATCGGCGTCGGCTTCTCCGTCGGCCACGGCGTCCCCGACGCCCTCGAAGACGACGTCGAAGCCGCGCGCCACGGCCACGAAGACCTGCTCCACGTCGTCCACCGGCGGCTCCGGCTCGACTCGCGGCGGCGGCTCCAGCAGCGGCGACGCCATCCTCAGCGCTCAGCAGCGGGTCAACGCGGCCGAGGTGGCGCTGGAGGAGGCCGAGGAGAACCTGGAGGGGGCCACCATCAAGGCGCCGATCGCCGGGAAGATCATCTCGGTGAGCGGCAAGGTGGGCAGCACCGCCAAGTCCGGCTCCACCTTCATCACCCTGGCCGACATCTACGACATGCAGATCAGCGCCGACTTCCCGGAGGCCGACGCCGACCACCTGGAGGTCACCCAGAAAGCGGTGATCACCCTCGCCGACCGGCCCGGCGAGACGTTCGACGCGACAGTGGTGCAGGTCGACCCGGTCGGCACCAGCGACGGCACGCTCACCCGGTTCGGTGTGGTGCTCTCCTTCAACGACGCGCCGGACGAGCTGCTCGTCGGGCAGAGCGCCAACGTACGGGTGACAACCGGCAGCAAGGATGATGTGCTGCGGGTGCCCAGCACGGCGGTGCACGATGTGTCCGGGGACAGCGGCACCGTCCTCAAGGACGGCGTCGAAACCCAGGTCAAACTGGGGTTGCGTGGCGACCAGTACACCGAGATCGCCTCCGGGATCACCGAGGGCGACCAGGTCGCGAAGTCCTGGTAAGGCAGGATCCTCTCCACCCGTTCATAGGTCATTCAAAGAAAACGCTGATAGTTCTGTACGGTGCTTTCCGAAACCCGAGGTCCCGTGACCCTCACTGACGCCGCGGCCCGGCCCTTCCGGGTCCTGGTCGTCGACGACGAGCCGAACATCTCCGCGCTGCTCAGCGCGACGCTGCGGCTGGTCGCCTTCGACGTCCGCGTGGCCGAGACCGGACACGGCGCCCTCGTGGCGGTGCAGGAATTCGAGCCGGATCTGATCGTCCTGGACGTGATGCTCCCGGACGTCGACGGGATCGAGGTGGCACGGCGGCTGCGGGCCGCCGGCCACCAGGTTCCGGTCCTGTTCCTCACCGCCCGTGACGCGGTGGAGGATCGCATCCTGGGGCTGTCAGCCGGCGCGGACGACTATGTCACCAAGCCGTTCAGTCTCGAGGAGGTCGTGCTACGGATACGCGCGATCCTGCGCCGCAGCCAGCCGGAGGAGCCGCAAGAGGACACCGGGGTGCTGCGGTACGCGGACCTGGAACTGGACGAGGACGCGCACGAGGTGCGGCGCTCGGGCCGGCTGATCGAGCTGTCCCCGACCGAGTTCAACCTGCTGCGGTACCTGATGATCAACGCGGGCCGGGTGGTCAGCAAGGCACAGATCCTGGACCGGGTGTGGAAGTACGACTTCGGCGGCGACGGCCGGATCGTGGAGTCCTACGTCTACTACCTGCGCCGAAAGATCGACAAGACCGATCCGCCCTTGATCCACACGGTGCGGGGGGTGGGGTACGCGTTGAGGCTGCCCCGAAGCGACGATTGATCCCGTGGCGGTACTGGACTCTCAAATCCAGGCTCGTCCTGGTCGTCGGGGTGCTCTCCGGCGTGGCGCTGATCGTCGCCAACGTGGTCGGGGTGCTGCTGATCCAGCGCTACCTGGAAGACCGTATCGACGAGCAGCTGATCGGGATCAGCCGGCCGATGTCGGAGTTCTCGCCCAGCCCGAACGGCGGCTTCGTCCCGCGCGGCGGCCGCGGTCGTGTCATCGGCCCCGACCAGGTCATCTACTTCATCGACGCGGACGGCACGCTGGACACCAGCCGCAGCGACACCGCCAGCGACGTGCGCCCGGCGGTGCCGTCCCTGGAGGAGGCTGCCGCGCAGGCCGTCACGCGTACGCCCTACACGGTCTCGACCGACGGCGCGGACTGGCGGATGATCGCCGTCGAACGAGGTGACAGCGGCTCGTTCGCGGTGATCGGCACGTCGCTGGACGAGGTCGAGCAGACCACCCAGCAGCTGATGCTGATCGACGCCGGCGTCCTGATGCTGGTACTGACCGCGCTGGCCTTCGGCGCCGCGTTCGTGGTGCGGATCGGGTTGCGGCCGCTCACCGAGATGGAGGCGGTCGCCGCGGACATCTCCGGCGGCAACCTGTCCGGCCGGGTCCCCGGCACCGACCCGCACACCGAACCGGGCCGCCTCGGTCTCGCCCTGAACGCGATGCTCACCCGGATCGAGGGGGAGGTCGACGCGCGTACCGCCTCGGAGCACCGGCTGCGGCAGTTCGTCGCGGACGCCTCGCACGAGTTGCGTACCCCGCTGACCTCGATCCGCGGCTGGGCCGAGCTGTACCGCCGGGGTGGTGCCCCGCCCGGCCCGCAGCTGGACGAGACGATGGGCCGGATCGAGGCCGAGTCGGCGCGGATGGCGGTGCTGGTCGAGGACCTGCTGCGGCTGGCCCGGATGGACCAGCACCGCACCCTCGACCTGCGGCGGATCGACCTGCTGGAGATCGCGGCGGACACCATCCGGGACGCGCACGCCCGGATGCCCGGCCGTCAGGTGCTGCTGGCCGGGCTCAGCGACTTCGAGGACACCTTCGAACCGGCCACCGTGCTGGGCGACGACCACGGGTTGCGGCAGGTGGTGACGAACCTGGTGGCGAACGCGCTGAGCCACACCCCGGACGGCACCACGGTGACGGTCCGGGTCGGGCTGGACGGCGACGACGCGGTGCTCGCGGTGTGTGACGACGGCCCGGGGGTGCCGCCGGAGCACGCGGCGCGCGTCTTCGAGCGGCTCTACCGGGCCGATTCGAGCCGTTCCCGGGCCAAGGGCGGCGGTTCCGGGCTGGGCCTGGCGATCGTGGCGGCCATCGTGCAGCAGCATGCCGGCCGGGTGGAGCTGTTGGAGACCCCGGGCGGCGGGGCCACGTTCCGTGTGGCGTTGCCTGCGGTCGGTGACTCCGTGTGAGGTTTTGAGGTGGCTCCCAGGTTGCGCCGAAGCTCCTCATAGCCCGTAGCTCCAGAGTGTGCGCCATGAAGGTACGTCTGAGCCGCCACCCGTCGTTGGTGGTCAACGCCGTGATCGGCGTAGTGCTCGTCGCCGGGGCCTATACGGTGTACGAGACATTTTCCGGAACCGACGACGGGGCGACGGCCGCGACGGCCTCCGAGCGAACTGTCACCGTCCAGCAGGGCACGGTGACGAAGACCGCCACCGCGGACGGCACGCTGGAGAGCGCCAGCACCGCCAGCGCCACCTTCGAGACCAGCGGCACGGTCACCTCGATCAGCGTCAAGGTCGGTGACAAGGTCAAGAAGGGCCAGGTCCTGGCCAAGGTCGACCCGGCCGCCGCGCAGCGCTCACTGGACGCCGCCGAGGCCGACCTGGACGCCGCCCAGGACTCCCTGGACCGCGCCGAGGACGCCGGCTCGGACACCTCCGACGCCGAGAACCAGGTGACCGAGGCGAACCTCGCGGTCGACGAGGCCGAGGCGGCGGTCGAGGGCACCACCCTGACCGCCCCGATGGCCGGCACGGTCACCGCGGTCAACGGCACGCTCGGCGGCTCGGCCTCCGGAAGCAGCTCGTCGAGCTCCGGTTCCTCCTCAGGCGGCGGCTCCTCGGCCGGTGGTGGCTCGTCGAGCTCCTCGACATCGTCAAGCAGCAGCGGCTTCGTCGAGATCGCCGACCTCACCAAGATGCAGGTGTCGGCCAGCTTCGCCGAGGCGGACGCCACCAGCCTCAAGGACGGCCAGGTCGCCACGGTCACCTGGAACGCGCTCAGCGGCACCTCGCAGAGCGCCAAGGTCGCCGCCATCGACCCGTCCGCGACCACCTCCAACAGTGTGGTCACCTACGGCGTCACCCTCTCCCTGGACAAGGTGCCCACCGGCGCCAAGGTCGGCCAGACCGTCTCGGTCTCGGTCACCACCGGCTCCAAGGAGAACGTGGTCCTGGTCAACGCGGCCGCGATCACCTCGGTCGGCAACCGGCACACGGTCACCGTGGTCGCGGGCGGCGTCCAGGAGAACCGGTCGGTGGAGATCGGCCTGGAGGGCGACAGCGCCACCGAGGTCACCTCCGGGCTCACCGCAGGCGAGCAGGTCGTCGTCAAGACCACCTCGACGAGTACGGGCAGCGGCACCCAGCAGGGTGGCGGCGGATTCCCGGGCGGCGGAACCGGGTTCGGCGGCGGTGGCCTCACCGGTGGCGGCGGGGCGGCCCCCGGCGGCGGCGGGAGGCGTCAATGAGCAAGCCGGTGCTCCAGGTCACCGACCTGAAGAAGATCTACGGCCAGGGCGAGGCGACGGTGCACGCGCTGCGCGGGGTCTCCGCCACCGTGCACCGCGGCGACTACGTGGCCATCATGGGCTCGTCCGGCTCCGGCAAGTCGACCCTGATGAACATCCTCGGCGCGCTCGACATCCCCACCTCCGGGCAGTACCTGCTGGACGGCGTGGACGTGAGCAAGCTGTCCGACGGGCAGCTGGCGCTCGCCCGGAACCGGCTCATCGGGTTCATCTTCCAGTCGTTCAACCTCATTCCGCGTACGACGGCCGTGGCGAACGTGGAGCTGCCGCTGGCGTACGCCGGGGTGAAACCGAAGGAGCGCCGCCGGCGCGCCATGGAGGCCCTCGACGTGGTGGGCCTGGCCGACCGTGGCGGTCACGAGCCCAACCAGCTCTCCGGCGGCCAGCAGCAGCGTGTCGCGGTGGCCCGGGCCCTGGTCACCGAACCGGCGCTGCTGCTCGCCGACGAGCCCACCGGCAACCTGGACTCCAAGTCCACCGACGACGTGCTCCAGGTCTTCGACGACCTGAGCACCGCCGGCCGGACCATCGTGATCATCACGCACGAGGACGAGGTCGGCGCCCGTGCCAAGCGGCTGATCCGCCTGGTCGACGGCGCGATCGTCACCGACGTCCGGCAGTCGCCGATCCACCTGCCGCCGGTCGGCCCGCATCCGGCGGGCCACTCCTATCAGCCACCGGCCGGGCGCGCCGCGGTGTACTCCGGAGGGCGACACTCCCAGTGAACTTCTTCGAGGTAGTCCGTTTCTCGCTGCGCGGCCTGTCGGCCAACAAGCTGCGCTCCGCACTGACCATGCTCGGCATCCTGATCGGTGTCGCCGCGGTCATCCTGCTCGTCGCGGTCGGCAACGGCTCGGCCAAGACGATCAGCGACCGGATCGAGGCGCTCGGCACCAACACCATCACCGTGATGAGCACCGGTCGCGGCGGATCCAGCAGCACCGCCCTCACCAAGGACATGGCCGACGCGCTGATCGACCCGGAGCTGGCGCCGGACGTCAAGTCGGTGTCGCCGGTGGTCAGCTCGTCGTCGGCGACGATGACCTACGAGGGCACCGACCACTCGGTGGCCACCTTCGTCGGCACCACACCGTCCTGGTTCGCCGCCTCCACCACCCCGGTCGGGCGGGGCTCGGCGTTCACTGAGGACGACGTCGACCAGGGCCGGCGGGTCGTGGTGATCGGGCAGACCGTCGCCGAGGAGCTGTTCCCCGGTGTCGACCCGATCGACAAGCAGGTCACCGTCGGCGGCGCGCTGTTCACCATCGTCGGGGTGCTGGCGGAGAAGAGCTCCACCGGCTTCAACGACTCCAACGACACCGCGGTCGCCCCGCTCACCGCGGTGCAGCAGGTGCTCACCGGGTACGGCGCGCTCACCTCGATCATCGTGGAGGCCACCGACCCGGACAAAGTGGACGCCGCCCAGTCCGAGGTGTCCACGATCCTCAACCAGAAGCTGGACGTCGACTCGTCGTCGACCAGCACGCCGTACCGGATCCAGAACGCGTCCTCGCTGCTGGAGACCCAGACCGAGACCGCCGACACGTTCACCACCCTGCTCGGGGCGGTGGCCGCGATCAGCCTGCTGGTCGGCGGCATCGGCATCACCAACATCATGCTCGTGACGGTGACCGAGCGGACCCGGGAGATCGGCATCCGCAAGGCCCTCGGCGCGCCCCGCCGGGTCATCCTGACCCAGTTCCTGATCGAGGCGAGTCTGTTGAGTGTGCTGGGCGGCGCCCTCGGGGTGGCCGCCGCCCTGATCGGGAGCCAGTTCGAGATCGTCGGGGTGAAACCGGTGATCGTGCCCAGTTCGATCGGGTACGCCGTCGGCGTGTCCATCGCGATCGGCCTGTTCTTCGGCGGCCTGCCCGCCGCCCGCGCCGCCCGCCTGCGTCCCATCGACGCGCTGCGCTACGAGTGAGGACCCAGCAATGACGACGATGAACGACGAGACCGCGATCATCACCAAGATCGACGAACCGGACCGCGACGGCCTCTCCGCCGAGCTGGCGGCGGCCGCGCCGAAGAAGTGGTGGAACAAGGGCACCGTCGGCCTCGGGGTGGCGGTGCTGCTGATGGGCGGCTTCCTCGGCGGGGTGCAGGCGCAGAAGCAGTGGGGGACCAGCACCACCAGCGCGGCCGGCGGCTTCCCCAGCGGCGGGATGCGGGGAAGCGGAGGTGGCGGCAACTTCCCGGGCGGGCTGAGCGCCAGCGGCGCCCCCGGCGGCTTCGGCGGCCAGGGATCGGCGGGCACCACGACGGCTGCCGCCGTGGGCACCACCGGGAAGGTCAAGCTGGTCAACGGCAAGACCATCTACGTGGAGACCGAGGACGGCACGGTCGTCACCGTGAAGACCGACGGATCGACCACCGTCAAAACCGCGACGAAGGGCAAGCTCGCCGACGTCAAGGCCGGTCAATCGATCACTGTCGAAGGGGCGACCGCCGACGACGGATCGGTCACCGCGACCTCGGTGACCGCCACGAAATGACCCAGGTGTGACATACCCGCGAACTTATTGATGGGTGTGCGTCTCTGTTCCTAGGCTGACCACTTCAGATCTAGGGGGTGAGAGCCAAGTGCCCTCTCTGCACGGCCGGGAGGCCCTGCTCGCGGCCATCGACGCCCGGCTCTCCGCCGGCGGCGGGGTCGCCCTGCAGGGCCCGCCCGGCATCGGCCGGACCGCGCTGCTCGACGCCGTCGCCGACCAGGCCACGGCCCGGGGCGAGCTGGTCCTGCGCCTGCGCCCGGCCCGGGGCGAGCGGGTTCTGGCCTACGCCGGGATCGCCGACCTCCTCCGCCAGATCCCGGCCGAGGCGGTCGCCGCCCTGGCCCCCGCGCCACGGCACTCGCTCGCCGCAATGCGTCAGGGCCGGCCGTCCCGCACCGGCGTGCCGGCCCTGGCCCGGCGGCTCGTCCTGCCCGAGCTGCTGGCGCACTGCGCGCGTACCGGGCCGGTCCTGATCGTCCTCGACGACGCCCAGTGGCTCGACCCCGAGTCGGCCGAGCTGATCGGTTTCGCCATGCGGCGGCGACCAGGCGCCCGGGTCCGGATGGTCGCCGCCGAGCGCCGCCCCGGCCCGTCCCGCGCCATCCGGCTCTGCCCGGCCCCGGCGGTCGAGCTGGCCGTTGCGCCGCTGTCCCCGGACGATCTGACCGCCCTGCTCGAATCCCACGGGCTGCCCTGCCGGACCGCCAGCCAGCTGCACCGGGCCAGCGGCGGCAACCCGTTCCTCGCCCTGGAGCTCGGCGGCGCCGTCGCCCGCGGACCGTCCTGGCGGCCGGCCCCGCTGCCCGAGACGGTCCGCGAGATGGCCCGCGAACGGCTCGCGCTGCTCCCCGCCGACGTGGCCGAGACGCTGCTCACCGCGGCGCTGGCCACCGAGCCGACGATCGGGCTGATGCTGCGCGCCGGCCGCGACGACGCCGCCCGTGAGCTGCGGGTCGCCGTCGCCGCCGGGGTGATCGAGGTGTCCGGGGAGCGGATCCGGTTCACGCCGCCGATGCTGGGCCAGGTGCTCGCCGAGGAGACTCCGGCGGCCGACCGGAGCCGTGTCCATGCCGGGCTCGCCGCGGCCGCGTACGACCCGGTCGAGGCTCTTCGCCAGCAGGCGCTGCGCACCGCCCGCCCGGACGCCGCAGTGGCCGCCGACCTGGCCGCCGCGGCCGGCCGCTGCGCGCAGCGCGGCGCCGAACGCACCGCCGCCGAGCTGTACCTTCTCGCCGCCGACCGCTGCCCGCCGGACCGGTCCGCGGACCGTCTCGACTGGCTGGTCACCGCCGCCCGCACGGCCATCACCGGCGGCTCACCGGCGCTGGCCGGCCGGGCCGCCGAGGCCGTCCTGGCCGCCGACGCCCCGGCCGGGCACCGGGTCCGGGCCCGGCTGGTGCTGCTCGACCTGGCCGGCCAGGCGCTCGCCGAGATGGGCGAGACGTTCGCCGCCGCGCTCGCCGAAGCCGGCGACGACCCGGTGCTCGCGGCGCCGGTGCGGCTGCGGCTGACCTGGGCCGCGTTCCTGGTCGGCGACCTGGACGCCGGCGCCGACGAGGCCCGCCGGGCCGAGGAGGCCGCCCGGCTCAGTGGCGACCTGACGATCGAGGCGATGGCGCTGACCATGCAGGCGCAGCTCCAGCGGGTGCGCGGCGAGGACCGCTGGCAGGACACCCTGGACCGGGCGATGGCGCTGCCCGCCCCACCGGCGCCCGACTGGCTGCACTACGGCCCGCACTACATGGCCGCCCGGTTCGCGCTCTTCGACGACCGGCTCGACGAGGCCCGCGCAGAACTGCTGCGGTTGCTCGCGGTCGCCGAGCACGACCGGGTCGGCGAAGCCCGGGTCGAGGTGCTGCGCAGCCTCTCCGAGGTGGCCACCAGGGCGGGCCGGTGCCAGGAGGCTCTGCGGTACGCCCACCGCGCGGTCCGGGCCGCACAGGAGGCGGGCCTCAGCCCCGGGCCGACCTGGTACACCGCCGCGGTCGCCGAACTGGCCGGCGGCAGCCTGGAAGCGGCCGCCGGATTCGCCAGGCGCGGCATCAGGTCGTCGCAGCAGGAGGGCGACAGCCTCTACCTGCGCCGGCTGCTGCATGCGCTGGGCCAGGCACAGGTCCGGGCCGGTGACACCCGGGCCGGCGTGGTCACGTTGCGGCAGCTGCGCGACCAGGAGGCGGAGGCGGGCAGCTCCGACCCGATGATCGTCAGGTGGCGCGCCGACCTGGCCGCGGCCCTCGCGTCCCTCGGCGAGCACGCCGAGGCGGCGACCACGCTCGCGCTGGCCCGGGCGGCCGCCGAGCGGCTGGGCAGCACCCCGGCGCTCACCGGTTACCTGCACCGGGCCGCGGCGATTGTCAACTCCGAGTCCGGGCAGGCCGACACGGCGGCCGATCTGGCCAACGCGGCGGCCCGGCACTTCGAGCTGCTGCGGCAGCCCGTCGAGCAGGCTCACGCCCTGCTGGTGGTGGCCGGCGCCGAACGCCGGCGGCGACGATACGCGGCCGCACGGCAGGCGATCGGCGAGGCATCGACCCTTTTCCGTACGGCCGAGGCCCGTCCGTGGCTGCTGGAGGCGGAGCGGGCGCTGGCGCGTACCGAAGGCACTCCCGACCAGGGCCTGACGTCGACCGAACTGCGGATCGCCGGGATGGTGCGGGACGGCGCCAGCAACCGGGAGATCGCCACCCGCCTGTACCTGAGTGTCAAGACCGTCGAGGCCACGCTGACCCGGGTGTACCGCAAGCTCGGTGTGCGCTCCCGGACCCAGTTGCTGTCGGCCCTGCCGGTCGGGACCGTTATTCCCGTGGGCGAGATCACCAACCCGTCCTGACCAGCGGATCCACAACGCACAGTGACCCGGGTTACCGGAATCCGGTGGTGGCGATCACTTTCCGCACAGGAGTTTTACCTGGTGGATTTGGGGATGACGCACGGCCGGAGGATCGTTGAACACGTCAGAGTCCCCGTCACTATCCGTCGAGGAGTCTCGCCGTGAAGTTCCTCCGTAATGCCCGTAAGGCCGTCGCCGACCGTCTCGCCGAGCGCCGCGCCCACCGCCGCCTCAGCGACGAGCTGGCCGCTTTCCGCACCGCCGCGGAACGCAGCGAACTCGACCTGATGCTCGGTCGGCACAGCGCCGCCGAGACCGCCGAGATCGACGCCATCCTGAGCCGCCAGGACGCCACCCGCCGCTACAGCGAGTCCCTGCACACCGCGTACCGCGGCTGATCCCTCCAGCTCGGCCGGCCCGGACCGTCCCTGGGCGCGGCCTCTTCGGAAACCCCTGGTGTGCGGTTCGTGCACCGGGGGTTTCCGCGTTCTCAGGCTTCGATACCGAGGTGTTCCGTATCACTTAAGACCCCTGCCGATTGCGGTGATCATCTGAACGCGTAGTCTCTTCACGTTCAGCGGCCACCACCGCTCGGCGAACCGGCCGTCATCCCCGCAGCTCAGAAGGCTTTCGCGGGTTCGGGCCGGCTGATCCGCCGGCTGACCCCGATCTCGGGCCGCCGGCGGATCCGCTCTCAGAAGATCGAGTCGACCCACTCCGGGTGGTCGATGAACGGGTTCCGGTTGTGCTGGTACCGCTCGAAGATGATCTCGTTGCGGCGGCGCTCGGACGCATCCACCGGATCCCGGTCGTGCCACACCTTCAACACCGACAGCCGACCCAGCCGTGACGGCCTGTTGGACGGGACGGTTTCGGATACCTCCAGGTCCCGCTCCCGATCCTCATACCGCACGGCCATGTAGAAGAGCATCCGCGCGACGTCACCCTTGACCGCGTTCCTCGGCTCCCAGGAGTCATCGTCGAACCGGTTGCCTGGCGCCCTTGCGTAGGGCCTGTCGCTGACATCGAAGTCCAGGTGGCCCCGGTCCCCATTGACCGTCTTGTCCTCCGGACGCAGATGATGCAGGTCGGTGCCGGGGCCGGGATCGGTGTCGAACGGACCGCGCGACTTCGGCCAGACGTGCTCACGGTTCCACTGGCCGTCGTTGCCGCCGTTGAGTGCCTTGGACCGGCTGAACCCCGAATAGAACAGGATCACGTTGGCCCGATTGGCCGGGTCCTCGTCGGTCACCTTGAGGGCGTCCCACACCCGCTCGTACGTGATGGGCGTCGCCCCGGTCGAGATGATGCCGTGCAGGGCGTCCTTCAGGCGTTCCCCGGTCAGCCCACGCGCCGCGTCGTAGTAGTCGGCGTCCGCGGCCGGCGCGGGAGCCGGCGTCAGGGCCAGGGCGAGCACCCCGGCGGCGAGCACCGTCAGCACCCGGCGTGGCGAGGTCGATTTGCGCACAGCACTCCGTTCACCTGCGAATATCAGCGTGCCGAGCGTAGAAAGGCCAGCCGCTCCACCCCGTCGGAAACGCCGGTCCGCTCCCTCGAACGGGCGTACCGCGTACTACCGTCTCGGCATGACCTTCTCGATCGTCGCCCGTTCCGCGGACGGGACCGTGCACGGCGTGGCCGTGGCCAGCAAGTTCCTCGGGGTCGGCGCGGCTGTCCCGGCCGCTCTCGCCGACGTCGGCGCGGTGGCCACCCAGTCGTATGCGAACCTCGCCTACCGCCCGCAGGCCCTGACGCTGCTCGGCACCGGAGTGACCGCGACCGGCACGGTCCAGGCGCTGATCGCCGGCGACGGCGGACCGGTCACGCACCGGCAGGTCGGCGTGGTCGGCGTGGACGGTCCGGGCGCCACGTTCACCGGCGACCAGTGTCATCCGTGGGCCGGTGGGGTCGCCGGGGACGGCTACGCGATCCAGGGCAACATGCTGGCCGGGCCGCAGGTGGTCGCCGACATGGAGGCCGCGTGGCTGGCCGGCGCCGATCAGTCGCGGTTGCCGTACCGGCTGCTCGACGCGCTTCGCGCCGGTGACCTGGCCGGCGGTGACCGGCGTGGGCGGCAGAGCGCCGCGTTGCTGGTGGTGGCGAAGGGCATGGGGTACGGCGGAACCAGTGACGTCCTGGCCGACCTCCGCGTCGACGACCACCCGGACCCGGTCACCGAGCTGGCCCGGCTGCTGGAGTTGCACACCCTCTACTTCGAGCGCCCCGACCCGGCCACGCTGATCCCGCTCACCGGCGACATCGCCGACGAGGTCCGCACCAGGCTGGAGAAGGCCGGGCACACCGGCCCCGACCTGGACGAGGTCCTGGCGAGCTGGGCCGGCATCGAGAACCTGGAGGAACGCATCGTGGCCGGCGCCATCGACCCGCTGGTCCTGGCCCAGTTGCGAGCGGCGGCTCAGGCCGGCTGACGGCGGCGGCTCCGGACACCGGACAGCAGGCCGGACACGATCGCGCAGCCCACGGTCAGGCCGACCAGGAGCATGAGGGCGCCGACGGCGTACAGGCCGGTGGTGTCGGAGGCGGCTGCGTTGCGGGTCCAGGCGGCGGTGAACGCCAGCGTCAGCGCCGCCGACGCCAGCACCGGGTGGACACCGGCCAGCACGGCGGCGGCCAGCAGGACCAGCAGGGCGAGCCCGCAGGCGGCGACCTGCGCGACCTCGTAGGAGTTGCCCGGACCGAGGAAGACGGCCCATGCCAGCACGGAGAGGGCGGCCACCAGCACGGTGGCCAGGGCCTGGAACATGAGTCCACGTTTAGCTGACATGGACGTGACCTTAGAACATGAAGTCACGGAGGCGCTGCTGCTGGCCCGCGCCGCCGCGATGATCGGCATCGACAGGGCTTTATAGCCTGGCGGGGAGCTCTCGGGTGTGACGATCGGGAGGAACCGATGCGTTGGTCAGCGAGTGTCGCCGTACTGCTGATGCTGTTGTCCGGTTGTAGTTTCGGGGTCCGGGTGGAGTATTCGGACTCCGCGGCGGATTCGCCGGCCGAGTCCGGGAGATACCTGCCGGGGCCGTGGCAGGAGTCGGACTGCATCACGCAGTTCGCCGGCGGCTGGACCAAGGTCGCCTGCACCGACCCCGACGCCCAGGCGACCGTCACGAAGGTCAGCCACGCCGAGGGCAACCAGCGGTTCACCCTGAAACCGGACTGCCCGCCCGGCACCGACCAGGCGGTGAGCCTGCCCGGCGCGACCTCGCAGACCTACGTCTGCGCCCGCAACCTGAAACCGCCGCACCCCGGCGACCCGGGCATGGGCGGCGGCATCATCGAGGTCGGCGACTGCCTCCACGGCGACGGCAAGAACGTCGCCGAGGCCCCGTGCGACGGCTCCGGCGACAAACCCAACTACAAGATCTTCCAGATCGGCGGCAAGTGCCCGGTCGAGCGCACCGACGAGGCGTTCAACCTGGGCGCCACCGTGCTCGGCGTCCCCGAGGGCGGCTACGCCTGCGCCGAGAAACTGTGATCCCGGCCCGTCGTGCGGGCCGGGATCAACAGGTCACAGCCGGGCCAGCGCCGACGACGGATCCTCCATCGCATCGGCCACCGAACGCAGGAAACCGGCCGCCGCGCCGCCGTCACACACCCGATGATCAAAGACAAAGGACAACTGCGCGATCTTTCGTACGGCCAGAGCACCGTCCACCACCCACGGGCGGTCGATGATCCGGCCGACGCCGAGCATGGCCACCTGCGGGTGGTTGATGATCGCCGCGCTGCCGTCGACCCGGAACGCGCCGTAGTTGTTCAGCGTGAACGTCCCGGCCGACAGTTCGGCGGGTGTCGACTCGCCGCGCAGCGCCCGTGCCGTCACGTCCCGGATCGCCACGTCCAGGGTGGTCGCCGTCATCGTCCCGGCGCCGGTCACCGCCGGAACCACCAGACCGCGAGGGCTCTGCACGGCGATGCCGAGGTTGATCCGGTCGAGTTCGACGATCTCCTGCCGTTCGGTGTCGAGGCGGGCGTTGAACACCGGATACTCTCGCAGCGCGGCCACCGTGAACCGCGCCACATACGCCATCAGGCCCGGCGCGCCGGGTTTGCCGCGGCCGCGTTCGCGCAGCTCCCACAGGGCGGTCGCGTCGACGTCCACCCACACCGTGGCCTCGGGGATCTCGGCCCGGCTGCGACTGAGAACGGCCGCCACCTGCTTCCGGAACCCGTTCAGCGGAACCCGCCGCTCCCCGCTCCCGGCCGCCGGCTCACCGGCGTGCGCGGACGTCGTCGTTCCACTGTGCGCCACCGCGGGACGGGCCGCCGGTTCACTCGCCGGGGCCGCCGGTGTGTGCCTGGTCCGGGCCGCTGCCTCGACGTCCTGCCTGGTGATCACGCTGCCCGGGCCGGTGCCCCGGAGCGTGGACAGGTCGACGCCGTTCTCCCGGGCCAGCCGCCGGACCAGCGGCGACGCCACCTTCGGCGCGGCCGGGCGGGCGGGCGGCTCGGGAGCGGCCGGCCGGGAATTGCGGGGACGGCGGTGCCGGGCGGCTGCGGCCGGGCCGGGCGTGGTTCCGTACCCGATGAGGACGTTGCCCGATCCGGCCCGCTCCTCCTCGCGGTAGGTCGCGGCCGCGGCCGTCTCGCTCGCGGCGCCCGGATCCGCTTTCTCCGCTTTCTTCACGGCGGCCGGATCCGCTTTTTCCGCGGTGGCCGGATCCGCTTTCTCCACGGCGACCGTGATCAGTGGGGCGCCCACGTCGAGCGTGCTGCCCTCGGCGGCGTGCCGGGTGGCGACCCGGCCGGCGTGCGGCGACGGGACCTCGACCATCGCCTTGGCGGTCTCCACCTCGACGATCGGCTGGTCGACGACGATGATGTCGCCCTCGGCGACGAGCCAGCGGACGATCTCCGCCTCGGTCAGGCCTTCGCCGAGATCCGGGAGGACGAAGGTGCGGGCGGGGGCGGTCACGCGTACTCCCATTGCAGCTCGTCGACGGCGTCCAGGATGCGGTCGACCGACGGGAGATGGACGTGCTCCAGCTTCGGCGGCGGGTAGGGGATGTCGAAACCGGTGACCCGCCGGATCGGGGCGTGCAGCGAGTGGAAGCAGCGTTCCGTCACACGGGCCACCACCTCCGACGACACACTCGCGAACCCGGCCGCCTCGGCGACCACCACGGCCCGCCCGGTCGACCGGACCGCCGCGCACACCGTCTCGTCGTCGAACGGCACGATCGAGCGCAGGTCGACCACCTGCAGGCTGCGGCCCTCCTGGGCGGCCGCCTCGGCCGCCTCCAGCGCCACCGGCACCGCTGGGCCGTAGGCGATCAGCGTGGCGTCGGTGCCCGGCCGGCGGACCACCGCCTTGCCGATCGGCGGCGCCTGACCCGTCAGATCCGCCTCGACCTTCGAGAAGTACAGCTTCTTCGGTTCCAGGAAGACGACCGGGTCGGCCGACTCGATCGCTTCGCGGAGCAGCCCGTACGCGTCCGCCGGATCCGACGGCGCGATGACGTGCAGGCCCGGCGTGTGCGCGTAGTACGCCTCCGACGAGTCGCAGTGATGCTCGACCCCGCCGATCCCACCGGCGTACGGCACCCGGATGACCAGCGGCACCTCCACCCGGCCGCGAGTGCGGTTGCGCATCTTCGCCGCGTGGCTGACCAGCTGCTCGAACGCCGGATACGCGAACGCGTCGAACTGCATCTCCACGACCGGGCGCATCCCGTTCATCGCCATCCCGATCGCCATGCCGAGAATCCCCGACTCGGCGAGCGGCGTGTCGAAGCAGCGCTGCTCGCCGAACTCGGCCGACAGCCCGTCGGTCACCCGGAAGACACCGCCGAGCGGGCCGACGTCCTCCCCGAACACGACCACCGACGGGTCGGCGCGCATCGCGTCACGCATCGCCCGGTTCAGGGCGGTGGCCATGGTGATCTTCTCCGGCATCAGCTGACCTCCTCACGGGACAGTTCGTCGGCGACCAGGGCCTGCTGCTCCCGCAGTTGCGGGGTGGGCTGCGCGTAGACGTGCGCGAACAGGTCCCGGTAGTCGGCCGACGTCTCCTCGTTCAGGCCCGCCCGCATCCGCTCGGCCAACTGTTCGGCCTGCTCGGCGTACCCCCGCGAGGTTTGATCGTCGAGAAGCCCGCGCCCCAGCAGATAGGTCTCCAGCCGAGTGATCGGGTCGCGGGCCAGCCACGGGGTCACCTCGTCGGCGGAACGGTAACGACCCGGATCGTCGGCGTTCGTGTGCGCCTGCACCCGGTAGGTGTGCGCCTCCACCAGCTGCGGGCCCTCACCCGCCCGCGCCCGCGCCACGGCGGCGCCGAGCACCTTCAGCAGGGCGGCGACGTCGTTGCCGTCGACCCGTTCGCCTGCCACGCCGTACCCGATGCCCTTGTGCGCCAGCGACGGCGCCGCCGTCTGGCGGGCCAGCGGGACCGAGATCGCATACTCGTTGTTCTGGATGAAGAACACCACGGGGGTACGGAAGACCGCAGCGAAGTTGAGCGCCTCGTGGAAGTCGCCCTCACTGGTCGCGCCGTCACCGCAGACCGCCATCACGACTGTCGGCTCGCCGCGCAGCCGGGCCGCGTGCGCCACCCCGACCGCGTGCAGCAGATGTGTGGCCAGGGGCGTGGCCTGCGGCGCGACCCGGGTGGCGTGCGGGTCGTAGCCGCTGTGCCAGTCGCCGCGCAGCAGGGTCAGCGCCTGCACCGGGTCGACACCGCGGGCCACGATCGCCGCGCTGTCCCGGTAGGTGGGGAACAACCAGTCGCCGTCGCCGAGCACCTGGACGCAGGCGACCTGGCAGGCCTCCTGCCCGTGCGAGGACGGATAGACGGCCAGCCGGCCTTGGCGGACCAGGGCGTTCGCCTGGTCGTTGAAACGCCGGGCGGAGATCAGCGCGGCGTACGCACGCACCAGTGCCTGAGGGTCGGGCAGATCGTGGCCGACGTGCGGAACGGGGTGGCCGTCCGGGTCGATGAGCGTCACCGGCTCCGTGGACGGCAGCAGGAGAGCTGCGTCACGTGTCATGCAGGAATTGTGTCCAGCTTGCCAAACGATCACCATAGGCGGGGAAAAGACGAGATATTGTTTCGCATAGGGCCGTCTTCCAGGGCCGATCGTCTTCGCCCCGGCCGCCGTCGACCCACCCGAGAAGACAGGTGGCCACGCACGTTCCCGCGGGGTTGGGCGGCCGGGCGTGGCCGGAAAGGCTGGTGGCCGCATGATCGACGACACCGACCGGCGGATCCTCGCCGAACTCGGCCGGGACGGGCGGATGTCCATGCGCACGCTCGCTGAGACGCTGCACATCTCGCGTGCCAACGCCTACGCCCGGGTCGCCCGTCTCCAGCAGGACGGGGTGATCCGCGGTTTCCACGCCGACGTCGACCCGGTCGCGGCCGGCCTGACCACGGCCGCCTACGTGACGCTCAACCTCCAGCAGGCGAACTGGCGTGAGGTGCTGGGCCGCCTGCGTTCCCTGCCCGGGGTGGTGCACATCGGGCTGGTCGGCGGCGACTTCGACGTGATCCTGCTGGTCCGGGTGGCCGACAACACCGAGCTGCGACACCTGGTCCTCGACGAGATCCAGGGCATGGCCGGAGTGGTGAGCACCCGCACCCTCCTGCTCTTCGAGGAGTCCACCCCAGCCGGCCGCCCCACCCCCTAAACCTCCACACTGCTGTGCGCTGCCAGCCCTGCCACAGATCTTGTCGACTTCGGTCACGCCACTCCACAAGATCGACAGGAGGCTGGGACCTCGAAAGCTCTCCATTCAGAGCCTCCGTGGCCGGGATCTGCCGTCTGTTCCCGGCCGGGACCGCGAGCCGTCGCTGAGCACCGGAATGCGGGCGGTATTTCCTGTGTGAGCGACGGCCGGGACCGCGAGCCGTCGCTGACCGCTGGAATGCGGGCGGTTTTACCGTGTTCAGCGACGGCTGGGACCGCCGGCCGTCGCTGAGCGCGGGAATGCGGGCGGTTTTGCCGTGTTCAGCGACGGCTGAGGCCGCCGGCCGTCGTTGACCGCTGGAATGCGGGCGGCATTACCGTGCTGGGCGACGGCTGGCGGTCTGTGGCTCGTTCTGCGGGGTCGGCTGCTGTGGGTGGCGTGGGCCGGCAACGTTGACCAGCGCACACGTTGGCGGTTTGCGTGCGCTGGTCATCGCCCGAGCAGGGACGAGAGCACACGCACGGCTGATCGTGGGCGTTCAGCCACGCTGGGACGACGACCCGGGCACACGCAACGCCAACGTGTGCTCCTGTCATCGCTGCGGCGCTGCCCGCCGGTGGCGTTCGACGCGCCGGATTGGCTGGTTCTGGCCGCTGTTCGGGGGCGCGTTTGACAGCTGTGGCGGCTAGCCGGGCGGTTGTGGCCGGTTCTGGCCCGCTGTCTTCGGGCGGGGCGGGGCCAGCGAAAGCGGGTCCCGGGGGTCTGAGCCGTGAGTGGGCCGGCTCTGAATGGGTTTCATCAGCCGACCAGTGGCAGGGTCACCGCGAGCGGCCAGGTCACGACGAGGGCGCCGGTCAGGGCGGTCAGCCAGGTGGGCGCGGAACGCCGGTTGAGCAGGAAGCTCCACAGTGTCTGCCAGAGCAGCAGGCCGATCAGCGGGAACAGCACCAGCACCACGAAGCCGTGGGTCAGCCCGGTGACGGCCGCGGCGGCCAGCACGACCACGAAGACCGCGGCGACCGCGAGCAGGGCGATCGGGTCGCCGCCGGTGACACGTTCGGCCGCGTAGGCGAACAGGGCGAACGCCGCCCAGATGATCAGAAGCAGCCACCAGCGGTCCCCGACAGGCAAAGCATGGGTCAACCCCAGATGCACGGGTACGGCGATCGCGATCGCCGCATACGGCAGCACCAGCAGGAGCCGGCCCCGGCCGAGCCCCGCCCCGGCCGAGCGGTCATCCCCGCCCGCCTCATCAAGGACACCGCCGTGCCCGGCCGCCTCATCAAGGACACCGCCGTGCCCGGCCGCCTCATCAAGGACACCGCCGTGCCCGGCCGCCTCATCAAGGGCGCCGCCGTGCCTGGCCGTCTCGTCGAGGGCGCCGTCGTGCCCGGCCGCCTTGTCAAGGGCGCCGTCGTTCCTGGCTGCCTCGTCAGGGATGCCGTCGTGCCCGGCTGCCTCGTTCCCGCCGCGGGCGCTCGTGGCTGCCTCATTGTCGGCACGGGCGCGCCTGGTGTCGTACAGCAGCAGGATCGTGCCGGTGACGGCTGCGTAAACGGTGACGTAACCGGCGATCGCGAGGGGCAGCAGCGTGGTCGGCAGGAGCCGGGCGGTCACCGCGCCGACCGCCGCCGCAACCGTCGCGACCACCGTGACCGTGACGCGGGTGCGGAGCGTCCCCCGTGGTGTCGCCGGACGTGCGACGCCGATCCGGGCCACCAGCGGGTGGAAGCCGATCAGGAAGGCCAGCCCGAGCAGGGCGGCCCCGGCGAGACGGCGGCCGGGGAACGGGATCGCGGCGCTGTCGAGTGGCCCGCCGAAGGTCTGGTCGAGCCAGGCGACCGTCTCCCGATGGGTGGCCGGCGCGTACAGGACGGTGATGTGCTCGACGCCGGGGATGACCCGGACCGCGCGGTCGGCACGTTGCGCGGCGACCGTGGTGGCGGCCTCCCGGAAGCCGGGGAACTCCAGGCCGCCGACGACGGTGAGTAGCCGGGCCGGGCGTTCGGCGGAGGCGGCGACCGCGCTCGGCAGGGAGATCGCCACGGTCGCGGTGACGTCCGGGTGGGCGGCCGAGTATCTGGTGACGGCGCCCGCGCCCATCGAGTGCCCGACCAGCGCGATCCGGGCCGGGTCGACGTCGGGCATCGAGCGCAGGTACGCCACCGCGGCGGCCAGGTCGGCTTGCAGGGCCTCGGTGGAGTTCTCGGTGCTCGCGGTCTGATCGGGCAGCGGGTGGGTGTTGGCGCCGTGCCCGGCGAGGTCGAGCAGCACGACCGGGTAGCCGCGGGCGGCGAGGGTGTCACCGAACGGGGCCATCAGCCGGGCCGACCCGGAGAAGCCGTGCGCCACGACGACACCCGGACGGCGGCCGCCGGCTGCCGGGTGCACCACGTCGAGCGGCACCCCGGCCGCGGTGACGTGCTCCCGGCGCAGGCCGTCGCCGGCTCCGGCGATCAGCCAGGCGCCACCGGCCAGCAGGACGAGCAGAAGCAGCAGCGTACGTCTCAAGGAGCCCCTCCCGCGGCGGATCCTATCGTCCGTTGTCACCGCGCTGTAGATTCCTGGCCGTGAGCGGGAGTGAAATGGCGCAGAGCCAGGTACTGGTGGGCGCCGCGAAACTGCCCGGCGTCCGAATCGACCGGGCCGCATATCTTCGGGATGCCCTGAAGCGTTTCTGCACCGAGGACGAGATTCGCCGCGCCATCGACGAGAGCCCCGCGGCGGCCGGTATTCCCCGTGAATTCCTCGACCGGGCGGCGAACGAGTCGATCAACTCCGAGGCGGGCCGGGCCAGTGCGCTGTCGGCCGCTGCCGGGCTGCCCGGCCTGCTGTTCCTGCCGGCCACGGTGCCCGCCGACGCGGCCCAGTATTTCGGGCACATGCTGCGGATCGCGCAGCAGCTGGCGTATCTCTACAGCTGGCCCGACCTGTTCGGCGACGACGTCGACGAGGCGTCCGAGGGTGTGCTGACCCTCCTCGTCGGCGTGATGGTCGGGATCCGGCCGGCGGGCGACGCGGTGGAGAGGGTCGCCGGCCTGCTCGCCGAGGAGCCGTCGCGGGAGTCGATCACCAAGGGCCTGGTCTACCCGGTGGTGGCGAAGGTGGCCGCCTACCTCGGGGTGGAAATGGCGAAACAGACATTCGCCCGTTCCATTTCCAAAGCCGTCCCGATCCTCGGCGCTGTGGTGTCCGGTGGATTCACCCTGGCGACCTTTCTGCCGATGGCCCGAAGGCTGAAGAATCACCTCGCCGGCCTGCCGCTGGCGAATCCGGCGCATCGGGTGATCAGCGCGGATTTCGAGGAGTCCCGGCCCGACAGCCCGGCGTGATCCGATGTGACAGCATCGCGGTATGGCGCGAATGTCCGCAGTGGAGCGACGGGTCCGGGCGGCGTTCCATGCCGGCGCCGAGATCGAGTTCTCGGCGGGTGATCCGCCCCTGCCCGGCGCGGTGGTGGCCGGCCTGCTGTGCCGGCCCGTCGACCGGGCCGAGCATCCGCGGGCGGCGCTGCGGCTGCGTGGCGCCACCATCACCGGCCCGGTCGACGTCACCGACGCCGAGATCGCGGTGCCGGTGCGGTTCCGTGACTGCCGGTTCGAGGAGGCCGTCGACTTCTCCGGCGCGCAGCCGGCCGATCTGCGGTTCACCGGCTGCGAGCTGCGCGGGCTGCGGGCCCGGCTGGTGGCGGTGCGGGGTGACGTCAGCCTGGCCGGCTGCGCCGTCGAAGGTCCGGTCGACCTGTGTGACGCCCGGGTCGGTGGTGACCTCGTCCTGGAGCGGGCCCGCCTGGACAACCCGTCCGGCCGGGCGCTCGCCGCGGCCCGGCTGACCGTCGGCGGCAGCCTGCTCGGCGCCGGCCTGCACGCGGCCGGGGAGCTGTGGCTCGACGGCGCCCAGGTGGGCGGGAGCCTGGTGCTCGACGGGGCGGTCCTGCGCAACCCGTCGAAGCGGGCGGTCGCCGGTGACCGCTTGGTGGTCGGCGGGAACCTGCGTGCCGGGGACGGGTTCGACGTACACGGTGATCTGCTTCTGATCCATGTTCAGGTGGGTGGTCAGCTCTGGTTCGTCGGTGCGAAACTGACCGCCCCGGACGGGTGGGCACTGCATCTGGGCGGTGGAAAGGCCGACAGTGTGTGGCTGTGTTTCGCCGAGGCGCCGGTCGGGCGGGTGCGGCTGTCCGGGTTGCGGGTCGAGACCCTCTTCGACGACCCGGCGGTGTGGCCGGCCCGGCTGGACCTGGTCGGGTGCACGTACCGGCTGCTGATCGCGCGATCGTTCAAGGGTCGGCGGCCCGGTCCGGCCGCGGTGGTCACGGTGCCGGTCCGCCGCCGGCTGGAGTGGCTGCGCCGCAGCCCGGACGGCTACATGCCACAGCCGTACGAGCAGCTCGCCGACGCGTACCGCCGCGGTGGCCAGGACGTCGAGGCCCGCCGGGTGCTGCTGGAGAGGCAGCGCCGCCGCCGGGCCACCCTGCGCCTGCCCGGGCGGATCGCTGGCTGTCTGCTCGACGGCCTGGTCGGGTACGGCTACCGCACCTGGCTGGCCGGCCTCTGGCTGCTCGTCTTCTGGGCGCTCGGCGCGGCCGCGTTCACCGCCTGGCCACCGCCGCCGCGCAACCCGGCCGAGGCCCCGGAGCCGTCGGCCGCCCTGTACGCGCTGGACCTGCTCCTGCCGATCATCAATCTGGGCCACGACACGGCCTGGAAACCGGCCGGCGCCGCGCAGTACGTGGCGGCCGTGCTGGTCGTGATGGGCTGGGTGCTGACCACCGCGGTGGTGGCCGGCCTGTCCCGGATCATCAACCGCTGACCCTTGACCCTTGACCTGAAGTCCGGTTGAGGTCGCACGATGGGCCGATGACCGGTACGGACGAGGCATGGCAGGCACTGGATCGGCAGCGGACCGTGGAGATCACCACGATCGGGCGGCGCAGCGGACAGCCGCGCCGCATCGAGACATGGCGTTACCAGGCGGCCGGCCGCTATTGGCTGACCGGCACCCCGGGTTCGCGTGACTGGTATGCCAACGTGCTCGCCCAGCCCGCTTTCACGGTGCATTTGAAAAATCTCGATCTGGCGGTACGGGGACGCCCGGTGACCGACCACGACGAGCGGGTCCGCATCTTCGGCGAGATCGTGCCGGCCCTGGACTGGGACGGCGGCACCCTGGAGAGCTGGATCGCCGGAAGCCCGCTCGTCGAGATCGAATTCGGTCAGCCCGCGGCGGGTTCGGGCTCCGGCTCGGGTTCCGAGAAATAATCGCGCAGCACGGCTATCCGCCCGTTGCGCAGCCGGAAGATCTGCACCAGCGACATCGTCGTCCGGGTGCCGTCGGCTTGCGCCAGGACGACATCGATCTCGGCGATGAACACGGCCGGATCGGCGGTGTCGTGCAGGACGTAGGCGGTCCGTTCGATGTCGATCGTGCCCGGCGGCGCCGGCCGGGTGTGGTAGGCGGCGGTCCCGGCCCGGATGGCGTCCCGCCCGGCCAGGTGGCGAAGCGGATGACCCGCGGCGACGAGGGGCGCTTCGAGGACGCCGTCCTCGGTGAACATCGCGGCGATCGCGTCCGGGTCACGGGTGATCGCGCCGGCGTACAGGTACCGCTCGAAGATCTGCTGATGAGTGAGCTCCACTCTCCACTCTATCCCCGCGCCGGTCACGACCCGCTGACGAAACCGAAGTCGGCGGGCGGCACGGTTCTGACCGCCTGTCCGACGCGTTCGAGATGGACCTTCGCGGCTTCCGCCGGCGGCAGGCCGGCCGCCTCCTTGCGGGCCGGGTCGTCCCTGCGCTCCCAGACGAATCGGGGACCATCCAGAGGCCGCCGGACCGGTTCGGCCAGTTCGGTCAGGAACGCCTCGTCGGTGAAACCGAGCGCCCGGATCCAGTCGACGCGGTCGGCGGTGATCGGGACACCGAAGGCCCGGTCGATCCACGCGAGCTGGAACGCCGCATGCGCCGACGGCCGGAGCAGCAGCGCGTCACCGTAGGCGGCGAACGCGTACGGCTCGATCCGTCCCTGCACGAACTCCCGGTCGCCGGAGCCGAGCCAGAAATCGGGTGTGCGATACCGCTCGTACGCGTCGAGTTCCCGCCGCTGGTCCTCGGCGAGCAGCACCCGGCCCCGGTCGCCGAAGGAGCTGACGGCGCGAAGGGCCGCCTCGTGCTCACGTGGCACCCCCAGGAAGGGCAGCAGGTGGACGAGCATCGACTCGTCGCGCAGCTCGGCGATCACCGTGGCGACACCGGAGTCCCGGGAATCCGTCAGGAACGCTCGCAACTGAGCGGGATCGGTGCCGAGCCCCGCACACCGGCGCCGGGCGACCAGGCGGCCCAGGCCGTCGGCATGGCCGGGCCGGTCGATCAGCCGCGGCACGAGTGCTTCGCTCGCCGGATGCGCGGCGACCCGCTCCACCACCAGCGGCGGCAACGGACCACCCACCGACAGCGCCCCGATCAGTTCCCCGGTGACACCGGCCGCGCCCGACAGTGCCAGGAACTCGGCCGCCACCCGCCGAAGCGGCACCCCACGGCCACCGCGGATCAGGCCGAGCAGCAGGGCGGCCAGCGGCGGCGGGCAGTCGTGAACCAGCCGACGGTGTATCCGGACGTCGCCGAACAGCCGGACCACATCATCGTCGGCCTGCGTTGCGACGAACCACTCGAGGTATCCGGCGGTCGCTGTGACACCCGCCGACACGTACCGCCCGATCATGAACGGCATCACCTCGGGCAGGCGATGCACGCCCAGCTCACGGGCACGTTCCGGCGCGATCGCGTCGAGTGCGGCCGCCGCCATCCCGAGCGGCTCCCGCCGGGCGACGATCAGCTCGGTCAGGGCCGTCACTGCCGTGCCACCGGCCTCCGGCCCCACCCGCTCCAGCCCGGAGCAGGCCCAGAAACCGAGCTCGGGGTCCGCCAGCGCGTCCAGCAGCAGCGGCACCGTCTCGGCCAACGGCACACCGTCGAGAAATTCGATCAACTTCCCTTCCGGATGGTACGGCGAGGGCGTGAACTCGCTGTCCCACGCGGTGTCGTCGCGGACCTCGGTGCGAAACCTCTCGAACAGTTCCCGCGTGCGGCTCATCGGTTCCCCTCCAGGATCGGGAACGGTGACGGCGCGGCCGGGGCACGACCCTCGCAGGCCGCCGCGGCCAGGTCCACGTGCCAGCGGGCGATTCGTTCTTCGGTGATGTGCCGCATCGCCCGCTCCAGGTTCCGCGCGCAGTCGCCGGCGTCGGCGGGATTCTGCGGCCGGCGCCGGGACAGCTCGAGGACCGCCTCGTCGGTGCTTCTCGTGTAGGCGTGGTGGCCGCCGCCTGCGCGGATCACCGCCAGCCATTCTTTCGCGGTCCGCAGGCCGTGCGCCCAGATCAGTTCCCGGCCCTCGGCGGTGTAGGTCCGGAATCCGTCGGCAAGCTCCTCGGTGGTCGGCGCCCGGCTGTCCGGCCGATCCGGCCGGGCCGGGATGTGTGGGGCCGGGAACGGCGGCACCCACAACGCGGCCTGCCAGCGGCGCAGCGCCTGCCCGGCGTACTGGCTCAGCAGGTGCTCGGCGATCCCCGGCAGGCGTTCGTCGTCGACGGCCGGCCCGGGGACCGCCGCCCGCAGCCCTGCCAGGTAGACCGCCCGTTCCCCGGGCAGCATCCGCAGCCGCAACCAGTCCACCTGGCCCGCCCGGCGGCACTCGGCGACCGGGAGCGTCTCCCGCAGGGCTTCGAACGGATCCTCGCCGGGCCGCAACATCGGCCCGGGCGGTGCGGGCGGCAGCGGATCGGCCCCGGCCCGGATCAGCCGCCCGGCGAACAGCAGCGCCTCCTCGGCGGAGCGGCGAGCCCGGACTTGGGCGACCAGCGGGCCGCGACGCGGGTCGGTGCGGCGGGCGTCCGGGTCCAGGCGGGCGGCTTCGGCGATGGTACGGACACCGGTCCGCAGCGCATAGTCGAGATCGTTGCGCTCCACGGCCCGCAGGCAGTCGAACACCACGTCGAGTTTCGGCAGGTACGGGTCGACATACCAGCTGCCGTCGTCGGCCTCCAGTTCGGCCCGCACACCGGCGAGCGTCACCGGCGACGGATCGGCCAGCCAGGCCCGCAGCGCCGCGAGAGCAGCCGGTTCGCCGTTGTCGGCAGCCCGGGCCACCAGGGGTGCGACGGCTGCCTCCGCCATCGCGAGGGCCGCCCGCAGCAGCCGGTCCCGCTGGTCGTCGTCGAGTTCCGCGGTGAGGTCCGTGATCTGCCGGCCGACGTCCCGGCTGGGCGGCGGCTGGCGCTCCGGGGCCTCGGGCGGCGGCACCCCGTCAGCGTAGGGTTCCGGGCCAACCCCGGAGAATCACGTGAGATCGTCGGCGAGCAGGTCCATCAGCAGGCCGTCGTGCCAGCTGCCGTCCGGGCCGCGTTCGTACCGCCGCATGACGCCGACCGGGCGGAACCCGACCTTGGCGTAGCAGCGGATCGCCGCCTCGTTGTCGGCGGCCGGGTCGATGACCAGGCGATGATGGCCGAGGTCGTGGATCAGGTGCCGGGCCACGGCACGGACCGCGTCGGCGCCGAGGCCGAGCCGGTGCACCGTGGGGGACAGGTAGATGTCGATGCCGGCGTGCCGGTAGTCGGGGTCGGCCTCCTCGCTCCACTGGATGGCGCCGACGACCCGCTCCTGGTGGACGATCACATACACCGACGTGTCCGGGTCGTCGAGGCCCTCCGCGACATCGGCCGCCAGGTCTTCGCCGCCGCCCCACCGGCCGTACACCTCAGGGGTCTTTCGAATCTCGGCCAGCGCCGGAACGTCGTCCGGGGTGGCCGGCCGCAGTCGGACCAGCTCGCCGTTCAGCATGGCGTTCACCGTACGGCCGCGGGCGCCGGATTCGCCTCGCCCCACGCCAGCATCGCGTCGAGCACGCTGCTGAGGCTGCGGCCCTGCCCGGTCAGCTGGTAGACGACCCGGGGCGGCACCTCGGCGTGCACGGTGCGGGTGAGGATGCCCTGATGCTCCAGCGCCCGCAGCCGGTCGGTCAGTGTCTTCGCGCTCGGCATGCCCAGCACGGTGCGCAACTCGGTGAACCGTTTCGGCCCCGGCAACAGCTCCCGCACCACGAGAGTCGCCCACTTGCCGTCCAGAACCTGGAGGGTCCGCTCCACGCCACAACCGGGTTCGAGCTGCTCAGAGCCGATGGTTTCCATCGGGAAACAATATAACTTTCTGGGTACTGCTATCCAGCGGGAACTACGGTCGCCACCATGACCGAGACCACCGTCGTCCTGCACGGCGCCACCGGAACTCAGGGCCGCGCCATCCTCCGCGGCCTGCTCACCGCCGGGCACCACGTCCGCGCCGTCGCCCGAAACCCCGTCGCTCACCCCGGCGTCCAGCCGTTCGCCGCCGACCTGCTCGACGTCGAGGCACTGACCGCGGCCTACACCGGCGCCGACGCGGTCGTCGTCCAACTTCCGATCAACTTCGAGGATCATGCGGTACGGCAGACCGAAGCGATCCTGGCCGCCCTCGCCAAGGCCGGAGTCCCGAGGGCCGTCTTCAACACCGGCGGTGGCCTGCCTCCGTCGTCGCCGATCGGGGTGCCGTTCGTGGACGCCCGCATCCGCCTCGCCAGCGAACTGCCGAACGTCGTCGAGCACGCGTCGGTGACCGGCCCGGCCGGCCCGTACCTGGAGAACCTGGTCGCCCCCTGGTCCCGCCGGCTGATCGCCGAACAGGGTGAGCTCCGCTATCCGATCCCGGCCGAGGCCCCGGTCCCGTGGCTTGCGGCCGCCGACCTGGGCACGGTGATCGCCGATCTGACGCTCGCGGCGGCTCCCGCACCCGCGTGTGTCGTCGCCGGCCCGGTCCCGCTCACCGGCCCGGAGCTAGCCGCCGCCCTCACGGCTGCCCTTGGCCGCCCGGTCCGCTGGCAGACCATCGACCCCAGCGAGTACGCCCGCATGCTGACCCCGCACCTCGGCGCGGCCACCGCCGCCGGCATCGCCTCGGTCTACACCAGCCCGGCCCCGGCCCCCGACCCGGCAACCCTCACCCACGGCGAGACCACCGCGATGGCCTGGGCGGCAGACCAGACCTTCTGAGCGGTACGGCGACCGTTTTCTGGTTGATCGCCGCGGTGGGCTGACCGTCGCGGGTCCCGCCGGCCGATGGGCTGCCGAAGCCGGGGCGGGCATCATCGCCGGGTGCTTGGGTTGAGCCGGCTTCGGCTGACGTTCTTCGTGGCCGCGGGCCTGCAGGTGGCGACGATCTACCTGGATCACCGGCTGGTGCCGTACTGCGGGACCGTCGCCATGGCCGCGCTGCTCGCCCTGGCGTGGTCCGCCCCGGCGCCGGCCGGTCACCCGTGGACCCGCCCTGCCGCCGTCGCCGGGCTGTCACTGCTGACCGCGGCGGCGGCGCTGGCCGATCACCGTGCGGGTGGTTACGGCTGGGCGATGGAGGTTGCGGCAGGTGACGGGCTCGCCACCGGGTCCGGTGCGCCGGGCACTGCCGCGGCGGCGATCGAGTCGCTCCTCGTGGTCGCCGGGGGCCTCGCGGTCGTCGCGGCTGTCCTGGGCCGGCCCGGACAACCGGTCCGCTGGTGGCATCTCCCCGGACTGCTCGCCGCCATGGCACTGACCCTGACCAGCGTCCAGTTCCCGAACGAGACCGAGCCCCGCCAGGCGCGCTACGACCAGGCCGCCGCGGAACAGCAGAGTCGCCTCCGGATCGACGTGAGATTCTCCGAGACGGCCGGTCTCATGGTGGAGACCGTTTGGGCTGAGACACGAGTCCTGGCTCCTCCCCACGCCATTCAGCGGATGACCGCCACCGAGTCCCTGGCGGAGGTGTTCCGCAAGGTTCCGCCCCCGGAGCCCGCGGAGGCCCGGAGCCGCGCCCTGGAACGGGACGCCCGCCGGGAGTCGGGTCTGTTGGCGGTGCCGTATCCGCCGTCGTTCGTCGAAGGCGGGACCGACTGGGTCCGCGCCTGGCCGGCGATCAAGGCCGCCCTGCTCGCCCTCGGCCTGTTCATGCTGGTCATGGCACTGTTCCCGCTGTCGGCCGATCGGGCTTGACTCGTCAGCGGCTGGAACCTTCAGGACCTCCTTGACCGACCGAACCGGACTGATCAGGCGCGGCGGCCCAACAGCTGGCGCGCCTGCCGGTACAGCGCCTGAGCCGGCGTTTTCAGAATGAGGAACAGGCCGCCGACAACCAGCGCCACAGCGCCGGCGACGACTTTCGCGAACGCCTTCTGAGCGACGTCGAAAAGAACGACGAACGGTAGGATCAGAAAGTACAGACCGAGCGTGCCGATGCCGAGGAGAAGATGGGCCCAGATCGGCCACCCGGCCAGATCCTTCTCGAGAAAGTGCGGTTCGGGTTCCGGCCGCCCCGGCAGCTGCTGATACATGGATCCACAGTAGGTAGCCCCCACAATCAGGAATGCCGCCGCAATTCGCACCGGATCCAGCCGCACGCCCGTCTCCAGCAACGTCTCGGATCCACCCTGGACGACGAATTCCGGCGTCAGCCCGGTCACGGCCAGGACCGCGAGCCGTCGCTCAGCGCGGGAATGCGGGCGGTTTCACCGTGCTCAGCGACGGCTGAGGCCGCCGGCCGTCGCTGAGCGCCGGAATGCGGGCGGCATTACCGTGCTGGGCGACGGCTGGGGCCGCGAGCCGTCGCTGAGCGCGGGAATGCGGGCGGTTTTGCCGTGTTCAGCGACGGCTGAGGCCGCCAGCCGTCGCTGAGCGCTGGAATGCGGGCGGCATTACCGTGTTCAGCGACGGCTGGCGGTCTGTGGCTCGTTCTGCGGGGTCGGCTGCTGTGGGTGGCGTGGGCCGGCAACGTTGACCAGGGCACACATTGGCGGTTTGCGTGCGCTGGTCATCGCCCGAGCAGGGACGGGAGCACACGCACGGCAGATCGTGGGCGTTCAGCCACGCCGGGACGACTACGCGGGCACACGCAACGTCAACGTGCGCCCGTCACCGGGTCCGGAACGCCTTGGTGGGAGCGCGAAGACGTCGCCGCGCACGCAGTTGCTTCGAGGGCCGGGGGCCAGCGGCTCCGGCTCGTGGGGCGTGACCTCCGCTCGCCATCCGCCGAGCGTCAGCCCGTCGGCGGCGTAGCCCTCGAGCCGGCTGTCGACCGCGTCGCCGAGAATCCCAGCCTGTTCGAGGAGGATGAACAGCGCGTCCGCGGCGCACGACACCATCTCTTCGGCCTGCTCTGCGCTCGTGCCCGGGTTGAGTTCCCGGAAGGCGCGGCGGGCCGTGGTCAGGAGACGATCGGCATCCGACACGGTGAAGTCACGGCGTAGCCGCAGGGACAGATGCATGCCGTCGACGAGCGGATCATCGCCGATCATCTCCACCTCGTCGGTCACGGCCACACGATAACCGGTTGGCTGGGAGCCGGGGGCGGGGCAAGGTTGGGCGTGGTCACCATTCAGCGAGTACGGGTCAGGTGGAGTGCCGCCGGCCGGGGCGCGGCGCAGGCCGAGGCCCGGCGAGGGCTCTGCCGGCCGGCCCGGCTGCCGTCGTCGCTGCCCGGTGGAGCGGTGGTCGTGCACGATTTGCTGGCTGATGAGGCTTCCGGCTATGCGTGGCACGAGGACGTCCGGGCGCTCGACTTCGAGCGGGTCCGTGACATCGGCCTGGAGCTGACCCCGGACGGGGACGGAGTCGTGGTGGGCAGGCTGCCGGGCTGGGGTTCGCCGCCACACCACGGCGGGTCGCGCCGGCTGTTCCGGCTCAGGTCCAGGCAGGTGGGGGAGTACCTGGCGAACTTCCGGTTCACCGGTGGCTGCTGCGCCTCCACCTGGCATTACGAGGAGTGGCTGGTCCGGGTCGGAAACGAGCTCGCCGACGCCGAGCAGTTCCCGCGGCAGCGGCCGGTCCACCAGACCGACCATCGGATGCACCTGTACGGCGGCCCGGCCCGCACGAGATGACGGCGCTCACCTGTCGCCGCGCCGGAACATGTCCCGCCACGTCTTCCGCGGCGCGAGGACACCGGCGGCTGTCTCCCGGCTGATGACGACGGAGGTCTCCTCGGTCGCGCTGTTGACCAGGATGCCCGCGCACTCCGGATCGTCGGCCGCCATCCGCAGCAGCACCTCACCGGAGATGCCGGCGTTGAAACGGGGACCGTATCTGCGCGCGAAGGCCTCCGGATCGGCGTACGTGAGGATCCGGCTCTGTCCGCCGTGCTCGGTGCGGCCCACGCCGAGCGTGCCGTCGGAGACCAGATTGCCCTGCTCATCGGGGACCGGGTCGCCGCTGACGACCACACCTGCCACGGATTCCCGGAAGCGGCTGACGAACCGGTCGTAGGCGTCCGCGCTGCGGTCCGTCAGGTACTCGGTGATGGCGTCCGACAGCGGCGTGTCACTCATGGTACGAAACCTACCGATGTCCCGGGCGGGGCACTGATGACGCCGCCCGGGACGCTGGGTCACCCGTACGGATTGAAGGGGATCTCAGCCGGTTTGGCGGCGTTCAGCAAGTATTCGAACGAGCCGTCTTTGATCTTGATGGTGGCCGAGCCGAAGTCGGCGGCCATCAGGCGGTCGCGGAGTTCGACGGTGGGGTAGCCGTTCCAGTCGACCAGGGGCGGGTAGCGCCAGTTGTGGTAGTGGTTCTCCGGCGGCTCGTCGTTGCTGTTGGCCAGCCGGAAGAAGTGCGTCGACAGGCCGTCCTTGTGGTAGACGACCTTCGGGTGGCTGCCGTCGAAACGGACCTGCGAGCGGGCGTACGTCTTCTGCGAGCTGTGCTGGGTGGTGCTCACGTAGTCGACCTGGTTGGTGGCCTGGTTGACCCACGAGATGACGTGTTCCCAGTCGTGGCGGTGGCCGCCCAGCCCGCTGCCGGCGACGGCCTGGTCCTTCTCGAAGTAACTGGCGTACACGATCGCGCACCAGCCGTTGTTGCACTTCGACCGGGCGTACGTCTGCGAGTTGTCCAGATCGGACTGGTCGCGGCAGCTGCCGTTGACCGCGCCTGTCGTCTTCAGGCCGGGTGCGAGGGTGCCGTCGGGGCCGATGGCCGCGGTGGCGTAGCAGCCGTCGCCGTCGTAGTCGAACGCGGGGGAGAACGACTGCTCGTACCCGCCGGCGTTCTGCGGGAGGTTGTGCGGGGGATCGGCGAAAGCCGGGGTGGCCGTGGCTGCGAGGAGCAGCACGGCGAAGCCGGTGGCGGTTCCGGCTCGGGCGAGGCGACGCATAGGGGGCCCTTCGTTGGGTCGCGCGATTGGAAGGGATCTTTACCGTTGGGGTCGACGGCAGTCAATAGACGGGGCCCCGCCGGAGCGGGGCCCCGTGGGCTCAGCCGATGTGGAACGGGTCGCCGTAGACGCTGAAGTCGAGCGGCGTGTTCAGGTCGAAGTTGCCGTTGTTCAGGAATACCCGCTGCGCGGTGTCGATCCGGGTGACGTCTTCGTGGGCCGCCTCCTTCTTCATCTCGACGACCCGCTCGTCCAGGAACGCGTTCAGCCAGGCGCGCTCGTCACCGCCCTGCGCGGGCGGCTTCGCCTTCTTCAGGGCGCGGGTACGGATGGACCGCATCCCTTCATAGCCGTGCACCACCGACGCGTCGTAGTAGGCGAACTGCCCGAGCGCACGTACCCCGTCGGATTTGCCGTCCCGGACCGACGGGTTGAAGTAGACCCGGTCCCGCTCGGACTCCTGCGCGGCCTGGAACACCGGGTCGGCCGCCGCGGTCTTCCAGTCCCTGGTGAAGTTGGGGTCGAGCCCGGCGTGCGAATCGGTGCCGTTGACGTTACGCAGCGCCGGAAGGTACTTGGCCAGCACGTTCGACGGTTTGGTGGCGGTGTAGGCCTCGACGAGTTCCAGCATGTCGCCGGTGCCCGAGCAGAAGCCGATGATCCCGGCCGTGTAGCCGCGGCCGTCGCCGATGTCCTCGATGTAGGAGAACTGGGCCCGCCAGTTCAGCGACGAGTTCTCGGCCGCCGAGACGATCTGCATGGCGATGTCCTTCTTCGCCGGATCGTCGAGGTTCTTCCCGGCCGGCGCCGACGTGGGGGTGGTGGTGCCGCCGGGCAGGGTCCACTTCTGGTTGGCGGTGGCAGCGCAGGTCCAGATCTGCAGGCGGGTGCCGTTGGCGCTGCTGTTGCCGGTCACGTCGAGGCACTTGCCGGAGCCGGTGTTCACGAGTGTGCCGTTGGAGGCGGTCCACTTCTGGGCGCCTGTGGCGTTGCAGTCGTACAGCTGGATCTTGGCGCCGTTGGCGGTCGACGCGGCCGTGACGTCGAGGCATTTGCCGAACGCCCGGATGGTGTTGTCGGTGTTGCCGACGGTCCACTGCTGTGCGGCGCTGCTGTTGCAGTCGTAGAGCTGGATCGCGGTGCCGTTGGCGGTCGCCGCGCCGGCGACGTCGATGCACTTGCCGCCGAGGCCCTTGATCGGGCCGGCTGTGGCGGCGCTGGCCGGAAGCAGTCCGACGATGATCGCCGTACCGGCGATGACCAGGCCTGATGCTGCGTAGGCGAGTGTCCTTACGCGAATCATGGCGCTCCTGTGAGAGGGGGAACGAGGGGTGGCGCGCGCGTTGGGGACGGACTCTACGACTGTTAAGTAGCTTTATCAATGTTTGCTGACGGGGCTTGACGCAGGCCGTGCGGTGGCACAGGATGAGGCAACTGTTAAACACTTTGCCTATTACGGAGGCTCGGATGGCGCGGCTGGCCGGCTCGTCCAAACTGCTGCGGGCCATGAACGAGAGCGCAGCGCTGGAGCTGCTTCTCGAGCCGGGCAACCTCACCCGGGCCGACCTTCGCAAGATCACCGAACTGTCCACGCCGACGATCTCCGAAGTGCTGCGCCGCCTGACCGAGGCCGGTCTGGTCGACGTCGTCGGGCACGCCAGCGGCCGGCCAGGGCCGAACGCCGAGATCTACGCGGCCAACCCGGACGCGGCCTACGCCGTGGCCGTCTCGGTGCGTGACGTCGGGACCAGCGGCACCCCGTCGGTGGTGGCCGCGCTCTGCGATCTTACCGGCGCGGTCCGGGCCCGGTTCGAGTCCCGCATCGATTTCCTCGGCGCCGACCCGGGCGCCGTGCTCGCCGGCCTGGTCGGCCGGCTGCGCGAGCAGGCCGACGTCGAGGCCGGGCTGATCCGGCACGTGCAGCTCGGCGTGCCGGGCTCCTACGACCCGCGCACCGACACGATCCGCCTGGTCGACGTGCCCGGTTTCGACCGCCCCGGCCTGCGGTCCGCGATCGCCGCCGAGCTCGGCACCGACGTCGGCGTGGACAACGACGTCAACCTGGCCGCCGTGGCCGAGCGGCGGCGCGGCGCGGGCCAGGACGCGGAGAACTTCGCGCTGCTCTGGATCGGCCAGGACGGTCTCGGTCTGGCCATCGACATCAACGGCACGCTGCTGCGCGGCACCCGCGGGGGCGCCGGCGAGATCGGGTACGTGCCGCTCTACTCACCCGACTCCCCGCACCGCAAGCTCGACCTCCAGGACCTCTTCGGCGGCGCCGCGATCATGGAGCTGGCCCGGGACAACAGCGTCTCCGGGAGCACCCCGGCCGAGGTGGTCGAGGTGGCTGCCGCGACCGGTGCCGAAGTGTTCATCGAAACCCTCGCCGACCGGATCGTGGTCGGCCTGGCGGCGGTCACCGCCATCCTCGACCCCTATCTCGTGGTGCTCGCCGGCCCGATCGCCCAGGCCGGCGGCGACACCCTGCTCACCGCGGTGAACAACGCGTTCCGGCGGGCCGCCCCGCTGGAGAGCTCGTTCGCCGTCACCACCATCGAAGACGACGCGGTGCTGGTCGGCGCTCTCGACGCCGGTCTCGCCGCGGTCCGGCACGCCTTGATCACCGCCATTCGGGACAGCTAGTCCTCATGTGAAAGGCCGAAATAGTGAACAAACGGATACCCCATGCCCTTTTTGCCCTGGTAACTGCGGGTTTGCTGGTCAGTGCCTGCACGCCGGCGCCCAAGGAGAACAAGATCGCCGACCCCGGGACCGCGGTCTCCGGGACCGTCGAGCTCTGGCACTTCTTCACCGAGCGTGAGGCGAAAGCCATCGACGAGGTGATCAAGGACTTCTCGGACGGCCACCCGAACATCAAGGTCACCGTCAAATCGGGACAGGACGACTCCAAGGTCACCCAGGCCATCGGCGCCGGCAACGGGCCGGACATCGGGCTCTCCTACTCCACCGACATCGTCGGCAAGTTCTGCTCCTCCGGCGCGTGGGTGGACCTCAACCCGTACATCTCCCGCGACAAGGTCGATCTCGGCAAGCTCAACGCGACGACCCGGACGTACACCGAGTTCGAGGGCAAGCGCTGCGCGATGCCGTTCCTCGCCGACGCGTACGGCATGTACTACAACAAGGATCTCTTCGCCAAGGCCGGCCTCACCGCCCCGCCGAAGAGCCTCGACGAACTGACCGAGTACGCCAAGAAGCTCACCGTGCGCAACCCGGACGGCTCGCTCAAGACGGTCGGGTTCCTGCCGCTCTACGACTTCTACGAGAACTCGGCCTCGCACCTCGCCCCGGCCACCGGCGCCAAGTGGCTCACCGCCGAGGGCAAGAGCGCGGTCGGCACCGACCCCGGCTGGAAGACCCTGCTGGCCTGGCAGAAGAGCCTCGTCGACTGGTACGGCTACGACAACCTGACCAAGTTCAAGGCGAGTCTCGGCGACGAGTTCAGCGCCGACAACGCCTTCCAGAAGGGCCAGGTCGCGATCAACGTCGACGCCGAGTACCGCCTCGCGTTCCTCAAGGACCAGGCCCCCGACCTGAAGTACGGGGTGGCGCCGCTCCCGACGAGTGACCCCGCCCGCTACGGCGGTGGCTACGTGACCGGCAACATCGTCGGCATCAGCAAGAACGCCAAGAATCCCGAGGCGGCCTGGGAGCTGATCAAGTACCTGACCACCGACGACAAGGCGGTCGTCAAGCTGGCCGGTCTGCTGAAGAACGTGCCGACCACGACCACCGCGATCGCCGACCCGGGACTCAACGCCGACCAGGACTTCAAGGCGTTCATCGACATCTTCAACAACCCGAACTCGATGACCTCGCCGCCGTCGTCGTCCGGTCCCGCCTACCAGGAGACCTTCGGGACGTTCCTGACCAGCTACCAGTCCGGCAAGGTCGCCGACCTGAACCAGGGCCTGCTGGAGGCGGACAAGCAGATCAACAGCGTCATGTCACTGGGTGGCTGAACGAGTGAACGGCACTTCCCTGCGCCGGGGCGCGACGACGTTCACGTTCGTCGCGCCCGCGCTCCTCGGCATCGCGATCTTCTTCGTCTACCCACTGCTCTCGGCGATCTACTTCTCGTTCACCAAGTTCGACCTGCTGTCCGTACCGCAATGGGTCGGTCTTGACAATTATCGCCGGATGGGCGAAGACCCCTTCCTGCTCCAGGCCGTCCGCAACACACTGTGGATGGTCGTGGTGTTCGTCCCGGTCCGGATCCTCGGCGCGATCGGCCTGTCGATGCTGCTGGTGCAGCTCAAGCGAGGCGCCGGATTCTTCCGGACGATCTTCTACCTGCCCGCCCTGGTGCCTCCGGTGGCCGCGACCATCGCGTTCGTCTACCTGCTCAAGCCGGGCACCGGCCCGGTCAACCACGTCCTCGAGATGATCGGCATCGACGGGCCGCTCTGGTTCAACTCTCCGGCCTGGGCGAAACCGTCGCTGGTCCTGCTGGGCCTCTGGGGCATCGGCGACCTGATGATCATCTTCCTGGCGGCGGTGCTGGGCGTCCCGGAAAGCCTCTACGAGGCCGCGTCGCTGGACGGCGCGAACGCCTGGCACAAATTCCGGTCGATCACGCTGCCGACGATCCGCCCGGTGATCCTCTTCGCGGCGGTCACCGGCGTGATCTACACGCTGCAGTACTTCGACCAGGCGGCGGTGGCCGGCTCGATCGCCAGCGGGCAGGCCACCGTCGGCGCCGGGATCTCCCAGTCCTTCGGCTACCCGGAGGGCTCCACCTTCACCTATCCACTGTGGCTCTACACCGTCGGGTTCCGGTACAGCGCGCTCGGCTACGCCAACGCGCTCGCCATCGTGCTGTTCCTGGTCGCGCTGTCGGTCACCGTGATCCTGCTGCGCCGCGCCAAGGCGTTCTCCGGGGAGGAATCGTGACCGCCTTGTCGCTCTCGGACCGCAAGGCCGGCCGCCGGCAGCAGAGGCTCGCCTGGATCGCCCGGCACAGCATCGCCATCGCCCTCGCGATCATGTTCGTCACCCCCGTCGTCTACCTCGTCCTGCTCTCACTGATGACCAGCAACCAGGCGCTCACCAGCGACTACTGGCCCAACACCTGGCATCCGGAGAACTACCTCAAGGTCTTCCAGGCCACCCCGCTGCCGCACTACCTGCTCAACACCGTGCTGTACGCGGTGACCGCCACCGTCCTCACCCTCGTGGCGAGCGTGCCCGCCGCGTACGCCCTCGCGAAGTTGCGATTCCGTGGCCGCAACCTGATGTTCCTCGTGGTGATCTGCGTGATGATGCTGCCGCCGCAGGTGGTGACCGTCCCGCTGTACCTGATGTGGGCGCGCTACGGCCTGACCGGCTCGCTCGCCCCACTGATCATCCCGGCGCTGTTCGGTGACGCGTTCTGCATCTTCCTGCTGCGCCAGTTCCTGCTGACCATCCCGAGCGAATATCTGGACGCGGCCCGGGTCGACGGCTGCGGCGAGTGGCGGACCCTGCTGCGGGTGGTGCTGCCGATGGCGCGTCCGGGCATCGCGGCGGCCGGGCTGTTCCAGTTCTTCTACTGCTGGAACGACTACTACGGCCCGCTGCTCTACACCAGCGAGAACGAGAGCTCGTGGACGCTCTCACTGGGCCTGGCGTCGTTCCGGACCGTCCACCACGTCGACTGGAACCTGGTCACCGCCGCCACCGTGCTGGCCATGGCCCCACTGATCGTCATCTTCTTCTTCGCCCAGCGCTCGTTCGTGCAGGGCATCACGCTGACAGGATTCAAAGGGTGAAAATCGCAGTCGTCGGAGGCGGATCGACCTACACGCCCGAGCTGGTCGACGGGTTCGCCCGGCTCGGCTCGACCGTCTCCGAACTGGTGCTGATCGACCCGGCCGCCGAACGGCTGGAGATCGTCGGGGCGTTCGCCGCCCGGATCTTCCGGCACTACGGGCACCCGGGGAAGGTGACCTGGACGTCCGATCTGGACGCCGGGGTCACCGACGCCGACGCCGTGGTCATCCAGTTGCGCGTCGGCGGGCAGCAGGCCCGGATCACCGACGAGACGTTCCCGCTGGACTGCGGCTGCGTCGGGCAGGAGACCACCGGGGCCGGCGGGCTGGCCAAGGCGCTGCGCACGGTCCCGGTGATCCTCGGCGTCGCCGCGCGCATCCGGGCCCGGGCCAAGCCGGGCGCGTGGATCGTCGACTTCACCAACCCGGTCGGGATCGTGACCCGGGCGCTGCTCGACGACGGTCACCGGGCGGTCGGGCTGTGCAACGTGGCGATCGGGTTCCAGCGGCGGTTCGCCGGTTACCTGGGCGTCGATCCGTCGGCGGTGGTGCTCGACCACGTCGGCCTGAACCATCTGACCTGGGAACGGGCGGCGCGGGTGGACGGTGTCGACCGTCTGCCTGGCCTCATCGAGAAGCATATGTCGGAAATGTCCGATGACGTGGACATTCCGCCTGGCATCATCGCGATGCTCGGTGCAGTCCCTTCTTACTATTTGTCCTATTTCTACAAGCATGACGAGCATGTGCGGCAATCGATC
This sequence comes from Actinoplanes sp. NPDC026670, assembly GCF_040638175.1. Taxonomy (NCBI): domain Bacteria; kingdom Bacillati; phylum Actinomycetota; class Actinomycetes; order Micromonosporales; family Micromonosporaceae; genus Actinoplanes; species Actinoplanes sp. NPDC026670. The sequence goes on from NZ_JBEZXU010000008.1 coordinate 237,035, forward strand.
GGCGCGCCCACAAGGGGCCAGCGGGTCGCCGAGATCGAGGCCACCCTGCTCGACATGTACCGTGACGTCACCCTCACCGAGAAACCCGCGCTGCTCGGCGAGCGCGGCGGCGCCTACTACTCGGAGGCCGCGGTCGGGCTCATCGCCTCCCTCTCCGGGCTCGACGACGCGTCCGTCCACTCGGTGAACGTGCGTAACCACGGCATCCTGCCCTTCCTCCCGGACGACGCGGTCATCGAGGTCTCGGCCCGGGCGGGCCTCAACGGGCCGGCGCCGCTTCCGGTCACCGCATTGCCGCCCGACCTGGCCGCATTGATCACACACACCTGGGGGTACGAGGAACTGGCGCTCGACGCGGCCCTGCGCGGCGGGCGTGACCGGGTGTACCGGGCGCTGCTCGCACACCCGCTGATCGGCCAGCACGAGTACGCCGACGCCCTCACCGACAAGCTGATCGCGGCCGGCCGTGCCCACCTCGCGTGGGCCCGATGAGCGACCTGGACCCGCGGCCGCACCTCCATCTGACGAGCGACCTCTATCTGGCGGTCGACGGCGGCAACTCGAAGACCGACGTGGTCCTCGGTGACGCCTCCGGCAAGGTGCTCGCCACCGCTCGCGGCGGCACGTCCTCACCGCACAACATCGGCCTGCCGGGCACTGTCGAGGTGCTCGGCGGCCTGATCGCGGAGGCCCGCGCCCGGGCCGGGCTGGCCGCCGGCACCCCGATCGAGACGATCGCCGTCTACCTGGCCGGCGCCGACCTGCCGATCGAGGTGACCCGCCTGCACGAGGCCGTCTCCGCGCAGGGCTGGGCCCGGCGGGCGCTGGTCGACAACGACTGCTTCGCACTGCTCCGGGCCGGCACGTCGGCTCCTGACGCGGTCGCCGTGGTGTGTGGGGCCGGCAACAACTGCGTGGGGCGCGCGGCCGACGGGCGTACTGCCAGATTCGTCGCTCTGGGCCCGATCTCCGGAGACTGGGGCGGCGGCCATGACCTGGCCGAACACGCCCTGCGCGAGGCCGCCCGCGGCGAGGACGGGCGGGGCCGTCCGACCGCCCTGTCCGCGGCGGTCGCCGCCCATTTCGGGCTGCCGACCGTGGAACAGGTGAGCATCGCCCTGCACCTGGGCGAGGTGTCCCGCGACCGGATCCCGGAGCTGACGCCGCTGCTGTTCGAGGCCGCGGCGGCGGGCGACGGGGTGGCATCCGCGCTGGTCACCCGTCAAGCGTCGGAGATCCTGGCCCAGCACCGGGCGGCCGCCACCCGCCTCGACCTGCTGACCGCCCCGCACGCCGTCGTCCTCGGCGGCGGCGTCCTCCAGGCCCGCATCCCACAACTGCACGACGCGGTCGTCAGCGGCCTGCACGCCCAGGCGCCGCAGGCCACGGTGACGGTCCTGGCCACCCCGCCGGTGACGGGGGCAGCGCTGCTGGCCCTGGACACCCTGAACACCACCCCCGACGCCGAGCCCATCCTCCGAGCCGCCCTGTCCGCCCTCACCTGACCCACCCCGGCGTGGCGATTCCGTGAGCCGTCGCTGAGCGTCCTTTCCGGGCCCTTGAAAGAGCGGTGAGCGACGGCTGGTGGTCTTGGTCCGCCTGCGTCGGGTGTGGCGATTCCGCGAGCCGTCGCTGAGCGTCCCTTCCGGGCCCTCGAAAGAGCCGTGAGCGACGGCTCGCGGTTGTGGTCCGGGCTGCGGTGTTTCATAGGTTTCTGCGGTCGGGGCGGTGTGTGGGCGGGTCTGATCATTGACTCGGCCCGATGGGTTCAGAAGGATTTCCGTTCAGTTTCTTTACGATTTCGACTGAGCGGAGAGGCCACCGCCGCATGACCCGTCCCCGTTTCGCCGGCCTGGTAGCGGGCCTGCTCGCCACTGCCGGTCTCGCCATTCCCCAGGCCGCGCAGGCCGCTCCCGCCGCCACCGTGCAGGCGTGGTTCAGCTCCGAGTCGCGCACCGCGGGCTACGAGCCGAAGAACGGCAACTGGTACACCAGCCCGGCCACCGGCTTGGCCGGCACGCCGTACCAGATCAGCCGTCAGGCCGACATCGCCACCGCCGCGGCCGCCGGCGCCGCAACGATCTCGGTCGACACGAATCAGAAGTTCCAGACCGTGCTCGGCGTCGGCTCCTCGCTGGAGGAGTCGACGATCTTCAACCTGGCCCGGATGAGCACGACCGGCCGGACCAACGCTCTGCGGACTCTCGTCGACCCGAGCGCCGGGGCGGGTTTCAACGTCGCCCGGATCACGTTCGGCACCAGCGACTTCACCTCGCACGACTTCTACACCTACAACGACGGCGCCGCCGACCCGTCGCTGTCCCGGTTCTCGATCCAGCGGGACATCGACTACAAGATCATCTCGACGCTGCGCGAGGCGCTGGCGATCAACCCGAACCTCAAGATCTTCGCGAGCGCCTGGTCGGCGCCCGCGTGGATGAAGAGCAGCAACTCCCTCATCACCGGCAGCCTGCTCGACCAGCACATCCCGACACTTGCTACTTACTACCGCAAATCAATTCAGGCGTACGTGGCGCAGGGCATCCCGATCTACGGCCTGACCCTGCAGAACGAGCCGTTGTTCGAGCCGGCCGACTACCCGGGCATGCGGGTGACCGCCGACCAGGAACGGCGCCTCGCGATCGCGCTGCGGACCGAGCTCGTCAACAACGGACTCGGTGCTACCAAGATCTGGGCCTTCGATCACAACTTCAGCGAGGGTCTCGCGTACGCCCAAGGGGTCTTGACCGCCGACGCCCGGGCCTCGGTCGACGGAATCGCCTTCCACGACTATGCCGGGGATCCGTCCGCGATGGCGGCGGTGAAGGCGCAGTTCCCGGACAAGGACGTGCTGATGACCGAGCGTTCGGTCTGGGGCACCTCGGGCGCCGACCGCATCGTGCAGTACTTCCGCAACCAGTCCACGCTCTACGAGGGCTGGGTGTCGATGCTCGACCAGAACCGCGCGCCGGAGCGCTGGAGCGGCTCGCCCGACCCGACGATGCTGGTGCAGAGCACGTCCAACCCGGACACGTTCTGGAAGACCCCTGATTTCAACATGGTCGCCCAGTTCTCGAAGTTCGTGCAGGCCGGCGCGAAGCGGGTCGCCACCGGTTACGGCTCGACCGGCACGGTCACCAACGTGTCGTTCGTGAACCCGGACAACTCCCTGGTCACCGTGGTGGTCAACCAGACCGCGTCGAACCAGACGTTCACGCTGCGGGCCGGCGACCGCCAGTTCACCAGCACCCTCCCGGCGAAGACCACCGGCACGTACGTGTGGGCCGGCGCCGGTGACGCGGGCAGCGGCCCGGCACGGTCGGGCCGGATCACCGGTTTCGGCGGCAAGTGTGTCGACGTCCCGAGCGCGTCGACTGCCAACGGCACCCAGGTGCAGCTCTGGACCTGCAACGGCTCGTCCGCTCAGACCTGGACCGTCGGCGCCGACGGCACGATCCGCGCCCTCGGCAAGTGCCTCGACGTGAACGCCGCGTCCAGCACGAACGGCACGAAGGTCCAGATCTACGACTGCAACGGCACCACCGCCCAGCAGTGGACCGCCGGCGCCGACGGCACGCTGCGCTCGCTGGGCAAGTGCCTGGACGCCACCGGCCCGTCCTCGGCCGACGGCACGAAGCTCCAGCTCTGGGACTGCTTCGCCGGCGACAACCAGCGCTGGACCCTCCCGTAACACCCCTGCTCCCGGCGATCTTGTGGAGTTCCGGCACACCCGCGGAACTCCACAAGATCGCGGCCGGCGCGCCACCCCCACGGCGGAGTATGTGGCGGGGGGCGCCACCCAAGGCAT
>NZ_JBEZXU010000009.1:0-174603 GCF_040638175.1 Actinoplanes sp. NPDC026670
GACGGGTTGGTGCCGTCGCACGGGCAGCGCCAGGAGGTCGCCGATGCCATCAGCCGCCATATCACCGAGCATTTCGGGCCCCGGCACGTCCGGCCGGCCGGCCCGCTCGATCAGGGCGGTGAGCGCCGCGTCGCCGCCGACCGCGGCCAGCAGGCCGAGCAGTTTCCGCCGGTCCTGCGCGTCGACGACCGGCGCGTCGAGCCACCCGGTCAGCGCCGGGGCCGCAGCCGGGCCGAGCGTGGCGGTGAAGGTGTAGATGCGCTCGCTCTCGGAGAGCACCGCCCAGGCCGACAACTGCCCGGCCAGGCGGGACGCGAGCGGCTCGGCCGACACGACGGTGAGCAGCAGGCCCTTCAGCGCCTCCCGGCCGCCCAGGGCGGACACCCGGGCGCAGATGTCGTCGGCCCAGGCCGCCTCGTCCGGGGCGATCACCGACACCAGCGCCTGCTGTGCCAGCGCCGGGCCGCGCGAGCCGCCCAGCGCGGTGACCACCGCCGCATACTCCTCCGGTGGCGCGGCCACGACCGCCCGGCGCAGCTGGTAGGCCATCCGGATCGCGGTCCGGGTGCCGAACCCGTTGGCGTCCGAGTCGGGCACGGACCTGGTGATCGCGGCCGCCGACGGGGAGGAGCCGAGGTAGAAGCCGGCCAGCTCGACGGTGGCGGCCGCGGCGAACGCCAGGCCGTGCCGGGCGCGCCAGAGGTCGGCGAAGGCGGTCAGCTCGTCACGCCGGAGCCAGGGCAGCGCGCCGCCGATGCCGCGCGCCACCACCGCCGCGCCGAGCGGGGTGACATCCGGGCCGGCGGCCAGGTAACCGTGCCCGGCCTCGGCCAGGTCGCCGGCGATCAGACGGTGGCGCAGCGCGGTGCGCACGTCACCGTCGAACGCGGTCAGCAGCTCCCCGGCCGCCTTGACGTCGGCGGCTCGTGGTTTCGGGGCGGAGGTCGCGTCACCCCGCCGGGGCAGCACGAACCGCTTCCACGCCGACGGCACGGCGAACGCCTCGGAGCTCAGCACTTCGGTCACCGGGCCACTCCCCAGGTCTCGTTCCAGGACGACGGCTGAACCCTAACGACCCCCACCGACAAAATCCGGGACGGCTCCCGCACGCATAGACGGCGATGGACTTCCTGTCCGCGATGGACCAGAGTGAAGCCATCGGCGCGGGCCGCGCAGGCGGCCGGCCCGCGCCGATGCCCCCGCGCCGAACCGGCTTGCGCGCGGCGATGGGTTCGTGAAAACCTCGCTGGGCGATCGTGCGGCAGAGCACGATCCGTCCGACACTCGATGCGTTCGAAAGAAGTGAAGCCTGTGATCGCCGCCCGGCCAGTCGGCCGTCGCTGAGCGTTCTTCCGCCAGCGGCGGTCCTGCGTAGTCACATGTCCACCCGCAGGAATTTCTTTCGAAAAGGCTCAATTCATCATGGATCTGCGCATCCAGCGCTGTGTCGTGTCCAATCTCCGTTCCCGTCCGAAGGTTCTCGAGATCGGCCCGTTCGTGGCCGGCCTCGACCCGGACACTGAGAGCCCCTTCATCAACTACGCCTCGCCACAGCCGGGCGTCCCGATCACCCCGGCCGACGTCGCTGATCTGATCAGCGCGTTCGCCGGGGCAGGACGCAAACCCCGCCTGGAGTACGTGACCAGTTGCGCCCCGGAACTGGAGGATCTGCTGCTCGCGGCCGGGTTCACCGTCGAGGAACGCAACCAGTACCTGATCTGCCCACCGGACCGGCTGAACGAGTACGCCGTACCGGATGGTCTGGTCCTCGAGGAACCGACGACGGACCCGGACCGGGCCGGAGTCGTCGCCGCGCAGAACGAGGCCTTCGGCGACCTGCCGGACGAGCGGTCCGAGGTCGCGGTCGCCCGGATGCGCCGTAACCAGGAGCGCGGCGGGGTGGTCCTCGGCGTCCGCACCGCCGACGGCGAGTGGGTCGGCGGCGGCCAGGCCGCACCGCCGAACGACAAGGTCAGCGAGGTCGCCGGGATCGCCGTGCGCGAGCCGTTCCGGCGGCGCGGGCTGGGCGCGGCGATCAGCGCGGGCGTCACCCGGCGGCTGTTCGACCGTGGTGTGGAGGTCGCCTGGCTGGAGGCCTCCGGCGACGACTCGTGGCGGGTCTACGAACGGGTGGGTTACTTCCCAGCCGGGCACCGCCTGTACATCTCCCGCGAGTCGTAGCCGCCGCACGCGAAACGGCCGGTCCGGGACGGACCGGCCGTGAGCGGCATGATCGACCCGAAAGGCCATCGTGACAGGACTCTATGTTCGACCTGCTCCGATGCACTGCGGTGCGACGATGTGGCCATGACCGTCGACTACACGGTGCGGCTGCGGTTCTCCGACGAGTCCCAGGCCGCGGCCACCCACACCAATCTCTCCGCGGTCCGGCTCGACGGCCGGGCGCTCTGGATCGCCGGCGACGAGACGGCGACGATCGAGCGGCTGATCGCCGACGACGCGGAACGGCCCGTCGAGTTCGGGCAGGAGGCACGGTTCCGGCTGGCCGACTTCGTCGATCTGCCCGGCGCCGACGCCGACGAGGAGGCGGACGTGGAGGGGCTGGCCCGCACCGGCCACTTCCTCTGGGCGGTCGGTTCGCACAGTCTGCGCCGCAAGCAGATCAAGGACCGTCACGAGGGGCCGAAAGCGCTGCGCCGGCTGGCCCGGGTCGAGGGTCAGGAGAACCGGCAGATCCTGGTCCGGCTGCCGGTCACCGATGTCGGCGGGGTGCCGACGCCGGTGCGGGAGCTGACCGTCGACGGGGTGCCGCACCGGGCCGCGTGCCTGAGCGCCCGCGACGACCTGCGGCGGCTGCTGCGCGACGACGAGCATCTGGCGCCGTTCCTGCCGATTCCGGGCAAGGACAACGGGCTGGACATCGAGGGCATCGCGGTGCGGGAGGACCGGGTCTTCCTCGGGCTGCGGGGGCCGGTGCTGCGCGGGTGGGCGTTCGTGCTCGAGCTGCGGCCGTACGTGCTGGCCGACGAGCCGGGACGACTGCGCCTGCACAGGTTCGAGGACGGGTTGCCGTACCGCAAACATGTCCTTGATCTTGAAGGTCTCGGTGTCCGGGATCTCTGCCCGGCCGGGAACGACCTGCTGGTGCTGGCCGGGCCGACGATGGATCTGGACGGGCCGGTGCGCATCTACCGCTGGCACGACGCGTTCGTGGCGGAGGTGCCGACGATCGTGCGGCACGATTTGATCACCCGGGAGCTGGAGCTGACCTATGGCGAGGGTGACGACCATGCCGAGGGCCTGAGCCTGGTCGGGACCGATCGGGTGCTCGTCGTCTACGACAGTCCGGCGGCGGTGCGGCTGGAGGCGGACGGCGCGGTCGTCGCCGACGTCCTCAAGCTGCCCTGATGCGGCAGGTCTACGCGCATCAGGCGACGATCGTGCTCGCGCCCGGAACCGATCCGGGCGCGCCCGGCGCCGCGATCACCGTCGCTCTCTGTGGCCACTGGGAGCATGAGCCGCCGTGCCCGCTCGCGCCACACCACACCGCGTCGTCGCCGGTGGACGAACCGGACGACGACCGTCTGCGGCTGCGTGTGCTGTTCGCCACCGAACCGAACCGGGTCGAGGAGGTGCGGGGCCGCATCGACGCGGCGCTGGCCGCCGGCGACTGGCAGTTGATCGACTCCGGCTGTGCCCGGCTGGACCCCGCCGAACGGCCACACGGTCGCCGCCTGCTGCGCAGAAACCCCTGATGGCGGCCCGGAAGGATCGTGGTCTGCGGGCGACACCAGCCGCCCGACCTCAGCCGCGGGCGGGACGGGCGGCCGGTTCGGGACCGAGGAAAGCGGGCAGCGCCGCCGCCACCCCGGTGACCGGACCGCGCCAGGCCACGTAGCCGTCCGGCCGGACCAGCACCGCTTCGGTCGAGTCCGCCTCAGGGGCTGCCACGACGAGGCGTTCGCCGTACCCGGAGAAGGGTTTGGGGGTGAGCAGCACGTGCCGCCCGGACCGCAACGCCTCGTAGAGGCGGCCGCCACCGCGAAGGGTGACGTCCCCGGCCCGCGGCGCGCCCGGGTATCCGATGCCGATGCCGGAGACGACGCCGGTGGCGCGGCGGACGACCGGCGGAAGGGCGAGCAGCGCCGCGCCGAGAGCGTTCCGCAGGCGGCGGGCGACCACGGACCGCATCATCGCCATCCGGATGAGGGCGCCACTGCTGCGCAGCACGAGTTTGCCGACCGGGTGGCGTTCGCCCTCGTAGGAGTCGAGGAGCCCGGCAGGCGCCCAGCCGCGGATGGTGGCGGCGAGTTTCCAGGACAGGTTCGCGGCGTCCTGGAGGCCGGTGTTCATGCCCTGCCCACCGGCCGGTGAGTGCACGTGGGCCGCGTCGCCGGCCAGGAACACCCGGCCGACCCGGTAGTGCGGGGCCTGCCGTTCGTCGCTGTGGAATCGGGACAGCCAGCGGGCCTCGGTGATGCCGAAGTCGGTGCCGTGGACGTGCCGGGTGACCTCGCGCATCTCGTCGAGTGTGACCGGGACGTCGTCGGTGACCTGATGGCGGCGGTCCCAGGCGAAGATCCGGTACCACCCGTCGCCGAAGGGCGCGACCATGGCGAACGCGTCGCCGACGGCGTTGACCGCGAGAGTGTCCCCGGGCGGCGTGGCCAGGCGCACGTCGGCCAGCATGATCGAGGTCAGCACGGCCTGGCCGGGGAAGGGCAGGCCGAGTGAGCGGCGGACGGTGCTGTGGGCGCCGTCGGTGCCGACGACCCAGTCGGCGGTGACGGTGCGGTCGTCGAACTCCAGGGTGACCCGCTCGCCGTCCTGCCGCAGCGAGCCGAGGCTCGCGCCGCGCTCGATCCGGGCGCCGGCGGCCAGGGCCCGCTGCTCCAGGGCCGCCTCGACCCGGTACTGCGGGGTGATCAGCAGGAACGGGTAACGGGTCGGCAGCCCGGTCAGGTCCAGCCGGATCCGGTCGAACAGGCGCAGACGCTCGACTCTGGCCCCGCCGGTCAGGATCTCGTCGGCGAGGCCACGGGCGTCGAGCATCTCGAGGGTACGGGCGTGGACGCCGAACGCCCGGGTCAGGTTGGAGGTCTCCGACCGGCGTTCGAAGAGGGTGACCGGGATTCCGGCGCGGGCCAGGTCTCCGGCGAGGAGGAGCCCGGTCGGGCCGGCTCCGATGATCGCGACGGTGGTGTGCATGACGGCTCCTCACTCGTTTGCCAACAACTGTTGGCAACCATAGGCACGCCGGAAAGATCGAGTCAACAGTTGTTGGCAAACAGGTGTTGGCATAAACTGGCCGACATGACCGCACGCCGTTCCGACGCCACCCGGGCCGCCATCCTGGTCGCCGCCCGGGAGCGCTTCGCCGCCGACGGGTTCGAGCGCGCCACCATCCGCGCCATCGCCGCCGACGCACGGATCGACCCGTCGATGGTGATGCGCTACTACGGCAACAAGGAGGCGCTCTTCGCCGCCGCGGCCGATTTCGATCTGCGCCTGCCCGATCTGGGCGACACCCCGCCGGACCGGATCGGCGCGGCGCTGGTCCGGCACTTCCTGCACCGCTGGGAGCACGACGAGACGCTGATGGCCCTGCTGCGGACGGCCGTCACCAAGGAGGCCGCGGCCGAGCGGATGCGCTCGGTCTTCGCTCAGCAGGTCGGCCCGGTCGCCGCCCGGCTCGCCCCGGATCCCGCACAGGCCGCCACCCGGGCCGGCCTGATCGCCACGCAGATGCTGGGTTTCGCGCTGTGCCGCTACATCCTCCGGCTACCCCCGGTGGTGGGCCTGACCCCGGAGGAGGCCGTGGCCTGGCTGGCCCCGACCGTCCAGCGCTACCTCACCGGCGAGGTCTCATGACAAAGCCGGGCCGGTGGATCCCCACCGGCCCGGCTTTCCAACGGGAGAGACTAGGCGCCGCGCAGCGTGGCGCCGAACCGGGACGACGTCACGGCCACCGCGGCGTCGCGGGCCGCGATGGTCTCCTCCGAGGTGAGCGTGCGGTCCGGGGCGCGGAACGTCAGCTTGTAGGCCAGCGACCGCTTGTCCTCCCCCAGCTGCGACGACTCGTACACGTCGAAGAGCGACACCGACTCCAGCAGCGTCCCCGCACCTTCGGCCAGGGCCGCCTGCACCTCCGCCGCCGGCACCGCACGGTCCAGGACCAGGGCCACGTCGATCAGCGCGGGCGGGAACGTCGAGATCTTCGGGGCGTCCACGACCGGGGCGGCCGGCAGCGCGTCCAGGCTGATCTCGGCGGCCGACGTCCGCTTCGGCAGGTCGAGGGCGGCCAGCACCGCAGGGTGCAGTTCGCCGGCGTGACCGACCACGGCGCCGTCGACCAGGACGGCGGCGCACCGGCCCGGATGCCACGGCGCGTGCTCGGCGGCCCGTACCGTGACCCGGTCCTCGGCGATGCCCGCCGCCGAGATCGCGACACGCGCCGCCTCGATGGCGTCCGCCCACGTCGCGGCCCGTCCGGCGCCCCACCAGCCGGCCGGCTCGAGGTCGCCGGCGAGCGCCACCGCGAGGTGCCACGGCTGCTCCGGGACGATCGCGTTGGCGGCGGCCCACTCGGCGTTGGCCGGGCGACGGTCCACACCCAGCACCGGCGGGGCGGTCGAGGTCAGGTGCGGCAGGAACACCGTGCCGGCCTCGAAGAGCGCCACGTCCCGGCGGCCCCGGCCGAGGTTCCGCTTGAGCGTGCCGAGCAGCGGGCCGAGCAGCGTGGTACGCAGCAGCGGCTCCTCCTCGGACAGCGGGTTGGTGAGCCGGACCGCGCTGCGACGCGGGTCAGCCGGGGGCAGGCCGAGGGTGTCGGCGGTGCCCGGCGACACGAACGGGTACGACAGCACCTCGACGTAGCCGTTCTCAGCGAGCGCACGGCCGATCGACCGGCGCTGCTTCTGCGCCGGGGTGAGGCCACGGCTGGCCCCGGCCGGCGGCAGCACGCTCGGGATCTCGTTGTAGCCGCCGAGCCGCGCCACCTCCTCGATCAGGTCGATCGGGGCGACCAGGTCGGGACGCCAGGTCGGCGGCACGACGCTGAGCACCTCGTCGCCGCTGACCTCGCAGCCGATCTTGCGCAGCAGGTCAGCAGCCTGCGAGCCTGTGTAGGGCAGGCCGATGAGACGGGACGGCGCGTCGGCCGGAAGCGTGAGCGCGACCGGCGCCACCACGTTGTCGATGTCCAGCACGAGCGGGGAGGCGTCGCCGCCCGCGTGCTCGAGCAGGATGTCGACGGCCTTCTGCAGCGCGGCGAGCGGCAGCGCCGGGTCGACGCCCCGCTCCCAGCGCTTGGCGGCCTCGCTGAACAGCCTGTGCCGCCGTGCGGTCCGGCCGACCATGACCGGGTCCCAGTGGGCGGCTTCGAGGAGCACGTTGACGGTGCCCTCCTGCCACTCGCTGGTCTCGCCGCCCATGACGGCGGCGAGCGAGATCGGGCCGGTCTCGTCGCAGATCACCATGTCCTCGGCGTCGAGCACCCGCGCGACACCGTCCAGGGTGGTCAGCTTCTCGCCGGCCCGGGCCCGCCGGACGAGCAGGCCGCCGTTGAGCCGGTCCAGGTCGAAGACGTGCATCGGCTGGCCGAATTCGAGCATCAGGTAGTTGGTGATGTCGACGGGCAGCGAGATGGCCCGGATGCCGGCCTGGATCAGGCGACGCTGCATCCACTCCGGAGACTGCGCGTCCGGGTCGAGACCGCGGACGACGCGGGCCGCGAACCGGTCACAGCCGACGGTGTCCTCGATGGTGATCGGCCACGGGACGTCGGTGGTGCCAGCCGGAGCCGAGATGGCGGCGGGATCCGTGAAAGCCACCCCGAAGTGGGTGGCCAGCTCCCGCGCGATACCCCGGACGCTCATCTCGTAGCCCCGGTCCGGCGTGATCTCGACCTCGATCAACACGTCGTCCAGCCCCACGATCGACCGCGCGTCGACGCCCGGCGATGCGGAGCCGGCGGGCAGCACGATGATGCCCGAGTGGTCCCCGGACAGGCCGAGCTCGGCGGCCGAGCAGATCATGCCGTTGGAGTTGCGGCCGTAGGTCTTCCGCGCACCGATCTTGAACCCGCCCGGCAGCTCACCGCCGGGCAGGATGACCACGACGAGGTCGCCCTCGGCGAAGTTCCGGGCGCCGCAGACGATCTCCTGCGGCTCCGGGTTGCCGACGTCGACGGTGGTGAAACGGATCGGCTTCTTGAAACCGGTCAGCTCCTCGATCGTCAGCACCCGGCCGACGACCAGGTCACCGAGGATCGTGCCGGCCTGGTCGACGATGCCCTCGACCTCCATGCCGAGGTTGGTGAGCGCCGCGTCCAGCTCCGAAGCCGTGATCCCCGCGGGCAGCTCGACGTACTCGCGCAGCCACGACAGTGACGTCTTCATGACTTCAGGACTCCATTCCGAAGTTCGTGGTGAACCGCACATCGCCCTCGACCATGTCGCGCATGTCGGAGACGCCGTTACGGAACATCAGGGTCCGCTCGACACCCATGCCGAACGCGAACCCGCTGTAGCGCGCGGGGTCGATGCCGCACGCGGTGAGGACCCGCGGGTTGACCATGCCGCAGCCACCCCACTCGACCCAGCGCGGGCCGTCCCGGTGCTGCGGGAACCACACGTCGAACTCGGCGGACGGCTCGGTGAAGGGGAAGTAGTGCGGCCGCCACCGGGTCTTCGCGTCCGGGCCGAACAGCGCCTTCGCGAAGTGGTCGAGGGTGCCGCGCAGGTGCGCCATGGTGATGCCCTCGTCGATGACCAGGCCCTCGATCTGGTGGAACACCGGGCTGTGGGTGGCGTCCAGCTCGTCGGTCCGGTAGACGCGACCGGGGCTGACCACGTAGATCGGCGGCTGCCGGTCGAGCATGGTGCGCACCTGGCCGGGCGACGTGTGGGTGCGCATGACCAGGCCGGGCAGGTCGACGAAGAACGTGTCGGACGCGCCGCGGACCGGGTTGTCCGGTCCGATGTTGAGCGCGTCGAAGTTGGCCCACTCCAGCTCCAGCTGGGGACCGTCGACGATCTCGTAGCCCATGCCGATGAAGATGTCGCCCATGTGCTCCATGAGCGTGGTCAGCGGGTGCCGGGCGCCACGCGGGCGGCGGGACCACGGCAGGGTGACGTCGACGCGCTCCTCGACGAGGACGCGGGCGGCACGGTCGGCCTCGAGCTCGGCCTGGCGGGAGTCGTAGGCGGCCTGCACGGCCTGCCGGGCGACGTTGACCCGCTTGCCGGCGTCGGATTTCGCGGCCGGCGGCAGCGAGCCGATCTCACGGCGGGCCAGCGACACCGGGGAGCGGTCACCGAGGTGGGCCGGCTTCAGGGCCTGCAGCGCGTCGAGGTCGGCAGCGGTGGCGAACGCCTTCTCGGCCTCCGCCACGGCGCTCTCCAGAGACTCTGGCGCCAGCAGGACGGCCTGCTTCGGATCGTACGGATCGTTGCGGTAGGACATGGCTGGGCGAACTCCCTCAACACCGGATTGCCAACGGTCGCACCTGACGCGGCGAAAACCACGAGGGCGACAGAGCTGGAACAGTCTACGGAGGCGCGGCTGGGCCGCAGCCCGCCGGTCGGGAAGGTACGCGCAGAAGAGTCAGATCCGGCGCCCGCGACCAGCGGGCCGAATAAACGAAAGACCTGACATGCGGCCCAGCATACCCTCAGCGCTGCGCGCGGGCCGAGGCATATAGGCACACGGCGGCCGCCGCGGCGAGGTTGAGGCTTTCGGCTCCGCCGTAGATCGGCACCCGGACCCGCCGGTCCGCGGCCTTCAACAGGTCCGACGGCAGGCCATGGGCCTCAGAGCCGAACACCCATGCGGTACGGGCGGCAAGCTGACCACCGTCGAGGAGGGAGTCCACGTCGTCCTCACCGGTGCCGCTGGTCGCGAGCACCTGCAACCCGTTGTCCTGCAACAGGTCGACGACGCTGAGCGGGGACCGGACGACGTCCACGTGGAACAGTGAGCCGGCGGACGACCGTACACACTTGCCGTTGTAAGGATCGACGGCGTCGCCGGCGAAGATGACCGCGCCCGCCCCTGCGGCATCCGCCGTGCGCAGCACGGTCCCGGCGTTGCCGGGGTCCCGGATCTCGGCGACCACCGCGACCAGCCGCGGGTTCTTGGCCAGGGCCTCGCCGATCGGCACGTCGTTCTGTTCGCAGACCGCGACCAGGCCCTGCGGCTGGACGGTCTCGGCCAGCGCGGCCAGCGCCTCGTCGGTGACCGGCGACAGCTCCGGCGCCAGCGCGGCCAGGTCGGCGTGCCTGTCGATCGCGGCCGGGGTAGCGAACAGCTCGATCACCGCGTCGGCGGCGAGCGCCTCGCGGACGGCCTGCGGGCCCTCGGCCAGGAAGCGGCCGGTCTGGTCCCGGTCCCGGCGGCGCTGGAGGCGGCGGGCGGCGACGATGCGGGGGGTACGGGGCGTGAACATGGTCTCCTCACAAAGAAGCCTCCCGACCAAAAGATCGGGAGGCTTCTGAACGTGCTACGCGATATCTCAGGCAGCCTGCGCGGCGGCGCCGCCGGTGCCCTCGGCCGCGACGGCCGCACGAGCGATCTCGACGATGGCCGCGAAGGCAGCCGCGTCGTGGACCGCGAGGTCGGCCAGGATCTTGCGGTCGACCTCGACCTCGGCCAGCTTCAGGCCCTGGATCAGGCGGTTGTAGGTCAGGCCGTTGGCCCGGGCCGCCGCGTTGATACGGGTGATCCACAGCTGGCGGAAGTCGCCCTTGCGGTCACGACGGTCGCGGTACGAGTACTGCATCGAGTGCAGCACCTGCTCCTTGGCCTTGCGGTACAGGCGGGAGCGCTGACCGCGGTAGCCGCTCGCGGTCTCGAGCAGGGTGCGGCGCTTCTTCTGGGCGTTTACCGCCCGCTTGACGCGTGCCATTTCTAGTTACTCCTTCAGGAAAACCGGGTCAGGCGCGCGTCAGCGGCCCAGAAGCTTCTTCACACGAGCGGTGTCGGCCTTGGCCACGGTGACCGTACCGGTCATCCGGCGGGTGACCCGGGAGCTCTTGTGCTCCAGGAGGTGACGCTTACCGGCCTGCTCGGTGACGAGCTTTCCCTTGCCGGTGACCTTCACCCGCTTACCCATGCCGGTGTGGCTCTTCATCTTCGGCACTTGACGCCTCTTTCTGATCTTTCCTCGCGGCCGGGGGGACGCGGGGAAAAGCTGACTGAACTACTCTGCGGTGGTCTCGGCAGGAGCTGCCGGCGTTACGTCGGCGCCGTCACCCTCACGCGGCTCACGGGCGGGCTTGGCACCGGCGGCGACAGCAGCGACGGCAGCAGCCTTGGTGGCCCGGTGAGGGGCAAGCACCATGATCATGTTCCGGCCGTCCTGCTTCGGGCTGGCTTCGACGAAGCCGAGTTCCGAGATCTCCTCGCTGAGCCGGCGCAGGAGCCGGAAACCCAGCTCGGGACGGCTCTGCTCACGACCACGGAACATGATCGTCACCTTGACCTTGTCGCCCGCCTTGAGGAACCGCACCACGTGACCCTTTTTGGTCTCGTAGTCGTGCGGGTCGATCTTCGGCCGCAGCTTCATTTCCTTGATGACGGTCTGCTGCTGGTTGCGCCGCGCTTCGCGGGCCTTGAGTGCGCTCTCGTACTTGAACTTGCCGAAGTCCATGAGCTTGCACACCGGCGGCCGCGCCATCGGAGCAACCTCGACCAGGTCCAGGTCGACATCCGCGGCCAGTTGGAGAGCGCGCTCGAGCGGCACGATGCCGACCTGCTCACCCTCCGGACCGACCAGACGGACCTCACGAGCCCGGATCTGTTCGTTCACGCGTGGTTCGACGCTGATGGGGCCTCCTCAGTTGATACCTCACCCGGCCAGGTAGGCCGGGCGTTGCCAATGTCGGTCGGCCCCGAGTGTCCCGAGGTGGGACGCCGGGAAAGTAGAAGGCCCCGCCAGCTCTCCCGAAGGAGGGCACGCCGGGGCCCGCTCGACCGGTCATCGGCGCCCCAACGAGGACGCGCACCCAACAGAAGATATTCCCCTGTCAGGGAGACCGGACCCGGCCACTGCTGTGACTCGGGTGGGAACCAGCGGGCTCCTCTTTCGCGCCCACTCATCAAGTGGTGGGCGTGGTCGACTGCCCGCAATCCTATCAGGCGCTCTGAGCAGCCGAATGAAGAGCCCTCAGGGTGCGTACGCCGTCGAGCGCGTAGTCCTTGTCGACAGCCTGCAAAGCGTGCACCGGGACCTGGTCGTCGTTCTCCAGCTCCAGGTGCGCCCACGCGGAATTCCGGTCGAACCGGACAGCGCGCACCACCGACCAGGGCAGGTCGTAACCACCGATCACGTTGCGCACCCGCACCCCGGCGTCGTCGGCGGTCACCCGCGGCCGGCAGAACAGCAGAATGCCGAGACCGAGCAGAACGCCCAGCCCGATCATCGCGAGCTGGTCGCCGCGCTGGAAACTGGCCTTCGAGTTCTGGAAGCCGGCCGAGCCGGTCAGACCGAAGCTGAGCACAGTGAACAGCAGCGTGATGCCCGCCGCCAGCGGACCGGCGACCCAGCGGATCTTCTTCGGACGGAACAGCACAGCGGTCATCAGAGCCTGCAGTTCGCGATGTCGGTGACGAGGATGGCGCGGGCGCCCAGGTCGTACAGCTCGTCCATGACCCGGTGCACGTCGAGGCGCTGGACCATCGCCTGCACGGCGACCCAGCCCTCCCGGTGCAGCGGGGAGACGGTGGGCGACTCGATGCCGGGGGTCAGGCTGGTGGCCTGGTCGAGCAGGTCGGCGCGGACGTCGTACGCCAGCATCACGAAGTTTCTCGCGACCAGCACGCCGTGCAGCCGCCGCAGCAGCTGGGAGGCGCCGGCCGGCGTCTCCTCCTCGCGCCCGATCAGGATCGCCGACGACTGCATGATCGGGTCGCCGATGGTGACCAGGCCCGCCTGGCGCAGCGTCGCCCCGGTCTCCACCACGTCGGCGATCAGGTCGGCGACGCCGAGCCGGACCGCGTTCTCCACCGCGCCGTCGAGGCGCACCACGTCCGCCTTGAGCTCGTGCTCGGCCAGGTAGCGCCCGACCACGCCGGGATAGGCGGTGGCGATGCGGCGGCCGCCGATCTCGTCGACGCTGGTCAGCGTCCCGGCCGGGGCGGCCCAGCGGAAGGTGGCCCGCCCGAAGTTCAGGTCGAGCAGCTCGGTGGCCGGCACCCCGGAGTCGACGAGCAGGTCGCGGCCGGTGATGCCGAGATCCAGGTCACCCGAACCGACGTAGGTCGCGATGTCCTTGGGCCGCAGGTAGAAGAACTCGACGTTGTTGGCTTCGTCACGGCAGATCAGATCTTTGGGGTCGGTGCGCTGGCGGTAGCCCGCGTCCCGCAACATCTGTGACGCCGGTGCGGACAGGGTGCCCTTGTTCGGAATGGCGATACGCAGCATGACGTGCTCCTTCAATGTGTGAACGGGTCTTGTGGACGCGTGTCACAGATGTCGGTAGACGTCCTTGAGCTCCAGTCCGGTGGCGATCATCAGGACCTGGGCCTGGTAGAGCAGCTGGGAGATCTCCTCGGCAGCGCGTTCCGGCCCCTCGTGCTCGGCGGCCATCCACGACTCGGCCGCCTCCTCGACGACCTTCTTGCCGATGAAGTGGACTCCACGTTCGAGCGCCTCGACGGTGCCCGAACCGGGTGTCTTGTCCGCCGCTTTGCTTTGCAACTCGGCAAACAGTTCTTCGAACGTCTTCACGAGGACCGATTGTGGCAGCTCATCACGCCTTGATGACGAACGCCCCCAGCCCGTGGGACGTCTTCTAAGCTCCCGGGCATGGTCAGCCGATTCACCCCCGTTGCCCTCGGAGGCGCAGCCCTGCTGCTCGCCGCCGTGACGGCATGTGCCCCCGCAGACGAAGACGAGACGACCACCACACCGTCGGCCGCCGCGACTGCCACGTGTGACCCGGCCTCGCTGAAGACCCTGACCGCCGGAAAACTCACCGTCGGCACCGACACCCCGGCCTACGAGCCGTGGTTCGCCGACAACAAGCCGGACAACGGCAAGGGCTTCGAGTCCGCCGTCGCCTACCAGGTCGCCCAGCGTCTCGGGTACCAGCAGTCCGACGTGGTCTGGGCGCAGGTCGGGTTCAACAACGCGATCGCGCCCGGCCCGAAGGCGTTCGACATCGACGTCAACCAGTTCTCCATCACCGACGAGCGCAAGAAGGCCGTCGACTTCTCCTCGCCGTACTACCTGGTGCGCCAGACGGTGATCACCACCAAGGGCTCGAAGATCGCCGGCGCCAAGTCGCTGGCCGAGCTCAAGGACGCCAAACTCGGCGCCCAGGTCGGGACCACCAGCTACCAGGCCATCACCGACGTGATCAAGCCGGCCGGGCAGCCGCAGGTGTTCAACAACAACGACGACGCCAAGAAGGCGCTGGAGAACGGCACCGTCGACGGCATCGTGGTGGACCTGCCGACCGCGTTCTACATCACCGCCGCCGAGCTGGAGAACGGCGTGATCGTCGGTCAGGTCGCCCAGGTCGGTGTGCCCGAGCAGTTCGGCATCGTGCTCGACAAGGGCTCGCCGCTGACCGGCTGCGTCAGCAAGGCGGTCGACCAGCTCCGCCAGGACGGCACCCTCGCCGTGCTGGAGAAGACGTGGCTCGCCGACACCGCCGGGGCTCCCGAGCTCCAGTGACGTACCAACCGAGCACCAGGCAACAGGAACGGATCGCCTACCGTCGCGGACGGGCGGTCCGTTCCGTTCTGCTGGCCGCCGCATCGACGGCTGTCGTCGGCGTCGGGCTCGCCGTGGGCATCACCGGCGCGCCCGGCTGGGAACGGGTCAAGGAGTCCTTCTTCGACCTGGACACCGCGCAGAAGTACCTTCCGCAGATCCTGGAAGGGCTCTGGCTCAACCTCAAGCTGCTGGTGGTCTGCGCGACCCTGGCGCTGGCGCTGGGCCTGCTGGTCGCGGTGCTGCGGACCCTGCGGGGGCCGGTGTTCTTCCCGGTACGCGCCCTGGCCACCGGATACACCTACTCGTTCCGTGGCCTGCCGCTGATCATCGTGCTCTACCTGTTCGCGTTCGGCATCCCCGGGCTGCGGCTCAAGGGCACACCCGACGTGCTGGTGCTGGGCGCCGCGGCGATCATCGTGACGTACGGCGCGTACCTGGCCGAGGTGTTCCGGGCCGGTATCGAGTCGGTGCACCCGAGCCAGATCGCGGCGGCCCGGTCGCTGGGCCTGAGCTACCGGCAGGCGATGCGGCACGTGGTGCTGCCGCAGGCGGTCCGGCGGGTCGCCCCACCGCTGCTCAACGACACCGTCGCGCTCCAGAAGGACGTCGGCCTGATCTCCCTCGCGGGGCCGATCGACGCCATCCGGGCCGCCCAGATCGGCGTCGCCCAGGATGCCGACTTCACCCCGTACATCGTCGCCGGGGTTCTGTTCGTCCTGCTCGCCCTGCCGCTGATCGCGGTCACCGACTGGGTGACACTGCGGGCGGCCCGCCGCCAGAACGCGGGGACCTGATGCTGCTCGAATGCCGGGACGTCCGGAAGGTCTTCGGCGACCACGTCATCCTCGACGGGCTCACCCTGGACGTGGCCGAGCACGAGGTGGTGGCCCTGATCGGCGCCTCCGGCTCGGGCAAGTCGACCCTGCTGCGCTGCGTCAACCTACTCGCCGAGATCGACGACGGCACGATCCACCTGGACGGCGAGGAGATCACCGACCCGCGCGCCGACCCCGACCGAGTACGCCAGCGGATCGGGCTGGTCTTCCAGTCGTACAACCTGTTCCCGCACATGACGGTGCTGGACAACATCACGCTGGCGCCGGTACGCGTACACAAGCGGCCGTTGCCGGAGGCGAAGGACCAGGCCATGCAGTGGCTGGACCGGGTCGGCCTGGCCGACAAGTCGGGCGCCTACCCGGACCGGCTCTCCGGCGGCCAGCAGCAGCGGGTCGCCATCGTCCGCGCCCTGGTCAACAACCCGCGCCTGCTGCTGCTCGACGAGGTCACCTCGGCGCTCGACCCGGAGCTGGTCGGCGAGGTGCTGTCGATGATCCGCGAGCTCAAGGGTGAGGGCATGACGATGGTGCTGGCCACCCACGAGATGGGGTTCGCCAAGCAGGTCGCCGACCGGGTCGCCTTCCTGGACTCCGGCCGGGTCCTCGAACAGGGGCCACCGGAGCAGGTGCTCGGTGACCCCGTCGAGGCACGGACCCGTCAGTTCCTGACCCGGATCATCGACGCAGGAAGGCTTTAGCCCGGCGCTTGAGCGCTTTGGCCAGCTGTTTCGGGTCGCGCATCCGGGCCACCCGGCCGGCCAGCTGCGCGGCCCGGACGGCCCGTCCGCCGCGCAGCCGCCGCATCTCGTCGCGCATGCTGCGCAGCTGCTGTTCCCGGGTGCGCAGCTGCTGGTCGCGGAACCGCATCGTGCGTTCCAGGCCGAAGATGTGCCCGGCCTGCTCGGCCACCGTGGTGCGGGCGGCCTCCGCGTCGGCCAGGGCGCTGAGCAGGTCGGGCCGCTGCTCGACGCCGGCGACCTCCCGGCCCCGGGCGAGGATCTCCGGGGTGGACTCCACCCCGGACATGGCGAGCCACATGGTGACCAGGTCGTCGCCGTCGGCCATCCACGGCGGCCACGGGTGCCGGCGGTGGCCGCCGACCAGCCGGTCCCGGAAGCGGATCCAGGCCGCGGCCAGCGGGACGTCGCCGTCGCCGATCGCGGTGAAGTCGTGAATCTCGTCGAAGAACGCGCCGCCGGTGAGCTTCGCGGCGTAGGCCCGGAAGCCCGGCACGTCCTCGGCCGCGGCCAGCCGGAACAGCACGGTCTCGGCCGACTCGACATCGGGCACCACGCGGTCGCCGAAATGCCAGCCGTCCGCCTCCAGGTCGGCGGCCCCGGACGGGGTGTAGGCGGTGTGCACCGGCTCGCCGTCACCGAACACGACCAGCCAGCCGGGCGCGACGGCGTCGAGCATTCCGGCCCGTGCCGCGGCTTCCGCAGCGTCGGTCACCGGCGCGAGCAGGGGCGTCCCCTCGGCCTCGGCCGCGAGTCCGGCGAGGGCGATCCCGGCGCCGGGCAACCCCCATCCGGTACGGGCGAGAGCACCCGATTCCAGCAGGGTGTGCCCGAATCGCGCATATCGCTGTGCGGGCGGCCCGAGCACCGCCTCGACCTGGGCCGGTGACGACGGCCGTCGCGGATCGTCGTGCAGTGGCCGCCACTCGTCGTCGCCGTGCCGGTCCTTCCGCGGCCGCTGGTCCAGCAGCCCGGTGATGGAGAACCCGTTCTCGACCGCGATCACGACGAGCGCGCCCGGGGCGGCCAGTCCGCGCAGCAGGGCGGCCCGTTCCGGCCAGTCCAGGGCCGGCGAGTCCGGGCCGAGCAGCCGGTCCAGGCCGTCCGCGGCGATCACCACGTCGTACGGCTCGGGCCGCTGATCGGCCAGCCCATCGAGGGCCCCGGCCACCACGGTGTGCCCGCTGTCGCGCAGGGCCTCGGCGTCGCTGACCGAACGGCGCAGCACGGTGACGTCGGCGCTGCGGCTCGCCACCAGGTCGAGCACGCCTGAGTCGTGCGGCCCGGCCAGCAGGACCCGGCCCGCGGCGGCGGGCAGCAGGTCGGCGAGGAGGGCGGCGAGCGCCGGCCCACCGGCCGGGGCGTCGTCGGTCCACGGCTGGATCTCGCCCCGGACGACGGGCGGCAGCTTGGTCTCAGTCACGGGGGTTCCAATCGAAGAGCATGCGCATCTCCTCGGGCGGCATCAGGTGGTGCCGCCCGAGTTCGATGTCGGTGGTGGCGCGCGCGGCGGCCAGGTCGATCTCCTTGCCGAGCATCTCCGGCCACAGGCGGGCGATCCGGGCCTGCCCGCCGAAGAGCGGGTCGTCGCCCTCCAGGGACATCGGGTCGCCGTAGACGGCCGGCTCGCAGCCGGCGGCGATGCCGAAGAAGACGGCGGTGCTGAGCCGGTTCGCGGCGACCCGCTTGAACCGGCGGAACGTCTCCAGCTGCTTGTAGAGGAAGCGCCGGTCGGTGCCCTCGTAGTTCCAGCCGCGCTTGCCGAAGCAGATCACCTCGAAGCCGGCCTTCTCGTAGGCCCGCCGTACCTCGCGCCGCTCGAACTCGGTGTAGTACAGGCTGATGGTGACCGGCTCGGACTCGGTCTCCTTGATCTCGCTGATCAGCCGGGCGTGGTCCCCCTCGATCCGCCCGCCCCGGCCGCCGCCCTCCCAGCCGTGGAAGAGGAACCACAGCGTGCCGCGCCGCTCGTAGTCGGGCACCACCCCGAGGGTGGGCTCCAGCCGGTCCAGGTAGAGGAAGGGCGCGCCGACCACGTGGTAGTCACGGCGGCCGAGCGAGTGGCCGCGCCGCCGGGGCGCGTCGCTCCAGGTGTAGCGCCAGGCGCCGGCGAAGAACTCGTGCACCGGATTCCAGCCGCACCCGACGTTCCACCCGTGCTGGAGGTAGCCACGGATCCGCGGCGGATGCTCGTCGTCCAGTCCGCAGTAGCGGGCCAGGATGTGCGCCTGGCCGTAGTAGTGGTTGTGGTGATGCATCGGATCAGTTCTTCTCCAGGTGCAGGGTTCCGGCCCGCGCGTAGAGCCGGTGCCGGTCCAGCGCGCGCGGCAGGCTGGTCAGCGCGAACGTCTCGGCCTGGATCGCGTAGGGGAGGCCGTCGCCGGCCGCGAACAGCGTCCAGTCGGCGTCCTCGGCCGGTCCCAGGTCGTCCAGGCCGATCTGGGCCTGCCAGCGGTCGCCGTCGAGGGTGATCCGGCAGATCGCGTCGACCGGGTCGTCGGAGTTCGGCAGGAACCGCCGCCACACGATCCGCTCGTAGTCCACGCCCGCCCAGCGGGGTCCCTCGACGGTCACCGACCAGCCGTCGACGTGGACGCGGGCGGCGGTCACCCGGGCCGGCATCTCCACCAGGTTCAGGTACTGGCCGGGCGAGCGGGCCACGGTGAGCAGCCGGTCGCCCTGCTGCACGCTCACCGCGCCGGGCAGGCCGGTGATCAGGATCAGCGCATCGCCGATCTTCGGGATCAGATTCGTCCGGCCCAGGAACGGGTCGTCCGGGCTGGTCGCGTCGACCACCTCGGCGACCGGGATCCGAACCGTGAACAGGTTGTCCGGCCCGGTCTCCAGCGGCGCCCGCAGCTCCCGGGCCGCCCGGGAGAGCACCAGCTCGGTCGCGGTGCCGCCGGGGGGCAGCTGCCCGGTCAGCACCAGGTCGCCGCCGTCGGCCTCGGCGGCGGTCAGCTCGGTCTCGCCCCGCATCCGGCGGATCAGCAGCCGGCCGTCGGACGCCTTCACCGGCTGGAACCACGCGTCGCCGATCCGATCCCCGACCGGGTACTGCATGTTCATCTGGAGCAGGCTCCGGCGCCGGACCGAGCCGCTGCGCAGGGTCGCGATCAGGCGCACCGCCTCCCGTTTGGCCGGCATTGCGGCGAGCAGCTCCCGGGGCACCCTCGCGGTGAACCCGATCAGCCGCTCCTCGCCGCCGCTGCCGCGGACCGGGTGCCGGTCGACCGTGAGCGGGGTCTCCCGCAGTCCGGCCAGCAGCGCGATCCGCAGCGTGTCGTCCGCGCCGGGCGGCAGGTGGTCGATCACGGCGGTGCCGCTGACCAGCAGCGCGTCGTGGTCCCAGATCAGGTTGGTGGCGGCGGCCCGCAGTTCGAGATCGCCGCGGGACAGCCGGTGCACGTCCGGCGGCGTCCCCGGGGTCTCCGGCAGGCCGCGCGCCCGGTAGCGCCACGGCAGGACCGGATGCCGCTCGGCCGGGGCCGCGGAGGGCCGGCCGCCGCCGGCGCGGTACCTGGCGATCCGCTGGAGCAGCTCCACGTCACCGGACTGGAGGCCGTGGTACTCCAGGCGCTCGATCGCCGACGCGCCCACGAAGGCCTCCGGGTCGAGGCGCCCGGTCAGCCGGCGGCCGAGGGCCAGCACCGCCTCCAGCTCGTGCTCGGGCGCCGAGCCGAAC
Organism: Actinoplanes sp. NPDC026670; assembly: GCF_040638175.1. Classification (NCBI taxonomy): domain Bacteria; kingdom Bacillati; phylum Actinomycetota; class Actinomycetes; order Micromonosporales; family Micromonosporaceae; genus Actinoplanes; species Actinoplanes sp. NPDC026670. Next base: position 19,942 of record NZ_JBEZXU010000009.1, read on the forward strand.
GCCTGGACCACGGTGGCCAGGTCGATCAGGGTGAGATGCCGGTGCACCTTCCAGCGCAGCTCCGGGGCCCGCCGGTCGACCATGTCCAGGATCATCCCGGCCGACCGGACCCGGTCCTCCAGGTTGCCGAACTGGAACTTCAGCTGGGTGACCGACTCGCCGGACTCCCGCTCACGCCAGTAGTAGGTGGGCGCGGCCACGCAGTCCACGGTGACCGCGTCCAGGTGGGCCTTGAGCGCCACCGGCCAGTCCTCGTAGCGCATCGCCGGGAACTCGTAGCGGAACTGGTCCCAGAAGGTACGGCGGTACACCTTGTTCCAGACCATCCGGTCGATCGCCAGCTCCGGCCACTCGGTGACGTGGGTGGCCGGGCGGTCGGCGCCGTAGGAGATCCGGTGCACGTACGACTGCCGTACCCCGGAGGTGTTGTTGAACCGCCGGGCGTTGCCCCCGGCCAGCGACGACGAGGTCCGGTCGAGGGAGCCGACCAGCAGCTCGTACGCGTGCCGGGGCACCAGGTCGTCGCTGTCGACGAAGGTCAGGTACTCGCCGCGGGCCAGCTCGATGCCGGCGTTGCGGGCCGGGCCCATCCCCCGGTTCTCCTGGCTGATCAGCCGGAACCGGGAGTCGCGCTCGCACCACTCACGGGCGATCGCGGCGCTGCCGTCGCGCGATCCGTCGTCGACCAGCACCACCTCGAAGTCCCGGAACGTCTGCCGGGCCAGCGAGTCGAGACACGGGCCGAAGTAACGCTCCACGTCGTAGAAGGGCACGACGATGCTGAGCCGGGGGATCACCGCTGTTGACACCAGTTCCGGAATAGGCGACGGACCGGGCGAGCATCCCGGCGCCGTTCGCCTATTCCGCGAACTACGGGTGTCCGGAGAGTGAAGACCCTCCCTACTGCTTGGAGACCTCACGAATGGCGAGGGCCGCGTCGAGCACGGCGACGGTGCTCTGCCAGCCCTTGTCCTCGATCGAGTCCTCCAGACCGGCCCGGTCCCGGGCCTGCCCGAGACTGTGCACGGTGAGCACGCCGTGCGCGACCGGGGTGCCCTCGTCCAGCGCCACCCGGGTCAGGCCGGTGGTGACCGCGTCACACACGTACTCGAAATGCTGGGTCTCGCCCTTGATCACCACGCCCAGCGCGACCACCGCGTCGACCCGGCGGGCCAGCGCCTGCGCCACCACCGGCAGTTCCACCGAACCGGCCACCCGGGTGGTGATCACCTCCGTCACGCCACACGCCTCGGCGGCGGCCACCGACCTGGCGATCATGTGTTCCACCAGTTCGTTGTGCCACCGCGAGCCGACGATGCCGAGCCGGAGCCCGGCCGCGTCGACGGTCTGCATGTGCGGATCACCGAAGCCGGCCATGAGTGTCCCCCTTCATCGTCATTGTTGCCCCGATCGGGGACTGGTTCAGGCCAACTCCGCGAAGAGGTGACCCATTCGGTCCCGCTTGGTACGCAGGTACCGGACGTTCTCCGGGTGCAGGCGGACCGGCAACTCCTCGCGACCGGTCACGCGTAGCCCGTACCCCTCCAGGCCTGCTCTTTTCGCGGGGTTGTTGGTCAGCAGCCGCATCGAGCGGATGCCGAGATCGGCGAGGATCTGCGCCCCCGTGCCGTAGTCGCGCGCGTCGGCCGGCAGGCCCAGTTCGAGGTTGGCGTCGACGGTGTCGAAGCCGCGGTCCTGCAACTGGTACGCCTGGAGCTTATGCAGCAGGCCGATGCCACGGCCCTCGTGACCGCGCATGTAGAGGACCACCCCGCGCCCGGCCGCGGCCACCCGCTCGAGGGCGGCGTCCAGCTGCGGCCCGCAGTCGCAGCGCCGGGAGCCGAAGACGTCGCCGGTGAGGCACTCGGAGTGCACCCGGACCAGCACGTCCTCACCGTCGCCGAGGTCGCCGAAGACCAGCGCCACGTGCTCGCCGTCGTCGGCGGCGGTCCGGTAGCCGACCGCGGTGAAGACGCCGTGCTCGGTCGGCAGGACCGTCTCGACGACCCGCTCGACCTGGCTGCCCTCGCGGTGCCGCAGGTAGGCGATCAGCTCCTCGATGGTGATCAGGGCCAGGTCGTGCTCGGCGGCGAACTTCTCCAGGTCGGGGCGGCGCTGCATGGTGCCGTCGTCGTTGACCATCTCGCAGAGCACGCCGGCCGGACGGCAGCCGGCCAGCACCGCCAGGTCGATGGAGGCCTCGGTGTGGCCCGGACGGCGCAGGACACCGCCGGCCTTGGCCCGCAGCGGCACGACGTGGCCCGGCCGGTTGAAGTCGGTGGGCTCGCTGGCGGCCGAGGCGAGCAGGCGGATGGTGTGCGCCCGGTCGGCGGCCGAGATGCCGGTGCTGACGCCGTGCTTCGCGTCGACGGTCACCGCGTAGGCCGTGCCCCGCGCGTCCTGGTTGGTGTGGAACATGGGCGGCAGGTCCAGCCGGTCCGCCTCGCTCTCCGGGAGCGGGACGCAGATGTACCCGGACGTGTACCGCACCATGAAGGCGACCAGCTCCGGGGTGGCGTGCTCGGCCGCGAAGATGAGGTCGCCCTCGTTCTCCCGGCTCTCGTCGTCCACCACGATCACCGCCTTGCCGGCCGCTATGTCGGCGATGGCGCGCTCGATGGTCTCAAACATTGCGGCTCCCCAGCATCTTCTCCACGTACTTGGCGATCACGTCGACCTCGAGGTTGACCGGATCTCCGATGGCCTTGCTGCCCAGCACGGTCAGCTTCGAGGTGGCCGGGATCATCCCGACCGCGAAGCTGTCCTCGTCGACCTCCATGACCGTCAGCGAAACCCCGTCGACGGTGATCGACCCCTTCTCCACCACGTACCTGGCCAGCTCGGGTGGCAGCGAGAAACGCACCACCTCCCACTGGTCGGCCGGCTCGCGGGCGATGATCCGCGCCACCCCGTCCACGTGGCCCTGCACCAGGTGCCCGCCGAGGCGGCTGCCCAGCGCGGCGGCCCGCTCCAGGTTGACGTTGCCGCCCACGCGCAGCGCGCCGAGCGAGGTGCGCCGCAGCGTCTCGCCCATCACGTCGGCGGTGAACACCCCGTCGACGTTGTCGATCACGGTGAGACAACAGCCGTTCACCGAGATCGAGTCGCCGTGCCGTGCGTCCGAGGTGACCAGCGGGCCGCGTACGGCGATCACCGCGGAGTCCTCGGCTCCCTCGGTCAGGCGCACGATCTCGCCCAGCTCTTCGACGATTCCGGTGAACATCAGTTCTCCTTGGGGCGCAGTGTTGCTACGAAACGCAGGTCCGGACCGATCCGCGTCACTTCCGTCAAGTCGAGTTCGACGGCGTCGGCGATGGTGCCGACACCGGCGTCCATCAGCGCGGCCCGCCCGTCGCCGAGCAGTTTCGGCGCCACGTAGCCGACCACCCGGTCGACCAGCCCGGCCGCCAGGAACCCGCCGGCCAGCGTCGGGCCGCCCTCCAGCAGGACGTTGCGCACGCCCCGGGCGAACAGCGCGATCAGCATCGAGGCCAGGTCGACGCGGCCGTCCGGCCCGGCGCCGGCGGCGGCCGTCGTGACGATCCAGGTCGGCGCCGCCGCGTCCCGGACCCGGGCGTCAGCGGGGGTACGCCCGGACGAGTCCACCACCACACGCAGCGGCTGCTTGATCGCCAGCGTGCCGTCGCGCAGGTCGCGCACGGTGAGTTGCGGGTCGTCGGCGACCACGGTGCCGACCCCGGCCACGATCGCGTCGACGGTGCTGCGCAGCACGTGCACGTCGGCCCGGGACTCGGCCGCGGAGATCCACTGGCTGGTGCCGTCGGCCGCGGCCGACCGCCCGTCCAGCGTCGCCGCGAACTTCCACGTCACGTAGGGCCGGCCCCGGCGCACCGCGGTCAGCCAGGCGATGTTGCCCGCCTCGGCGGCCTCCCGCCGCACCCCGGTGACCACCTCGATGCCTGCTGCCCGCAGGGTCGCCGCGCCACCGGCCGCGACCGGCGTCGGGTCGTCGACGGCGATCACCACGCGCCGCACCCCGGCGTTGACCAGCGCCTCCGCGCACGGACCGGTACGCCCGGTGTGGTTGCACGGCTCCAGCGTGACCACGCAGACCCCGCCACGGGCCCGCTCGCCGGCCTGGGCGAGGGCGACGATCTCGGCGTGCGGCCCACCGGCATACGCATGGAAGCCCTCGCCGACGACCTCGCCGTCCGGCCCGAGCAGGAGGCAGCCGACCACCGGGTTGGGACTGGTCGTGCCGAGGCCCCGGGCGGCCAGCGCGACAGCGCGGCGCATCGCCTCGTCCTCGGTCACCATCTGGCGCTTCCTCTCAACGCGGTGCGGTCACGCGCTGAAGGGAGTTATCGCCAGGAAACGGACACCGAGGGTACGCTTCGCGCACCCCGGCCGAATCGTGCCGACAAAGGCACGACCCGCTCCGATCCCGCGCGCTGTCTCCCATCCGGACTGTCTGATCGGCTTTCCAGCCGGTCAACCGTCGGCCCTGGAGTCTCACCAGGTCCACCGTCTGCCTTGGTAGGCAGCCGGGTCGCGGGCTTACCGTCGCTTACGCGTCGGATCACCGCCGGTTCGGAATTTCACCGAGTCCCGCCAGCGCGTGGTGGGTCATCCCTGAGTCTTGCACTACTTCGGGATTTTGCCACCTCCCTGGCGACCTACCTCACATCCGCCGCAAGTATTCCCACTGAAGCACTGGGATTTATCACTCGGCTTCGCTGCGCCGGCGGTCGATCGCGACATACGATCCGGGCTGCGATTTCGCGACCTTCTTCATCTCCGAGGCGACCGCGATCACCACCCGCGGATCGGCGAACCGCCGCCCGTCCTCGGTCGCCTGAGCCACCCCGATCGAGAGGGTGACCAGAGCCGCCTTCTGCTTGTTGCCGCGCCGATCCGGCACCTCGATGTAGCCGCGCCGGGCGTCACCCGGCTCGTACAGCCGGTCGGCCGCGGTCTCGAAGTCGGTCACCGTGCGCTGGGTCAGCGGCAGCACCTGGTCCGGGTGGCAGATGAACACGAAGTCGTCGCCACCGATGTGGCCCAGGAAGATGGACGGCTTCCCGGTCTGCGAGGCAGCCCGTTGCAGGCTCCGGGCCAGGGCGATGATGAACTCGTCGCCACGGTCGAACCCGTACACGTCGTTGACGCTCTTGAACCTGTCCACGTCGATGTAGCCGACCGAGTAGTCGTCGCCGCCGCGCATCCGCTCGCTGATCTCGCGCCGCACCCGGGCGTTGCCCGGCAGGCCGGTCAGCGGCGACACCTCACGGGCGTCCTTGTGCCGTCGCAGCGTGTTGGTGACCCGCGCGATCAGCTCTTCCAGGTCGAACGGCTTGACCAGGTAGTCGTCGGCGCCGGCCTGGAGACCGTGCACCTTGTCGCCGGTCAGGCCCATCGCGGTCAGCATGATCACCGGCAGGGCCGAGGTCAGCGGCTCGGCGCGGAGCTGACGGATCAGCTCGACACCGTCCATCCGCGGCATCATCCAGTCGATCACCGCGAGGTCGGGCCGGTGCGTCTCCATCAGGTCGAGCGCCTCCTGGCCGTCCCGGGCCCGGATCACCTCGAAACCCCGCAGCTTGAGGTTGAACTCGACGAAACCGGCGATGTCCTGGTCGTCGTCGACCACCAGGATCAGGCTCGGTCCCTCCTCGGGGTCCAGCTCGGGATCGATCTCGGGAAGCGGCTCAGCCGTGCTCATCGCGCCTTCCTGCAAGCACCGGGGGCGTAAGGCTAGATAATGGTCTGTGGACCGGCCCTCACGCCAGCCCCATCCGGGCCTTCGCGAGGGCGCGCAGCTTGCGGATCGCCTCAGCCGGGTCGGCGGCGCCGTAAACGGCCGTCCCCGCCACGAACGCGTCCGCGCCCGCCTCGGCGGCCTGCTCGATGGTGTCGGCCGCGATGCCGCCGTCCACCTCGATCCGGATCTCCAGGTCGTTGACCTGGGCCCGGCGGCGCACGTCACGCACCTTGTCCAGCAGCTCCGGCATGAACGCCTGCCCACCGAAACCGGCCTTGATCGTCATGATCAGGATGGTGTCGAGGTAGGGCAGCAGCTCCAGGTAGGGCTCCACCGGGGTGTCCCGGTCGATCGCCAGACCGGCCTTGGCCCCGGCCGCCCGCAGCGTCTTGGCCAGCGCCACCGGGTCGTCGCAGGCCTCCGCGTGGAACGTGACGTTGTACGCCCCGGCCTCCGCGTAGGCGGGCGCCCACCGCTGCGGATCGGTGATCATCAGGTGCACGTCGAACGGGATGCTCGTCGCCTTGCGCAGGCTCGTCACCACCGGCAGGCCGATCGTCAGGTTCGGCACGAAGTGGTTGTCCATCACGTCCACATGGGCCCAGTCGGCCGCGCCCTCGATCGCCTGCACCTCCTCCGCCAGACGGGAGAAGTCGGAGGCGAGGATGCTCGGCGCGATAATGGGTTCCACGCACCGAAGTCTACGGTCCGGCGATGCGAGGAAGGCCGGACCATCCCGGTCCGGCCTTCCTTCGTTCAAACCCCTCAGCTGGCAAACCCCTCAGCTGGTACGGCGCAGAACCGCCAGGAACATCGCGTCCGTCCCGTGGCGGTGCGGCCACAGTTGCACCGTCGGGCCCGCGCCCAGCCCCGGCATACCCGGCGGCAGCAGCGGCCGGGCGTCCACGAAGTCGACCTCGACGCCGCTGCGCCGGGCCCCCTCGCTGACCGTCACCTGCGTCTCCACCATGTGCGGGGAACACGTCACATACGCCACCACGCCGCCCGGCCGGACCGCACGCAGCGCCGCCACCAGCAGCTCCCGCTGGAGCCGGGTGAGCGGCGGCAGGTCAGCCGGCTGCCGGCGCCAGCGCGACTCCGGCCGGCGCCGCAGCGAACCCAGACCGGTGCACGGCGCGTCCACCAGCACCCGGTCGAACGCCTCCTCCGGCAGGTCCGGGTCGCGGCCCACCGACCGGCCGTCCATCGGCAGGACCGTCACCGGCATGCCCTCGGTCGCGATGTCGACCAGCCGGGCCCGGTGCTCGGCCACCTCGACCGCGGTCACCTCCGCGCCACGGCCCGCCGCGATCGCGCCGATCAGGCCGGTCTTGCCACCCGGGCCGGCGCACAGGTCCAGCCAGCGGGTGTCCTGGCCCTCGATCGGGGCGGCCAGCAGAGCCGCCGCCACCAGCTGCGAGCCCTCGTCCTGGACGTGGGCGCGGCCCTCCCGGATGGCGGCCAGGTCACGCGGCGCGCCGCCGTTCAGGTACACCGCGTACGGCGAGAAGGCGCCTGGCACACCGTCCACCTCGTCGGCCAGGTCGACCGCGTCGGCCCGGCCCGGACGGGCGCACAGATGCACGGCCGGCGGCTGGTTGTCCTCGATCAGCAGGCGGGCCGTCTCGTCCAGGTCGCCGCCGAGCGCCTCGGCGAACGACCGGATCACCCACTGCGGGTGGTGGTGCACCACCGACAGGTGCGCGATCGGGTCGTCCTTGTACGCCGGGGAGACCCGCTCCAGCCAGTCCTCCAGAGGCGTCTCGGACACCGTGCGCATCACCGCGTTGGCGAACCCGGACGCGCCCGGCGCCACCGAGCGGACCAGGTCGACCGTCTGGTTGACCGCGGCGTGCGCCGGCACCCGGGTGTAGAGCAGCTGGTAGACACCGAGCCGCAGCGCGTCCCGCGCGGGCGGGTCGATGCGTGCGACATCCCGCTCGGCGGCCGCCGCGATGATCAGGTCCAGGGTGCCGACGGCGCGCAGCGTTCCGTACGTCAACTCGGTTGCGAACGCCGCGTCCAGCCCGCGCAGGCCCATCCCGCTCAGGATGTCGGCCAGCACCAGGTTCGCGTACGCGTCGTCGCGGTGCACGGCCGCGATCGCCTCATACGCCGCCTGTCGGGCCGGATCCGACGGTGGCCGGCCGGCCCGCGGCGCCCGGCCGCTTCGCCCGTCCCGCGGGTGGCCCGGGCCGCTCGGCCGGCTCGGCCGTCCGCCGTGCGGGCGCGGCGCCCTGTGTTCCGTCACGCTTGCGTCCTGCTCTCTGAAGTACCGAACTCTATGTTCACGCCAGCTTCTCCCCTGCTTCGATCCGCATGCCCCGCGCCCAATCGGTGGCGGACATCGGCTTCTTGCCCGCCGCCCGCACCTCGCCCAGGATCACCGGCGTCGTCGCCGTACCTGCCAGCACCTGCTTACGCTCCACCAGAAGCTCCCCGGGGCGCAAACCGGCCGGCCCGTTCGCGATCGGCCGCACCGGGCCCAGTTTCAGACGCTCGTCACGCAGCGTCGTCCACGCGCCGGGCGCCGGGGTGCACGCACGGATCCGCCGGTCCACCGCGAACGCCGGATCGTCCCAGCGGACCCGGGCGTCCTCGGGCGTCAGCTTCGGCGCGAACGTCACCCCGTCGTGCGGCTGCACATGCGCCCGCGCGGTGCCCGCCTCGATCGCGTCCAGCACCGCCACCAGCAGGCCCGCGCCGTCCACGGCCAGCCGCTCCAGCAGGTGGCCGGAGGTGTCGGTGAACCGGATCTGCTCGGTCAGCGTGCCGAAGACCGGGCCGGTGTCCAGCCCCGCCTCCAGCTCGAACACGCTGGCCCCGGTCACCTCGTCGCCGTGCAGCACCGCATGCTGCACGGGTGCGGCGCCCCGCCAGGCCGGGAGCAGTGAGAAGTGCAGGTTCACCCAGCCGTGCTTCGGGATCTCCAGCGCCGACGGGGGGACCAGCGCGCCGTACGCCACCACGGGCACACAATCCGGCGCCAGCTCACGCAGCCGCTGCTGGAACTCCGGGTCGCGTGGTCTCTCCGGCGTCAGCACCTCGATGCCGCGCTCGTCGGCCCACGCGCCCGCGGGCGACCGGACCAGGCGGCGGCCCCGGCCGGCCGGAGCGTCCGGGCGGGTCACCACGGCCACCAGCTCGTGCCCGGAGGCGGCGATCGCGTCCAGGCTGGGCACGGCCACCGCCGGGGTGCCGGCGAAGATCAGGCGCATCCGATCACCGGCCCGAACTGAAGAGACCCGACCCGAACACGCTCCGGCCGTGCGGGCTCTCCTTGATCGTCGGCGGTTTCGCCGCGTCATACCAATCCGCGGACCTGATCTGCTTCATCGCGTCCTTACGGGAAGCGGTGTCCAGCCGGTCCAGGAAGAGCACCCCGTCCAGGTGGTCGGTCTCGTGCTGCACGCAGCGGGCCATCAGGCCGGTACCGACCAGCTGAATCGGGTCGCCGAACTCGTTGAACCCGTTGGCCACCACGTTCTGCCGTCGTTTCGTGTCGATGTAGATGCCCGGGATGGAGAGGCAGCCCTCCGGCCCGTCCTGCTCCTCCTCGTCGGGGAAGGACAGCACCGGGTTGACGATGTGCCCGACCACGTCATCCACGTCGAAGGTGAACACCCGGAGACCGACGCCGAGCTGCGGGGCGGCCAGGCCGGCGCCGCCCTCGTCCTGCATGGTCTCCACCAGATCCTTCACCAGATTGCGCAGTTCCTTGTCGAAATCCACGACGGAATCGGCCGGCGTGCGCAGCACCGGATCACCGAAGAGACGGATGGCCTGAACAGTCACGCGGTGAGACTCCTGACTCTGGTGGGCAGCACCTGACCAGTCTACGGAGTGACGCGCGCAACGCCGTCGGTGACAGCGCCCCGCCGGCCGCTCCCCCGAACTCAGAACATGTCGAAGGGGTCGACCTGGATGCGGACCGGCAGCGCGGCCTTGCGGGCGCTGCGCACCCCGGCCGCCTCGTGCAGGGCGTGCGCCAGGTCGGCGGCCCGGGACCGGGTGACCCGCAACAGCATCCGTTCCTGCTCGTCGGCGGCCGGAACCGGACCGAGCAGCTCGGCGCCGTCCGGCAGCCGGGCCAGGGACAGCAACTCGGCGACCGCGGCCGCCTGACCGGTCACGCTGGCCATCCGGGCCGCCGGCGGGAACCCCAGGTCACGGCGCTCGGCCAGCTCCCGCGCGGCGAACCAGCCCGGATCCCACCGCAGCAGAGCCTGCACCGGAGCGAGCGAACCGTCGGCCACCACCACCACACGCCCGCCCTCCTGCGCCGGCCGGGCCAGGGCCGCCGCGTTCAGCCAGCGACGCATCGTCTCCTCGGCGGCCCGCAGGTCGGCGCGGCTCAGCAACGCCCACGTGTCGAGCAGCAGCACCGCACCGAACCCGCCCTCGGCCAGCGGCTCCGCCCCGGGCGTGGACACCACGACCGCCGGCTCGCCGGGCACATCGGTCAGCACCTGCTCCCGCCCCGAGGTCCGCACCGGAAACCCGGGAAACGCCCGCCCCAGCTCCTCGGCGGTCCGCTTGGCGCCGATCACCGAAGCCCGCAGCCGACGGTCACGACAGTTCGGGCACTGGTAGTCGGCCGAGGCCCGCCCACACCAGTGGCAGACCGGCACGTCCCGGGCCCCGTGCAACCCCAGCGGCCCCGAACAGTGCGGGCAGCGCGCCGGAGTCCGGCACTCGATGCAGGCCACCGACGGCAGATAACCGCGCCGCGGCACCTGCACCAGCACCGGCGCCCCGGCCTGGAGTGCCTGCTTCGCCGCCTGCCACGCGACACTCGGCAGCCGGGCGATGGCCGCGCCCGAATCCCGGGCCAGCTGAACATCGTCCCCGGTCGGCGCGATCGCCGGGGACCGGCGCCGCAGCACGGCACGGTCCGCGGCGATCTCCCGCGCCCAGCCGGTCTCGAGGAGCAACTGCCCTTCTCCGGTACGTGCAAAGCCGCCCACCAGCGCCGCACAGTCCGCCAGGCGCGCCCGGGTGAGCAGCACGTCCCGTGCGTGCGGGTAGGGCGCCCGCGGCTCGGCGTGCACGTCGTCGCCGTCGTCCCAGATGACGACCAGCCCCAGATCGGGAACCGGCGCCCACATCGCCGCCCGCGTCCCCACCACCACCGGAACCTGGTGCCGGCTCGCCGACAGGAACCGCCGGTAGCGCTCGGACGGCCCGAGAGCCGCATTGAGCGCCACATGCAGCCCGTCACCCAGGGTCGCGCTCAGAGCCCGGTCCACCCGATCGAGGTCACGCGCGTCCGCCACGACGATGACCACCCCGCGCCCGCTGCGCACGGTGGCCGCGGCCGCCTCCGCGATCCGCGCCGGCCAGTCCTCCCCCGGCAGCGCCGACCACACCGCACGGGCCGGCCGGGCATCCCGCAGCGCCCGCAGATAGGCGGCCCCGGCCACATACGAGTCCCACCCGCCACTCGCCGGCTCCCGAATACCGCCGACCACCCACCGCCCGGCCCGCACCCCCGAACCCGCGCCCGGCCCAGCCCCCGACCCGTTGCCCGGCACAGCCCCCGAACCGTTGCCCGGCACAGACCCCGAACCCGTGCCCGGCCCGGAACCCGAACCCGGCCCGGAACCCGAACCGGTGCCCGGCCCAGCGCCCAGCGCCGACTCCGAACCGACAGCCGCTCCCACACCAGCGACCGAACCCGAATCGGCAACGGCCGCCAGATCAGCGCCCGACACCGAACCGACCGTCGCCGATGATCCAGCAGCCGCCGGATCGTCGGGCGATCTCGAACCGACCATCGCCGCCGATCCAGGAGCCACCGCCAGACCAGCGGCCGGCACAGAACCGACAGTTGATCCTGGTCCAGCAGCCGCCATCGGGTCAGCGGCCTGCACCGAACGAGGAACCGAAGCAGCCGCCACCGGGTCAGTGGCTGGAACCGAAGCAGAGCCGGGTGCAGTGGAGGAGGCATCACCCGGAGGCGGAGCCGATTCATCGGCAGGGCCGGAGGCGCTGGCCGCCGCAGCGGACAGCGACGTGTGAACTGGAACGGGTGCGGCCGGCACCGGGGTGAGAGCCGGAACGGCGTCCGGCACCGGAACGGATGCGCGGTCTGGCGCGGAGGCCGGGACCGGCCCGGCCGCGGGGGGTGTCACGGGCTGGGACTCGACGCGCGCGTGGCGTGGTGGCACCGCGAGCCGGAGCACGTCGGCGAGATTGCCCGCATAACGATCGGCGACCGCGCGGGCCAGCCGGACGATCTCGGGATCGAGGACCCGCTCGGGCGAGACCACCTTTTCCAGGTAGGCCAGCTTGCCGACGTGATCGGAGGACTCGGCCCGGGCCAGAAGGAAGCCGCTGACCTGCTGCCCGGCGAACCGGACCTTGACCCGCACGCCCGGCTGGGCGGCCTCGTCGTCAGCTGTGGAGACCAGATAATCGAACGGCCGGTCGAGGTGGGCGAGTGGCAGGTCCACACAGACCCGCGCGACGGGCAGCCGCTCGGCCGGCTCCCGCTCGCCGCGTGTCCCCTTGGTCCCCATGGTCGAACATTCTGCCCGCACCCTCTGACAATTCCGCCCGCCGCCGCCCCCGGCCGCGGGCCCGGCGATCAGTGAGTGAGGCAGGTCACCGTCTGCGCCTGGAGGTCGATCTCGACGATGTCCGGGAACCGCAGGTCGGCCCAGAACCGGGCCGGGTCGGTCGCCAACTGGTACCGGCTGGCCATCCACACCGTCGGCGCCAGGCCGTGGGTGCCGATGACGAGAGTGCGGTTCTGTTCGGCGGCGGCGGCCGCGTGCCGTACCACCGCGGCGTCGAACCGCTCGATCACCTGATCGCGCGGCTCCCACCCGTCGGGGCACTCGCCTCGCGCATAGGCTTGCGCAGCCGAGTGGTAGCCCGCCTCGTCGGTGAACCACACATGCGGCCGATGCACTTCGGCGAGGCCCGGATCACGGACCACCCGCTGAGCGCCGGCGATCTCCTGCATGGTCTGTGCGGCCTTCGGCTCGGTGCTGGCCACGTAGTAGGCCGGATGGCAGACGTGCAGCCGCATCAGGCGGGCCGCGACGCGGCTCTCCTGTGCGAGCTGCCACTGCTCCGACGGCACGTCCGGATCGACTGCCGGCATCGCATGCCGGACCACGATCACCCGATCGCCCTGAACACCCGTCATCACGGAAGCGTAAGCGCCTTCACCACCCCTGACTCTCATGCGAACGAACACGCATTTCAGGCGCCAACGGATCACCAGACGGCCGCACTTCCTTTCCCACCACCCGAGATCGCCGGGATTTCCGGATCTTGCACGACTTTCCACGCTCGCACCAATCTTGCAGCCCTTTCCACGCCCCGACGGGAAGAAAGCTGCAAGGTCTCCCCGGCGCAGTAGACCTTGCACGACAAAACATCCCCAGACGTGAAGAAACGTGCAAGATCGCCGCCAGGGAGGAGAACCGTGCAAGATCTGCCGGCGAGTAGAACCGTGCAAGATCCACAAGGCTGGCCAGGGACGAATAAGCCGCGAATGCGACATTCCCCCTCCTAGTCGCCTGTATGACCGGTGCGATAGCCCGGAGACTCGGCAGGAAGACCTCGCACAGCAGAAGGATCGACCCCGGATACGGCGAAGCGCCCGCCCCCGAAGGGGCGGGCGCTTCGTGGAAGGCGTGCCGTCAGGAAGCGGCGTTCTTCAGGTCGGCGGCGCGGTCGGTGCTCTCCCACTTCAGCTCCGGCAGCTCACGGCCGAAGTGGCCGTAGGCAGCGGTCTGCTGGTAGATCGGGCGCAGCAGGTCGAGGTCGCGGATGATCGCGGCCGGGCGCAGGTCGAAGACCTCGTTGATGGCCTTCTCGATCCGGTCGACCGGCACGTTCTCGGTGCCGAACGTCTCGACGAACAGGCTGACCGGGTGCGCCTTGCCGATGGCGTAGGCGACCTGGATCTCGCAGCGCTCGGCGAGCCCGGCGGCGACGACGTTCTTGGCGACCCAGCGCGTCGCATACGCGGCGGAACGGTCGACCTTGGACGGGTCCTTGCCGGAGAACGCGCCGCCACCGTGGCGGGCGTAGCCACCGTAGGTGTCGACGATGATCTTGCGGCCAGTGAGGCCGGCGTCACCCATCGGGCCGCCGATCTCGAAGCGGCCGGTCGGGTTGACCAGCAGCCGGTAGCCCTCGGTGTCGAGGCCGAGGCCCTCCAGCTCGGGGGCGATCACGTGCTCGCGGACGTCCGGGGTGAGCAGCGACTCCAGCGAGATGTCGGCGGCGTGCTGCGACGAGACCACGACCGTGTCGAGCCGGACCGGGCGCAGCCCGTCGTACTCGATGGTGACCTGGGTCTTGCCGTCGGGGCGCAGGTAGGGGATCGTCCCGTCCTTGCGCGCGGCGGACAGACGGCGGGCCAGCCGGTGCGCGAGCGCGATCGGCAGCGGCATCAGCTCGGGGGTCTCCGAGCAGGCGAAGCCGAACATCATGCCCTGGTCGCCGGCGCCCTGGCTGTCCAGCTGGTCGCCGGCCTCACCCTCGCGCTGCTCGATGGCGGTGTCGACACCCTGCGCGATGTCCGGCGACTGCGAGCCGATGGAGACGCTGACGCCGCAGGACGCGCCGTCGAACCCCTTCTTCGACGAGTCGTAACCGATCTTCAGGATCGTGTCGCGCACGATGCTGGGGATGTCGGCGTAGGCCTGCGTGGTGACCTCACCGGCCACGTGGACCTGACCGGTGGTGATGAGGGTCTCCACCGCGACGCGGCTGCGCGGGTCCTGCGCGAGCAGGGCGTCGAGAATCCCGTCGCTGATCTGGTCAGCGATCTTGTCCGGGTGGCCTTCCGTGACCGACTCGGAGGTGAACAGACGGCGTGCCACGGTGCTCCTCAGATTTGTCGAATACAACGTAACGCGGAAGTGTAGCCAGGTCGCTAAGCGTCGGCGGACCTGGGTTTCCATCGAATGGCGACTTGATCGAAAATCATATCGGCCACATCGTCTTTGGGGAGTTCCCCGTGAGTGGCGGTGAAGCCGTCCGCCCCCAGCAGGGTGACGGTGTTGCGGTCCTGCCCGAAGACCAGGTCGGGGCCGACCTCATTGACGACGATCAGGTCGGCGCGCTTGCGAGCCAGCTTGCCGCGCGCGTTCTCCAGGGCGTCGTGGGTCTCGGCCGCGAAGGCGACGAGGATCTGTCCCGGGCGCTTGGCCGCACCCAGTTCAGCGGCGATGTCCGGGTTCGTGACCAGGGTGATCGGGCCGGGCGTACCGTCGTCGGTCTTCTTGATCTTCTGCTCGGCGACCGTCGCCGGCCGGAAGTCGGCGGGCGCGGCCGCCATCACGACCGCGTCGGCCGAAGCGGCCGCCTCGACGGTGGCCTTACGCAGCTCCTCGGTGGTGCCGACCCGCACGACGTCCACTCCGGCGGGGTCGGGCAGCGACACGTTCGCCGAGACGAGGGTCACTCGCGCGCCGCGGGCCACCGCGGCCTTGGCCAGCGCGTATCCCTGCTTTCCGGAGGACCTGTTGCCCAGGAACCGGACCGGGTCGAGCGGCTCGCGGGTGCCACCGGCGGTGACCACGACATGACGACCGGCAAGATCAAGATCAAGACCCCGCCGGAGTACGCGCAACGCCGCCTCGAAGATCGCCGAGGGATCCGGCAGCCGGCCCTTGCCGGTGTCCTTGCCGGTCAGGCGCCCGACGGCAGGCTCGATCACGACCGCCCCGCGCCGGCGCAGAGTCGCCACATTCTCCCGGGTGGCCGGGTTCTCCCACATCTCGGTATGCATGGCCGGCGCGTACACGATCGGGCAGGTGGCGGTGAGCAGGGTGTTGGTGAGCAGGTCGTCGGCGATGCCGTGGGCGGCCTTGGCCAGCAGGTCGGCGGTGGCCGGGGCGACCACGACGAGCTCGGCGGCCCGCCCGATCCGCACGTGCGGCACCTCGTGCACGTCGTCCCAGACCCCGGTGGCGACCGGCCGCCCGGAGAGCGCGGCCCAGGTGGGCTCACCGACGAACTTGAGCGCCGAATCGGTCGGGACGACCCGCACCCCATGGCCGGACTCGGTGAACAGCCGCAGCAGCTCGCACGCCTTGTAGGCGGCGATCCCCCCGCCCACACCCAGCACGATCTCGGTCACAGCTTCACCATCGGCACGAATTCACCTCAGATAACAATTGATCCCGCGCCCATGATGCGGGACGCGGGATCAACAGATTGACTTAGGTCACGGGTTGTCGGTCGCCTCGGCGGTCAGCAGGCCGGCGTTGATCTCGCGCATCGCGATCGAGAGCGGCTTCTCCTGCGGCGTGGTCTCGACCAGCGGACCGACGTACTCGAGAAGACCCTCACCGAGCTGGCTGTAGTAGGCGTTGACCTGGCGGGCGCGCTTGGCCGCGAAGATCACCAGCGAGTACTTCGACGAGGTCTTGTCGAGCAGCTCGTCGATCGGCGGGTTGGTGATGCCTTCGGGGTTCGCGATGGTTCCCACGTGGTAGATCCTTAATGCTCGTGTGCCAGGTATAACGAACCGAGCAATCCTACCAGCTCATCAGCGGCCCGTTCGACGAAGTCGTTCACCACGGTGACGTCGAACTCGGACTCGGCCGCCAATTCCTCGTCGGCGTGCGCGAGCCGGCGCTTGATCGTCTCCTCGTCGTCGGTCCCCCGGCCGATGAGACGGCGCTGGAGCTCCTCGACGCTCGGTGGGGCCAGGAAGACCAGCTGGGCCGTCGGCATGGCCGCACGGACCTGACGAGCGCCCTGGAGGTCGATCTTCAGCAAAACGGGCCGGCCCTGATGGAGCCAGCCCTCGACCTGCGCGCGGGGCGTGCCGTAGAGGTTGCCCGCGAACTCCGCCCACTCCAGCAGCTGATTTCCGTCGATCAGTCGCTGGAACTCGGACCTGGTCACGAAGTGGTAGTGCTCGCCGTCGGTCTCGTAGTCGCGTTTCTTGCGTGTTGTCACCGACACCGAGAGTTTGATCCACGGCGAGCGCAGCCGGATCAGCTCGATCACACTGTCCTTCCCGACCCCTGAGGGGCCGGAAAGAACGGTGAGGCGGGCCTCCGGCTGCGCGTCGTCATCCATGCTCACGGCTCATTCCTACACGAGCCGATGAGTCAGTTCGCAGCGAACTCCCCCAGGAGGGCCTTGCGCTGCTGGTCGCCGAGGCCCCGGAGCCGGCGGCTCTCGGCGATCTTCAGCTTCTCCATGATCTGGGTCGCGCGGATCTTGCCGATGCCCGGCAGCGCCTGAAGCACGGCCGAGACCTTCAGCTTGCCGACGACCTCGTCGCCTTCCGCGCGCTCGAGCACGGCGGCGAGGGTGGTCTTGCCGGACTTGAGCTGTTCCTTCAGCTCAGCCCGAGCCTTGCGAACTTCCGCGGCCTTCTCCAGCGCAGCAGCACGCTGTTCGGGGCTCAATGACGGGAGCGGCACCAGTTCTCCTCAGGTCCCTGAGCGGCGGTAGTTCAATACCGGCGCTTCTGTGAAACGTGGTGTGCCATGGAACCGAAGGGGCATATGGTTCCCGGCGCCGGGAAAACTAGCGGTCAAACCGGGTTTCGGCAACGTGGGGGTACCCCCGCCCCGGCTCATCGGGAGCCTGGTAAGCAGGCCGTTTCACCCGAGCGCGGCGCGCACGCCGGCCAGAACGCGGTCCGTCGCGGCCCGCAATTCGCCGATCTCCGGCCCGGCCGCGAGAACTTCGCGTGAGTACGACGGCAACACGTTGTGAAGGCTCTCACCGAAGACGGCTCGCAGGTCATCGGGGGTTCCGCCCTGCGCTCCGAGGCCCGGAGCGAGCAGCGGGCCGTTGACCTTGGAGAGGTCGTGGCCGGTCTCGCCGATCGTCGCGCCGACCACGAGGCCGAGGCTTCCGAGCGGCTGCGCACCCGCGTTGACCTGGGAAATCTCATCGATCACGGTTTGCGCGACGGTTTTTCCGTCACGGGCGACGGCGTGCTGGACGGCCGGCCCCTCGGGGTTCGAGGTCAGCGCCAGGACGAAGACTCCACCCCCGTGAGCGGCCGCCGAATCGAACGCGGGCTGGAGTGAGCCCACTCCAAGATAGGGACTCACCGTAATCGCGTCAGCACAGAGAGTGCTCGCCGGATTTAAGTACGCGTCGGCGTACGCGGCCATCGTCGAGCCGATGTCGCCACGTTTCACATCCAGAAGGACAAGCGCGCCGGCCTCTCGAGACTGTCGGATAGTTGACTCAAGAACCGCGACGCCGCGTGACCCAAATCTCTCAAAAAAAGCTGACTGTGGCTTCAGAACAGCCACCCGATCGGCCAGTGCTTCGACGACCGTACGGGCGAAGCGTTCGAGGCCGGAGATGTCGTCGGAGAGACCCCAGCGGGCCAGGAGCGAGGCGTGCGGGTCGATCCCGACGCACAGCGGACCACGCTCCGCAACCGCCGCGTGCAGTCGTTCGCCGAAGGTTTCCATGAACTTCTCACTCTCCCGTGTCAGCTAGCCGCCACCGCGGCGGCGATTCCGGCGGTAATGCGGGCCACGTCGGCGTCGTCGGTGACGAACGGCGGCATGGTGTAGATCAGGTCCCGGAACGGCCTCAGCCAGACCCCCTCGGCCACCGCCGCCGCGGTCGCCCGGGCCATGTCCACCGGCCGGTCCAGCTGGACGACGCCGATGGCGCCGAGGACCCGCACGTCAGCGACCCCGCGCGCGCCACGAAGCGGCTCCAGACCGCGTTTCAGAGCAAATTCGATATTTTGTACGGACGTCGCCCACTCGCCCGTACGCAAGAGGCTGAGCGACGCCAGTGCCACCGAACAGGCGAGCGGGTTCCCCATGAAGGTCGGGCCGTGCGCCAGCCCGCCACCCTCCCCCGCGGAGATCGCGGCCGCCACCTCAGCCGTGCACAGGGTCGCCGCCAGGGTCAGGTATCCCCCGGTCAGCGCCTTGCCGAGGCACATGATGTCGGGGCTCACCCCGGCGTGGCCGGCCCCGAAGAACCGCCCGGTCCGGCCGAACCCGGTGGCGATCTCGTCGAAGATCAGGAAGATCCCGTGCGCGGCCGTCACCTCGCGGAGCACCCGCAGGTACTCCGGATGGTGGAACCGCATCCCACCAGCCCCCTGGACGACCGGCTCGACGATCACCGCGGCGATCTCGTCCGCGTGACGCTCGATCGTGTCGGTGAGCCGGGCGGCGTAGCCTTCGTCCCAATCCGTGGGCGGCGCCTCGGCGAAGACCTGGACCGGGAGCACCCCGGTCCAGAGCGAGTGCATGCCGCCGACCGGGTCGCAGACACTCATCGGGTGAAACGTGTCACCGTGATATCCGCCACGCCAGGTCGCGAGACGGTTCCGGCCCGGCCGTCCGAGGGCCCGCTGGGCCTGGAGCGCCATCTTGATCGCCACCTCGACGCCGACCGAGCCGGAATCGCAGAGGAACACGTGCTCCAGCCCGGCCGGGGTGATCTCCACCAGCTCGGTGGCCAGCCGGATCGCCGGCTCGTGGGTGAGCCCGCCGAACATCACGTGGCTCATCCGGCCGGCCTGATCGGCCAGTGCCGCGTCCAGAACCGGGTGCCGGTACCCGTGGATGGCCGCCCACCAGGACGACATCCCGTCGACCACCTCGCGCCCACCGGACAGCCGCAGGCGTACCCCCTCGGCGCTCTCCACCAGGTAGGGCTCGCTGCGGCCGGGCATCGGGCCGTACGGATGCCAGACATGCGCCCGATCGAGGGCCAGCAGCGCCGCCGCGCCGTCGCCGGCCGCCCCCGGGGAACCGGAAACCGGTCCCGCGGGAGCTGACGACGGGCCGAGCGCAACGCGGTCGCGCTCGGCCGCGCTCATCGGGCCGCTGCCGCCCGTGACGGGCGGGCGCCCCGGGCGACCTCCAGGACCAGGTCCGGGCCCCGGTAGATGAACCCGGAGTAGAGCTGCACCAGGGCGGCGCCGGCGTCGAGCATCCGGGACGCGTCGTCGGCCGACATGATCCCGCCGACCCCGATGATCGGCAGCTTCCCGCCGGACTCGGTGTGCACGAACCGGACCACCTCGCGGGACCGGGCGGTCAGCGGCGCCCCGGAGAGCCCGCCCGCCTCGCCGGCCAGGTGGCCGTCGGCCGGCGCGAGCCCGTCCCGGGACAGCGTGGTGTTGGTGGCGATGATCCCGGCCGCGCCGTGCTCCAGGCAGACCCCGAGCAGCTCGGCGATGGCCGGCTCGGTCAGGTCCGGCGCGATCTTGACGAGCACCGGCACCGGGCCGGCCAGCGCCTTGAGCAGCGCCGCGATCGAGTCCTTGTCCTGGAGATTGCGCAGGCCCGGGGTGTTCGGCGAGGACACGTTGACGGCGATGTAGTCGGCGTGCCGGTGCAGCAACCGGTAGGACGTCAGGTAGTCCTCGACCGCGTCCTCCAGCGGGGTGACCTTCGACTTGCCGAGCGAGATGCCCAGCGGCACGTCGAGCGGGCCCAGCTCGGCCAGGCGGTCGGCCAGGGCGGCCGCGCCGGCATTGTTGAAGCCCATCCGGTTGACGATGCCCTCGCTGGCCTTCGCCCGGAACAGCCGCGGCTTGTCGTTGCCCGGCTGCGGTTTCGCGGTGACCGTGCCGACCTCGACGAAACCGAACCCGAGTGCCGGCCACGCACGCAGGGCGAGCCCGTTCTTGTCGACGCCGGCGGCCAGGCCGACCCGGTTCGGGAACCGGACACCGAAGACCTCGACCGGGTTGGAGAAGCCGTACCAGCGGCGCATCGCGGCCAGCGCGGGCGCGGGCAGCTTGGCGAGCCGGTCCAGCGTCCACTCGTGGGCGTGCTCGGCGTCCCCGCCGCCCAGCCGGAACAGAGCCGGCCGGGCGACGCTGGTGAACAGGCTCACTCGCCACCCCTGAGCAGCTTGTGCAGCTCCTGGAGCGGGCGCACCGACATGTCGCCGGCCCGGAGCGCCTCGATACCCATGACGGCGGCGGCCGCGCCGGGCACCGTGGTGATGCTCGGCACGTCGGCGGTGACGGCGGCGCTGCGGATCTCGTACCCGTCGAGGCGGGCGCTCGCGCCGGAACCCTGCGGGGTGTTGATGATCAGCGAGATCTCGCCGGCCAGGATCAACTCGACCGCGTTGCGCTTGCCCGGGTCCTCGTAGTGCTTCGGCACGATCTCGCAGTCGATGCCGTACCGTCGCAGCACCTCGCCGGTCCCGGCCGTGGTGACGATGGTGAAGCCCAGGTCGGCCAGCCGCTTGACCGGGAAGATCATCGACCGCTTGTCCCGGTTGGCGACCGAGACGAAGACCTTGCCGCTGGTCGGCAGCGAACCGTAGGCGGCGGCCTGCGACTTGGCGAACGCCTGGCCGAAGCCGGCGTCGATGCCCATCACCTCGCCGGTCGACTTCATCTCGGGGCTGAGCAGGCTGTCCACGTTCTGCCCGGCGAGCGTGCGGAACCGCTTGAAGGGCAGCACCGCCTCCTTGATCGCGATCGGCGCGTTCGCCGGCACCGTCCCGCCGTCGCCCTCGGGCAGCAGCATGCCCTCGGCGCGCAGGTCGGCGATGGTGGCGCCGAGCATGATCCGGGCCGCCGCCTTGGCCAGCGGCACCGCGGTCGCCTTCGAGACGAACGGGACGGTCCGCGAGGCCCGCGGGTTCGCCTCCAGCACGTAGAGGCTCTCGTCCTTGAGCGCGTACTGCACGTTCATCAGGCCGCGCACGCCGATGCCCCGGGCCAGCGCCTCGGTGTAGCGGCGGACCTCGGCGATGTGCGAGGCGGCCAGCGTGATCGGCGGCAGCGAGCAGGCCGAGTCGCCGGAGTGGATGCCGGCCTCCTCGATGTGCTCCATGACGCCGCCCAGGTAGACCTCGCCGGTCGCGTCGCAGAGCGCGTCCACGTCGATCTCGACGGCGTCGTCGAGGAACCTGTCGACCAGCACCGGGTGATCCGGCGAGATCTCGGTGGCCCGCTCGATGTAGCCCTTCAGGGTCGGCTCGTCGTAGACGATCTCCATGCCCCGGCCGCCGAGCACGTAGGACGGGCGGACCAGGACCGGGTAGCCGATCGTGTCGGCGATCGCCTTGGCCTCGGAGAAGCTGGTGGCGGTGCCGTGGTCGGGCGAGCGCAGCCCGTACTCGGCGAGCAGCGCGCCGAACAGGCCGCGGTCCTCGGCCAGGTCGATCGACTCGGGCGTGGTGCCGACGATCGGCAGGCCGGCCGCCTTGAGCCGGTTCGCCAGACCGAGCGGGGTCTGCCCGCCGAGCTGCACGATCACGCCGATCACACCGGGCCCGCCGGCCGCCTTGCCGGAGCTGTCCTCGGCGTGGAACACCTCGAGGACGTCCTCGAACGTGAGCGGCTCGAAGTAGAGCCGGTCGGCGGTGTCGTAGTCGGTCGACACCGTCTCCGGGTTGCAGTTCACCATGACGGTTTCAAAATCGACACCACGCAGCGCCTGTACGGCGTGCACGCACGAGTAGTCGAACTCGATGCCCTGCCCGATCCGGTTCGGGCCGGAGCCCAGGATGATCACCTTGGGCCGGTCGCTCGGCACGACCTCGGTCTCCTCGTCGTAGGACGAGTAGTGGTACGGCGTGTTCGCCTGGAACTCGGCCGCACACGTGTCGACGGTCTTGTAGACCGGGCGGATGCCGAGCCGGTGCCGCAGCGAGCGCACACCGTCCTCACCGGCCAGCTCCGGGCGCAGCACGGCCAGCTGCCGGTCGGAGAGACCGGACCGCTTGGCCCGGCGCAGCAGCTCCTCGTCGAGGAACGGGGCGGCCAGGATCTCGGCGCGCAGGTCGACCAGGGCCTGGATCTCGTCGAGGAACCACGGGTCGATCCGGCCCGACGCGGCGTGCACCTGCTCGACCGTGGCGCCCAGCCGCAGCGCCGCCTCGACCGTGTAGAGCCGGCCGTCGTGCGGGACCTTCAGCGCCTCCAGGGCCTCGTCCACGCTCGTGAACGTCGGCGCGGTCCAGAACCCGGCCGCCTTGGTCTCCATCGAGCGCATGGCCTTGTTGAGCGCCTCGGCGAAGTTGCGGCCCAGGCTCATCGCCTCACCGACCGACTTCATCGTGGTGGTGAGCTCCTTGTCCGCGCCCGGGAACTTCTCGAACGCGAACCGCGGGATCTTCACGACCACGTAGTCGAGGGCCGGCTCGAAGGCGGCCGGCGTCTTCAGCGTGATGTCGTTGGGGATCTCGTCGAGGGTGTAGCCGATGGCCAGCTTCGCGGCGATCTTGGCGATCGGGAAGCCGGTCGCCTTCGACGCCAGCGCCGACGAGCGCGACACCCGCGGGTTCATCTCGATCACGATCATCCGGCCGTCGTCCGGGTTGATCGCGAACTGGATGTTGCAGCCGCCGGTGTCCACGCCGACCTCACGGAGCACGGCGATGCCCAGGTCACGCAGCTTCTGGTACTCGCGGTCGGTGAGCGTCATGGCCGGGGCCACGGTCACGCTGTCCCCGGTGTGCACGCCCATCGGGTCGACGTTCTCGATCGAGCAGACGACCACGACGTTGTCGTGCTTGTCGCGCATCAGCTCGAGCTCGTACTCCTTCCAGCCGAGCACGCTCTCCTCGATGAGCACCTCGGTCACCGGGGACGCGGCCAGGCCGGCGCCGGCGATCCGCTCCAGGTCCTCGGGGGTGTGCGCCATGCCGGAGCCCAGGCCGCCCATGGTGAACGACGGCCGGATGACGACCGGCAGGCCGATCTCGGCGACGGTGTCGCGGACCTCGTCCATCGAGTGGCAGACCCGCGAGCGCGGGGTCTCGCCGCCGGCGAGCGCCACGATGTCCTTGAAGAGCTGGCGGTCCTCGCCCTTGCGGATGGCGTCGACGTTCGCGCCGATCAGCTCGACGCCGTACTTGTCCAGGACGCCGGCCTCGTGCAGGGCGATCGCGGTGTTGAGCGCGGTCTGGCCGCCCAGGGTCGGCAGGATCGCGTCCGGGCGCTCCTTGGCGATGACCAGCTCGACGAACTCCGGCGTGATCGGCTCGACGTAGGTGGCGTCGGCGAACTCCGGGTCGGTCATGATCGTGGCCGGGTTGGAGTTGACCAGCGAGACGCGGATGCCCTCGGCCCGCAGCACCTGGCAGGCCTGGGTGCCGGAGTAGTCGAACTCGCAGGCCTGGCCGATGACGATCGGGCCGGACCCGATCACCATCACATGTTTGATGTCCTCGCGCTTCGGCACTTGCTTCAGCCCTTCTTTTCCACAAGGTCGACGAAGCGGTCGAACAGGTAGTCCGCGTCGTGCGGGCCGGCGGCGGCCTCGGGGTGGTACTGGACGGTGAAAGCCGGGACCTCCAGGCCCCGCAGGCCCTCGACCACGTTGTCGTTCAGGCAGACGTGCGACACCTCGACGGCGCCGAAGCCGGTGTCGATGCGCTCGCCTACGGGTGCGTCCACGGCGAAACCGTGGTTGTGGCTGGTCACCTCGACCTTGCCGGTGGTCTTGTCGAGCACCGGCTGGTTGATGCCGCGGTGGCCGTACCCCAGCTTGTAGGTCCCGAAGCCGAGCGCGCGGCCGAGGATCTGGCTGCCGAAGCAGATGCCGAACAGCGGCACCCGGCGGCGCATCACCTCCTGTGCGAGCGCGACCGGGCCGTCCGCGGTGGCCGGGTCGCCGGGGCCCGGCGAGAAGAACACCGCGTCCGGGCCGACCGCGAGCAGGTCCTCGATCGACGAGGAGGCCGGGAAGACGTGCGTGGTCACGCCGCGCGCGGCGAGGCGGCGCGAGACGTTGCGCTTGATGCCCAGGTCCAGCGCGGCAACCGTGTAGCGGTGCTCGCCCTCGGCCTCGACGGTGTACTTCTCCGGCGTGGTGACCTGGGCCGACAGGTCGGCGCCGAGCATCTGCGGCTGGGCCAGGACCCGCTGCTGCAACGCCCGCGGGTCCAGGTCGACAGACGAGATGCCGACCCGCATGGCGCCGCGTTCGCGCAGGTGGCGGGTCAGGGCGCGGGTGTCGACGCCGCTGATGCCGACGACGCCCTCGGCCTTGAGCCGGTCACCGAGGTCACCCGTGGAACGCCAGTTGGAGGGGCGGCGGGCCGGGTCGCGGACCACGTAGCCGGAGACCCAGATGCGGTCCGACTCGTCGTCCTCGTCGTTGACGCCGGTGTTGCCGATCTGCGGGGCGGTCTGCACCACAACCTGCCGGTGGAACGACGGGTCGGTGAGGACCTCCTGGTACCCGGTCATGCCGGTGGTGAACACCGCCTCGCCGAACGTCTCCCCCACCGCGCCGTACGCGCTGCCGTGGAATGTCCGCCCGTCCTCGAGCACGAGGATCGCCTTGCTCATTTGACTGCCTTCCCGTCCAGAACCGTCGCCTCGCCCCGCAGGAAGGTCGCCACGATGCGACCGGGCAGGGTCATGCCCGCGTACGGCGTGTTGCGGCTGCGGCTCGCCAGCTCGGACGGGTCGACGACCCGGCGCGCGGACGGGTCCACCAGCGTCAGGTTCGCCGGGGAGCCGACGGTCAGGTCACCGCCGTGCCCGTCGAGGCCGGCGATCCGGGCCGGCGCCCGGGACATCCGCTCGGCGATCAGCTCCCACTGCGGGCCGTAGATGCTCAGCACGATCGGCAGCGCCGTCTCCAGGCCGAGCATGCCGGGGCGGGCGTGCGCCCACTCGCATTCCTTGTCCTGCACGGCGTGCGGCGCGTGGTCGGTGGCGACCACGTCGATCACCCCGTCCAGCAGCGCCTGGCGCAGGGCTTCGACGTCGCTGCGCGTACGCAATGGGGGGTTGACCTTGAAGACCGGGTCGTAACCCGCCGCGAGCTCGTCGGTCAGCAGCAGGTGATGCGGGGTTACCTCGGCCGTCACGCGGACGCCGCGGGCCTTGGCCTGGCGCAGCACCTCGACCGAACCGGCGGTGGAGACGTGGCAGACGTGCAGGCGGCTACCGACGTGCTCGGCGAGCAGCACGTCGCGAGCGATGATCGCCTCCTCGGCGACCGCCGGCCAGCCGGTCAGGCCCAGGCGGGTGCTGACCTCGCCCTCGTGCATCTGGGCGCCCTCGGTGAGCCGGGGCTCCTCGGCGTGCTGGGCGATGACGCCGTCGAACGCCTTCACGTACTCCAGGGCGCGGCGCATCAGCTTGGGGTCGGCGACGCAGAAGCCGTCGTCGGAGAAGATCCGCACGTTCGCCGCCGAGGTGGCCATCGCGCCGAGCTCGGCCATCTGCTTGCCGGCCAGGCCGACGGTGACCGCGCCGATCGGCTGCACGTCGACCAGCCCGGCCTCCCGGCCCAGCCGCCAGACCTGCTCGACCACACCCGCGGTGTCGGCGACCGGCGAGGTGTTCGCCATCGCGCAGACCGCGGTGTAACCGCCGAGGGCGGCGGCGCGGGAGCCGGTCTCGACGGTCTCGGCGTCCTCCCGGCCCGGCTCGCGCAGGTGGGTGTGCACGTCGACGAGGCCGGGCAGCGCGACCAGCCCGGCCGCGTCGATCACTTCGGCGTTCTCGACCGGGGCCGAGATCACGCCGTCGTTGAGGTACAGGTCGGTCGGTTCGGCACCGAGGATCGAGACGCCCTTGAGCAGGTACGCCATCACTTGCCTCCCAGCAGCAGGTAGAGGACGGCCATCCGGACGCTGACGCCGTTGGCGACCTGTTCGACGATCGTGGAACGGGGGGAGTCGGCCACCTCGGGCGCGATCTCCATCCCGCGGTTCATCGGGCCGGGGTGCATGACGATCGCGTGCTCCGGCAACTTCTTCATCCGGGCCACGTCGAGCCCGTAGCGGCGGCTGTACTCGCGCGCCGAGGGGAAGTACGAGTCCTGCATCCGCTCGGTCTGCACCCGCAGCATCATCACCACGTCGCTGTCCGGCAGCACCGCGTCCAGGTCGTAGGAGACCTGGGTCTTCTCGGCGAGCGCGGCGGCGACGTCGAGCGGGATCAGCGTCGGCGGGCCGACCACCGTGACCTGCGCGCCGAGCGTCGTCAGCAGCAGCACGTTCGACCGGGCGACCCGGCTGTGCAGCACGTCGCCGACGATCGCGACCTTCAGCCCGTCGAGACGACCAAGACGAGACCTCATCGTGTACGCGTCGAGCAGCGCCTGGGTCGGATGCTCATGAGTGCCGTCGCCGGCGTTGACGACCGAGCCCTCCACCCAGTTCGCCAGCCGGTGCGGCGCGCCGCTGGCCGAATGCCGGATCACCACGGCGTCGGCGCCCATCGCCTGGAGGGTGAGCGCGGTGTCCTTGAGGCTCTCGCCCTTGGACACGCTGGAGCCCTTGGCGGAGAAGTTGATGACGTCCGCGGAGAGCCGCTTGGCAGCCGCCTCGAAGGAGATCCGGGTCCGGGTGGAGTCCTCGTAGAACAGGTTGACCACGGTGCGGCCGCGCAGCGCGGGCAGTTTCTTCACCTCGCGGCCGGAGAGCGCGGCCATCTCGGCGGCGGTGTCCAGGATCAGCGTGGCGGTCGGGGCGTCCAGGTCGGCGGCGGAACGCAGGTGCTTGATCACGAGAGGCCTCCGAGCAGCTTGACCTCGTCGGCGCCGTCGGTCTCGGTGAGGGTCACCTTGACGCTCTCGCTGAGCGCGGTCGGGATGTTCTTACCCACGTAGTCGGCGCGGATCGGCAGCTGCCGGTGACCGCGGTCGACCAGCACCGCGAGCTGCACCGAGCTGGGCCGGCCGACGTCGTTGAGGGCGTCCAGGGCGGCCCGCACCGACCGGCCGGAGAAGAGCACGTCGTCGACGAGGATGACCCGCAGGCCGTCGATGCCACCGGGCGGCAGCTCGGTGCGGCCGAGCGCGCGGGTGGCCTTGAGGCGCAGGTCGTCGCGGTAGAGCGTGATGTCGAGGGACCCGACCGGAACGTGGACGCCCTCGAAGGCGTGAATCCGGGCGGCCAGCCGGTGGGCCAGCGGGACGCCCCGGGTCGGGATGCCGAGCAGCACGGTCCCGGTGGCGCCGGAGGTCTTCTCGAGAATCTGATGGGCGATCCGGTCGACGACCCGGTGCAGGTCGGACTCCGCCAAAATGATCTTGCTGGGTGCGTCTGCGCGTGGTTGTGCCACGGCGGACCTCCTTCCCCGCCTCACGGGACGGGTCGTTAAAGGACGTCGGTACGGGTTTGACTCCTGATGAAAATCAGACCCGACGGCTGACGCTACGTTATCAGTGGACTCGGCGTTGGCCATGGTGACGTGCCTGACTGGAGCAGATCGGACAAATCACGCCGTCTAGGGATACAGCCGGTTACTTTGGTGCGGCCCGCACGACTCATCGGTAACCAACACTTGACCGGCGGTCGCAAACTCCGTACCGTCACGCAGCGTAGCGATCCGTGAGGAAAGAACCCTCCGGGCCAGCACAGTACCGGGAGTGTCCGTATGCCGTCTGAGTACGCGAAGTCGCTGGGCGCCCGCCTGCGCTCCATCCGCCAGCAGCAGGGCCTGTCCCTGCAGGGTGTCGAAGAGAAGTCCAACGGCCGCTGGAAAGCCGTCGTGGTGGGCTCGTACGAGCGTGGCGACCGCGCCGTCACCGTGTCACGTCTGGCCGAACTGGCCGACTTCTACCGTGTGCCCGTCTCCGAGCTGCTGCCCGACGGCAGTGGCATCCGCCTCGAGGCCACCAACAAGATCGTCCTCGACCTGGAGAAGCTGTACGACACCACGGGTGAGGACCTCGCCTACGTGGCGCGGTACGCCCGGGCGATCCAGCAGCAGCGTGGCGACTACAACGGCCGGGTCCTGTCGATCCGGGCCGACGACCTGCGTGCGCTCGCCATCGTCTACGACATCTCGCCGTCCGGCCTCATCGAGCGCCTGACCGAGCAGGGTGTCCTGGTGGCCGACCCGCGCGCGTTCTTCGCCAGCTGACCGACAGGCCGGCTTAACGAAATCAGCAACACCCAGTAGCGCCCCCCGTAAAGCCCGCGTCCCCCCGACGCGGGCTTTCGCCTTTCCAGCGGACCCACCACGCCCGCTTCCCCCGCCGCCCACCTCTCCGCTTCTCCCGCTTCCCGCTTCCCCCGCTTCACCGCCTCGCCGCGTCTCCCGCTTCACCGCGTCTCCTGCCTCCCCGTCCCCCGCCTCACCGCTTCTCCCGCCTCACCGCCTCGCTGCTTCTCCCGCTTTTCCGCGATCTTGTGAACTTCGGTCACGCCTGTCCCGTACAAGTCAACAAGATCGACGGTTATCCACAGGCCTGAAGCGAGGAGAGCGCCGAAAGAAGCATGGTGGGGCGTGCTTCGGGAGCCGCCCGGACAGGAAGCGGGTGAATACGAGTGGTCGACCTTCGAGCGGCGCCACTGCGCTCAGCGAGGCGAACCTCGTCGCTCTCTGTCGCCGATACGGACTTCCGGAGCCGGAAATGCAACATATCCGGAAAGGAACGGACGGGAGGAACAGGTATCTGGACGCCTACTGGCCGGCCTATCGCCTGCACGTCGAGGTGGACGGCACCCACCACATGAACGTCGGCCTCTCCTCCGCCGGCAACGTCTCCGCCGCTTACGGCTCGCCACCCGCGGATCTTGCACGACTTTCCACCCTCGCACCGATCTTGCAGCCCTTTCCACACCCCAACAGGAAGAAAGCTGCAAGGTCTCCCCGGCGCAGTAGACCTTGCACGAAATACCACGCCCAAACATGAAGAACCATGCAAGATCGCTGCCAGCGTGGAGAACCGCGCAAGATCCACCAGGTCGGTCGAGGCCGAATCTGCGGTCGGCGGCGCTCGGCCCGGCGCGATCGCCAGCGCGCGGCCGCCAGACGCGGCCGCCAGCGCGCGGCCGCCAGACGTGGTCGCCGGTGTTCGGCCGGGCGTGGTCGCCAGCGCGCGACGACCAGCGCACACAATGCGGCAACGTGCGACTTCACCCTCGCCGGGACGACGACCAGCGCACACGGACGGCACAACGTGTGCGCCTGTCCCCGTCAGAGCGAAGCAAGCGCACACAATCGGCGAACGTGTGCGCTGACCACCGCTCCGGCCGGCGGGCCCACCCTCGGCAGTCCGTTCCCGGCATCACCCCTGGACGGCCCCGTCCAAGGGCATGAGACCTCACGGTGATCTCGCGGAGTTCGCTGGGGATGACGCTGACCAGGACGAACGCACGACTCACTACGGCTGGGGCCCTGACCTGCAAAGTAGCTGCCCAAATGGCGAAACTCGAATGCGACCGAAGTCAACAAGATCGCGGAGGACAAGCGCCGCGGAAGACAGCGACGCCTCGAGAGACAAGCGACGCGAGAGACAAGCGACGCGGACGGCCCGGACCTTCAGGGGTCCGGGCCGTACCGGCAGGCGTGCGCGTCAGCGGGTCGCGAAGGCTGCGATCCGGTCCAGCAGACCGTTCAGGAAGCGGGGACTGTCGTCGGTCGACATCTCCTTGGCCAGCTCGACCGCCTCGGTGATCGCCACCGGGTCGTCCACGTCCGGCTCGAAGAGCAGTTCGTAGACCGCGATCCGGGCCAGGTTGCGGTCGACCGTGGGCATCCGGTCGATCGTCCAGCCCTCGGCGTAGCTGGCGATCAGCTCGTCGATCCGGTCGAGGTGCTTGGCCACACCCTCGATGAGCGTCTTCGAATACTCGAGATGCTCGGGGTGTGGCTTCGCGATCCGGTCCAGGTAGGTCAGGAGCACCTGGCTCGGCGGCAGATCACGCAGGTCGGCCTCGAAGAGGACGTCCAGCGCTCGCTTGCGGGCCTTGCGACGCGCGAGCCGTTCCTTCTTGGGGCCTTCAGCCATCAGCTGCGGCCGAGGTAGCGGCCGTCGCGGGTGTCGACCTTGATCTTCTCACCGGTGGTGATGAAGAGCGGAACCTGAACCGTGGCGCCGGTCTCGACGGTCGCCGGCTTGGTGCCACCGGTCGAGCGGTCGCCCTGGAGGCCCGGCTCGGTGTAGGTGACCTCGAGGAACACGCTGGTCGGCAGCTCGATGTAGAGCGGCACGCCCTCGTGCAGCGCGACCGTGGCCTCGGCCTCGGCGAGCAGGTAGTTGGCGTTGTCACCGACCGTGGCGCCGGCGACGTGGATCTGGTCGTAGGTGTCCAGGTCCATGAAGACGAAGTCCTCGCCGTCCTGGTACAGGTACTGCATGGTGCGCTTGTCCACGGTCGCGGTCTCGACCTTGGTGCCCGCGTTGAAGGTCTTGTCCACCACCTTGCCGGACAGCACGTGCTTCAGCGTGGTCCGCACGAAGGCTGGACCCTTACCCGGCTTGACGTGCTGGAACTCGACGACGCTCCACAGCTCCTTGTCGAGGTTGAGCACCAGGCCGTTCTTCAGGTCGTTGGTGGAAGCCATGTCCTGCCTTGATCTTTATACGATTCGGTGACCGAACCACTCTACCGGCGTGAAGCTGGCCGGAGCGAATCGGGCCTACCGGGCGATGTGCTCCAGTGCCAGCCGATATCCGTCGAAACCCAGGCCCGCGATGACACCCGTCGCGACCGCCGAGATGACCGAGTGGTGCCGGAACTCCTCCCGGGCGTGCACGTTGGAGATGTGCACCTCGACCAGCTTGCCGCGCAGGATGGCGCAGGCGTCCCGCACGGCGTAGTTGTAGTGCGTCCAGGCGCCCGGGTTGAGCACCACGTCGGCGCCCTCGTCGGCGGCCTGGTACAGCCACTCCAGCATCTCGTGCTCGGCGTTGGTCTGCTTCACCTCGATGGTCAGGCCCAGGTCCTCGGCGACGGTCTGGCACATCTCGACCAGGTCCTGATAGGTCGACGTCCCGTAGGCGCCCGGCTCGCGCAGGCCCAGCCGGCCCAGGTTCGGCCCGTTCAGCACGTAGATCATCGGGCCACCGCCGCGTACGCCCGGCGCAGCAGGTCCTCGTCCGGCCCGGCCAGGATGCCCGGCTTCGCCAGGCCGTCCAGAACCACGAACCGCAAGGTGGCTGCCCGCGCCTTCTTGTCGACGCGCATGGCGGGCAGCAGGTCGTTCCAAGCCTCTTCCGGGTACGCCGTGGGCAGCCCCAGCGACTCCAGGATCGCCCGGTGCCGGTCGGCCGTGGCGTCGTCCAGCCGCCCGGTGAGCCGGCCCAGCTCGGCCGCGAAGATCAGGCCCACCGCGATGGCGTGCCCGTGCTTCCAGGTGTATTTCTCACGTCGCTCGATCGCGTGACCCAGCGTGTGCCCGTAGTTGAGGATCTCCCGCAGCCCGGACTCCTTGAGGTCCACCCCGACCACGTCGGCCTTCACCTGGATCTTGCGCTCGACCAGCTCGCGCAGCACGTCGCTGCGCGGGTCCAGAGCGGCCGCCGGATCGGCCTCGACCAACTCCAGGATCCGCGGGTCGGCGATGAACCCGCCCTTGACCACCTCGGCCAGGCCGGCCGCGATGTCCTCGGTGGGCAGCGTGTCCAGCGCGTCCAGGTCGCAGAGCACCCCGGCCGGCGGGTGGAACGCGCCGACCAGGTTCTTGCCGGCGGCGATGTTGACCGCGGTCTTGCCGCCGACGGCGGCGTCGACCATGCCGGCCACCGAGGTGGAGACCGGCACCCAGCGGACCCCGCGGAGCCAGGCCGCCGCGACATAACCGGCCAGGTCGGTGGTCGCTCCGCCGCCGACACCGACCACCACATCGGTACGGGTGAAGCCGGCCGCCCCGAGTTCGTCCCAGCACCGGGCGGCGACCTCGATCGACTTGCCGCGCTCGGCGTCCGGCACCTCGATCGGCACCACGGTCGCCGCGCCGGCCGACTTGGCGACCGCCTCGGCCCGCTCGCGGAGCGTCGGCGGGTGCAGCACCGCCACCCGGGCCGCGCCCTCGATCATCGGGGGCAGCTCGTCTGCCAGCCCTCGGCCCACGACCACGTCATATGGACGGTCGCCCGCCACCGGAATCCGCGTCACCACGGGCTACACCCTATGCGTACCGCCACAGGCTCTTATGGGGTTATATACAGATGACCCCAAGCGGGTTACACATTGGGCATGCCGAAAATCAACGTGTACCTGCCGGACGATCTCGCCGAAGCGGTCCGGGAGACCGGCCTGCCTGTCTCGCCGATCTGCCAGCGCGCCCTGGAGTACGCGGTCCGCCGCATCACCACGATCCGCCAGGCCGTCCTGACCGACGTCGATCCGGCCTGGCTCGCCGAGCGCCTGCCCACCTTCACCGCCCGGCTGATCACCGTCCTCAACCTGGCCGCGGCCCGGGCCCGGGAGGCCGGCGCCGGCTCGGTGACCACCGGCGACCTGCTGCACGGCCTGCTCACCGAGGGGCAGAACCTGGGGCTCCAGATCCTCACCGCGATCGACGTCACCCCCGGTTCACTGACCGCCCCGGACACCGCGGAGCCGGCGGCCGCCCCGGGCGCGCTGCGGTTCAGCGGCCCGGCCGCCGTCGCCCTGGAGCTCAGTGTCGGCGAGGCGATCGGATTCGGTCACAACTACGTCGGGTGCGAGCACCTGCTGGTCGGCCTGGCCGCGGAGCCGGACGGCGCCGCCGGCGAGCTGCTGCGCTCCCGCTCGGTCGACGGCAAGGCCGCCCGCCGGACCGTGGCCGCCGCCGTCGCCGGATACGCCCATCTGCGCGCCACCAGCACCGACCAGGCCGCACCCCCGGCCCTGCTGAACGCGGTCCGCGCCGAGCTGGCGCCTCTCGTCCGCCGCATCGAGGCCCTGGAGAGCCGCCTGCCGGCCTCCGGATCGCCGTCCGTGGCGTGAGCGGGCGGCTCGCGGCGGAACGAGATCCCTCGAACCGCTGAACTTCCCGTTGCGGTCTTCGGATACTCTCGCTGACCGCAACGGGGGGAACATCAACATGGGTATCGATCGACGCACGGTCATGCGCCGTGCGCTCCTGGCCACCGGCGGGGTGGCTCTCGGCGCGGCCGGCGCCGCCGGGCTGCCACGGGTGTTCGGATGGGATCGTCCGCCGCTCAGCGGTGGGTACGCCGCGGCCGCCGACGCGCCCGCCGACCTACGCCGGCCCGGGCTGTCGGTG
This sequence comes from Actinoplanes sp. NPDC026670, assembly GCF_040638175.1. Classification (NCBI taxonomy): domain Bacteria; kingdom Bacillati; phylum Actinomycetota; class Actinomycetes; order Micromonosporales; family Micromonosporaceae; genus Actinoplanes; species Actinoplanes sp. NPDC026670. The sequence continues at coordinate 53,526 of NZ_JBEZXU010000009.1, forward strand.
CGCTACTACGTCGAGACCACCGAGCCGGTGGTGGCGTTCACGTTCGACGACGGCCCGGCCCCGGACTACACGCCGATGGTGCTCGACGCCCTCGACGCGGCCTCGGTCCCGGCCACCTTCTTCATGGTCGGGCAAAATCTGGAGGCCAACGCCGGCCTGGTCCGCGACCGGATGGGACGGCACGCGATAGGCAACCACTCGTGGTCGCACGACGACCTCGCCACCCTGGACAAGGCCGGCGTGATGAACGAGCTCACGCGCACCCACGAGATGATCCAGAAGGTGTTCGGGCGGACCGCGACCCTGATGCGCCCGCCGTACGGGCACCTCGGCGGCTCCACCGTGCTGGCCGCCGACTGCATGGGCTACGACATCGTGCTGTGGTCACACCTGATGCGCGAGCTGTACTTCGAGAAGGACCCGGACGGCCAGGTCCGCGACATCGTCGACAACGTCCGCCCGGGTTCGATCGTGCTGGCCCACGACGTCGGCAAGCCACACCGGCTGGTGTCGCTGCGCGGCCTCGGCGCCATGTTCGCCGGTCTCAAGGCGCGCGGCTTCCGTTTCGTCACAGTCCCCGAGCTGATAGCCCTGGAAAAGGCCACCCCCGCAGCCTGACCCGCTCCCGCCACCTAGCCAGCTCCCGCGACCCGACCTATTGCCACCGTCTGGCCAACTGAGACACCGGCCCGAGGTCAGTAATGTCGTATTCGCAGGGATTCGTCCCATTTTCGGCCTTGCAGATCTTGCACGATTTTCCACGTTGGCGGCGATCTTGCATGGTTCTTCACGTCTGGGTGTGGTTTGTCATGCAAGGTCTACTGCGCCGGGGAGACCTTGCAGCCTTCTTCCCGTCGGGACGTGGAAAGGGCTGCAAGATCGGCGCGAGGGTGAAGATTCGTGCAAGATCCGCGGGCAACGAGGCAGAGACGGGCGACCCGGAAGCGGCGAGCCGGAGGCGGCGAGGCGGAGGCGGCGAGCCGTTACCGGCGGAGGCGATGTGGCCGAGGACGCGTCATCCGTCTGAGGCTGCCTTCTCAAGCTGAGATGGCTGCGCAGACGGCTCCATGACCGCCGAACTCCACAAGATCGCCGGCGGTTGAGGGGTTGAGGCGATGTGGGGTGGGGTCAGCTGAGCTTTGCCACTACCTCGGCGGTTATCTCCGGCTCCTCGCGGCCGTCGGTGGTCACCGTGTGCGTGGCCACCTCCAGGTAGAGCGGGCGGCGCTGGTCCAGCAGGTACTTCAGGGTGGCCCGCGGGTTCATCGCCAGCAGGGGACGGCCGGCGCCCAGGCCGACCCGCCGGATCGCGTCGGTCAGCTCCACCGACAGGTAGACGACCGTGTGATCGGCTAGCAGCTCACGCGTACCGTCGTCGAGGATCGCGCCGCCGCCCAGGGCGAGGATGCCGCCGAACGTCTCCAGGGACGACGCCACGACCTCGCGCTCGAGGGCGCGGAACGCGGCCTCGCCGTCGTCGACGAAGATCTCCGGGATCGGCTTGCCGGCCCGTTCCTCGATGATCGCGTCGGTGTCGCCGAACGGCACCCCGAGCTCGGCCGCGACCGCCTGGCCGATGGTGGTCTTACCGGCGCCCATCACGCCGACGAAGACCGCGACCGGGGCCATCAGTGGATGATCAGATTGTCGAGGTACGACTTCAGGTTGCGGCGGATCTCGGCGACCGAGTCACCGCCGAACTTCTCCGTCGCCGCCTCGGCCAGGACCAGCGCGACCATCGCCTCGGCCACGACCGCGCCGGCCGGGACCGCACAGACGTCGGACCGCTGGTTGATCGCGGTGGCCGGCTCGCCGGTGACGATGTCGACGGTCTGCAACGCCCGGTTCAGCGACGAGATCGGCTTGAGCGCGGCACGCACCCGCAGCGGCTCGCCGTTGGTGATGCCGCCCTCCAGGCCACCGGCCCGGTCGGTCACCCGTTTCACCCCGTCGGGTGTCGGCACGATCTCGTCGTGGGCGACCGAGCCGCGCGAACGGGCCTGGGTGAAACCGTCGCCGATCTCCACGCCCTTGACCGACTGGATCGACATCAGCGCGGTGGCCAGGCGAGCGTCGAGCTTGCGGTCCCACTGCACGTGCGAGCCGAGGCCCGGCGGCACGTTGTAGGCCAGCACCTCGACGATGCCGCCGAGAGTGTCCGCGTCCTGCTTGGCCGCGTCGACCTCGGCCACCATGCGGGCGCTGGCCTCCGGGTCGAGGCAGCGCAGCGGGTCCTCGTCGATCCGGTCGAAGTCGTCGGGAGTCGGGATCACACCCGGCTTGGCGGCGACCGAACCCAGCTCGATGACGTGCGAAACGATGTCGATGCCGAGCGCCTGCTTGATCAGCTGCTTGGCGACCACACCGACGGCGACCCGGGCCGCGGTCTCGCGGGCGCTGGCGCGCTCCAGGATCGGGCGGGCGTCGGTGTGCCCATACTTCTGCATGCCGGCCAGGTCGGCGTGCCCGGGACGGGGCCGGGTCAGCGCGGCGTTACGCGACTGCGTGGCCAGCACCTCCGGGTCGACCGGGTCGGCCGCCATCACGGTCTCCCACTTGGGCCACTCGGTGTTGCCGACCCGGATCGCGACCGGCGAGCCCTGGGTCACCCCGTGCCGGATGCCACCGATCAGCTCCAGCTCGTCCTGCTCGAATTTCATCCGGGCGCCACGGCCGTAGCCCAGGCGGCGGCGCACCAGGTCACGGGTGATGTCCGCGCTCGTCACCTCGATCCCGGCGGGAACACCCTCGAGCAGCGCGACGAGCGCCGGTCCGTGCGATTCACCTGCAGTCAGCCAGCGCAACACGGCAACAGTCTGGCACGGCGCCCGCACGGCGCGGCACGAGGCCGCCCGCATCCCGCCCTACGGACACCCGTGCCGCTGCTCAGGCCCGGCTGGCGACCGCCTCGCCGAGAGCCGCCCGCATCGCCTCCTGCGGGGCCTCCGGCACGCCGGTGAACTGCTCGAACTGGCTGAGCGCCTGGGCCAGCAGCAGGTCCAGCCCGGAGACCACCGGGATGTCGTGCTTGCCGGCGGAGGCGGCCAGCGGTGTCGGCCACGGGTCGTAGAGGGCGTCGAAATACACACTGCCGGGCCGCCAGGAGACCCGCTCGGCCAGCTCGTCGGCGGCGCCCTTGGGGACGGTGGACAGGACCGCGTCGGCGTCGAACGCGCCCTCCGCGTCGGCCCAGGCGACACCGTTGAGGGTCAGGCCGAGAGCGACCGCCACCGGGCCCAGCTCCTCGCGGGCCTCCGGACGGCGGGTGACCACGGAGACCGACTCGGCGCCCAGCTCGGCCGCGGCGGCGAGGGCGGCCCGGGCGGTGCCGCCACCGCCGAGCACGGTGATCCGCGGCGGCGCCTCCTTGACCGCGTGCCGGCCACGGCTCACGCCGAGACCCGCCTCCCGCAGCACGTGCACCATGCCGGGGATGTCGGTGTTGTCGGCGTGCCAGGCGCCGTCCGGCTGGCGGATCAGGGTGTTGGCCACCCCGGCCGCGATGGCGACCGGCGACGCCGAGGTGGCCAGCCGCAGCGCGGCCTCCTTGAGCGGCATGGTCAGCGACAGACCGGCCCACTCCGGGCCCAGCCCGGCCACCAGATCCGGCAGCTCGGACTCGGCGCATTCGATCGCCTCATACGTCCAGCCGGTCAGCCCGGCGGCGGCGAACCCGGCATTGTGGATCACCGGGGAGAGCGAGTGTGCGATCGGCTTACCGCACACGGCGGCCTTCCGGCCGCTGGACGGGGTCTCGTCTTGGCTCTGCACCCGGCCCACTTTACGGGGCCGGGTGACCGGGTCACTTTCCGCAGAGGTTGATGCCGTTGGCGCAGGCCTTCTGCACGTTCTTCTGGTGCTCGGCGTCGGTGACCGCGAACGCCGAATGCCCGGCCTTGTCGATCGCCACGAAGAACAGCCACGGCCCGTTCGCCGGCCGCAGCGCCCCGATCAGCGCCGCCTTGCCGGGACTGTTGATCGGTCCGAGCGGCAGGCCCTTCACGATCTCGGTGTTGTACGGGTTCTTCGGGTCGTCCATCTCCTTCTGCAGGAGCTGGCCGGAGTGCTTCGGGTCCTTGCCGTTGAGCTGGAGCCAGTAGTTCGTGGTCACGTCGAACTGGAGCGGCATGCTCTTGACGTACGCCCGGTTGTAGGCGACCCGGGCCACCTTCGGCAGGTCCGCGGCGACACCCGCCTCGGCCTGGGACAGCGAGGCCACGATCAGCGCCTCGTAGGGCGAGACCTTCCGGTTCTTCTGCACCTCGTCGGCAAAGGACAGGTCGCCGGTGACCGTGAGGAAATGCTCCACCATGGTCCGGAGCGCCTGCTCGGCGGTCACCTTCGTGTCGAACTCGTAGGTGTCCGGGAAGAGGAAGCCCTCGATGCTCTTGGCTGACTGCTTGCCGTCACCCCGGTTGAACCACCAGTCCGGCACGCCGAGCGCCAGCGGGTCCTTGGCCGCCTCCTCGAAGTCCTTCACGGGGATGCCGGTGCCCTTGGCCAGCAACTCGTACGTCTGCTTCGCGGTCTTGCCCTCGGGGATCGTCACGCCCTTGCTGAGCCGCGTGTTCGGGTCGAGCAGCTGCGCGAGGGCCTGCTTGGCGGCCATCTGCTTACGCAACACGTAGGTGCCGGCCTGGATGTTCTTGCTCTTGGGCTCGGCCTCGGCGGCCTCGATGAACGCCTTTGTGCTCTTCACCACATCGGCTTCGACCAGCTCGTTGCCGATCTCGGTGAGCGACAGGTTCTTACGGATCGTCACCTCGACCGGGGTGGAGCCGGAACCCTCGTAGTCGGCGGCGACGAAGAAGGTCGCGACCTTGGTGTAGCCGAAGTAGACGCCGCCGCCCAGGACCGCGAAGAGCACCAGGGTCGTGACCAGCGCGATGGCCGACCGGCCCCGCCCTTTCCGGGCCCGGTTTCCCCGCCGGGATCCACTCGACTCGGCGTCCTCTTCGAACGCCACATCCAATTCGTCGATCATCTCGTCTGCCTCCGCTGCCCGTCCGGCCGACTCCGGTCAGAACACGACCAGCACTGACGCGCACCATACCCACATCGATGCCTTCGCGCCCACCCCTGGGTTCCTGCCTAACGCGCTGTGGCCGACCGGGCAACCCCGACCGGCCACAGCACCCGTCAGAGGGTCAGCAGATCGGGATACCGTTCTTGCACGCGATCTGAATGTTGGCGTTGTGTTCGTCGAAGGTCTTCCCGTACGCCATGGTCCCCTTCGCGTCGATCGTCACGAAGAAGAAGTAGGGACTCTTCGGCGCGTCGATCGCGCCCTTCAGAGCGATCTCGCCGGGGTTGCTGATCGGCCCGATCGACATGCCCGGCGCGTTGTACCGGTACGGGTTGTCCTCCCCGTGCATCTCGTCGATCGTCAGCTTCTCGGAGGACTTGCCCTCCTTGCCGTTCAGGCGCAGCCAGTAGTTGACGGTGCTGTCCAGCTGAAGGCAGCCGCACGGGAAGTCACCCGAGTACGCCCGGTTGTAGAGCACCCGCGAGACCGGGCCCATGTCCTCCGGGAGCAGCGCCTCCACCTGGGTGATCGACGCGGCGACCAGTGCCTCGTACGGCGAGATCTGAAGTTTCGCGGCCTTGTTCGCGAAGTCCAGTTTCGTCATCTCGGCGTTGAAGTTCTTGACGAGCATCTTGAGGATCTGCTCGGCGGTGGCGTTGTCCGGGATCTCGTACGTCGCCGGGTAGAGGAAGCCCTCGATGTTGGCCTTGTCGACCTTCTTGCCGTCGGTCCGCTTGAGCCACGTCGCCGAGACACCGAGCTTGGAGATGTCGGCGGCGGCCTTCTCGAAGTCGGCGTACTTCAGGCCACTGGCCTTCGCCAGCTCGGTGAAGACCTGCATCTTCGTCCATCCCTCGGGGATGGTGACGGCGCCCTCGACGAACTTGTTCTTCAGGTCCAGCAGCGCGTCGACCGCGTCGGCGGCCTTCATCTCCTTGCGGAGCTTGTACTGCCCGACCTGGATGTCGGTGCTGTCCGGGTTCTCGTTCGCCGCGTTCACGAAGGCACGCGCGCTCTTGACCACACCCGAGCTGTGCAGCGTCTCGGCGATCACCGAGGCGGTGTCGCCCTTCTTCACCTCGACGATCACCTCGCCCGTGCCGGGACCGTCGAAGTCGGCGGCCAGGAAACGGCCGGAGAAGCGGTCGTAGCCGTACCAGGCGCCGCCACCGAGGATGCCGAACAGCAGCAGGACCATGACGAACGCGACGACGGAGCGGCTCTTCCCCTCCTTACGGCGGTGACGCCACCGCCCGGGGTCCGGGTTGCTCTCGAACTTGAGTTCCATCTGGTCGCTCAATTAAGTCTGCCTCCGCTGCGCGTCCAGCCAGCCCTGCAGGATCTCCACAGCCGCCGCCTGGTCCACCACCGCCCGCTGTCGCTTGCCCTTCACACCACGCTCCGAGAGACGCCGGCTCGCCACGACCGTCGACATCCGCTCGTCGGTCAGCAGCACCGGCACCGGCGCGAGCACCGCGCCGAGCCGTTCCGCGTACGCGCGGACGTGGCCGGCCGCCACACCCTCACGTCCGTTCAGCGCCACCGGCAGCCCGACGACGACCTCGGTCGCCTCGTGCTCGGCCACCAGCCGGGCCAGTTCCGTCATGTCCTTCGGAGTGTCGTCGTCACCGGTCTCCCGGTCACGCGACACGGTCACCACCGGGCTGGCCAGGATCCCGTCCGGGTCGCACTTGGCGACACCGATCCGCACCTGACCCACGTCCACACCCAGGCGGACGCCCCGAGTGAAGCGCATGTTCACGCTCCCACCCTGCACAGCAGCAACCCGCATCTCCCGTCCCCGATTACGCACTGATGCGAAGAGTAGCGATCGGCCTCTTCGATGATCGTCACCGATCGCGACCAAGAGCTTAGCCCCAACGCTGGCCGAACCGCCGCCACCCGGGGCAAGGCCTAATGATCCGCTAAGAAATGGAGTACCCAAACAACAACGACTGATCACCGAACGTGACGAGAAGAGCGCCCCGGAGGATTCTCCGGGGCGCTCTCAGCAGTCAGGGCTCACGCCTTGTCGGCGACCGCCTGCTCGATCGCGACGAGCAGCCGCGGCGCCTCCTCGGCCGGGACGCCACCACCCTGCGCCAGGTCGGCGTTACCGCCGCCACGGCCGGACAGCGCCGCCTTCACCAGGTCCTGCGCCGAGATGCCCCGGCTCTTGGCCGCACCGTTGATCGCGACGATCAGCGACGCCTTGCCGTTGGAGCGGGCGGTCACCGCGACCACCGCGGGACGCGCCGCGTCGATCTTGCCGCGGATCTCCTGCGCCAGCGTCCGCACGTCGTTGCCGGCCGCGCCCTCCGGCGCCTCGGTGCCGACGAACGCCACACCACGCACGTCCTTCGCCTGGCCGGCCAGCGCGGCCGCCCCGCCGAGGACCATCTGCGCCCGCAGCTTCTCCAGCTCCTTCTCCGCGTCGCGCAACGCCGTGACGGTCTGCTCGACCCGGTCCGCGACCTGCTCGCCGGGCACCCGGAAGAGGTCGGCCAGGCGGGACACCAGCAGGTGCTCCTTGGCCAGGAAGCTGAACGCGTCCAGGCCGACCAGCGCCTCCACCCGGCGCACCCCGGAGCCGATCGACTGCTCGTTGAGGATCTTCACCAGGCCGAGCTGGCCGGACCGCGCCACGTGGGTGCCACCGCACAGCTCACGGGCGTAGTCGCCGACCTCGACCACGCGGACCTCGTCGCCGTACTTCTCGCCGAACAGCGCCATCGCGCCGAGCCGCCGCGCCTCCTCCTGCGAGGTGACGAACGCGTTCACCTCGAGGTCGCGCAGCAGCACCTCGTTGATCTGCTGCTCGACGTCGAACAGCACCGACGGGTTGACCGCGCCCGGCGTGTGGAAGTCGAACCGCAGCCGGCCCGGCGCGTTCAGCGAGCCCGCCTGGGTCGCCGACTCACCGAGGAAGTTACGCATCGTCTGGTGCACCAGGTGCGTCGCGGTGTGCGAACGGGAGATCGCCTTACGGCGGTTCACGTCGATCTCGGCGAGCGCCGTCTCGCCCGCGCGCACCTCGCCACGGACCACCCGCGCCTTGTGCACGATCAGCCCGGGAATCGGCTGCTGCACGTCGACGATCTCCAGCCGGCCGTTGCCGACGTTGATCACGCCGGTGTCGGCCTGCTGGCCACCGCCCTCCGCGTAGAACGGGGTGGTGTCCAGGACCAGCTCGACGAAGTCGCCCTCGCCGGCCACCTCGACGCGGCCCTTCTCCCCGATCAGCGCCCGCACCCGGGACTCGCGGGTGATCTCCTGGTAGCCGGTGAACTCGACAGAGCCGCCCGCGTCCAGCGCCGAGCGGTACGCCGAGAGGTCCGCGTGACCCGTCTTGCGGGCCGCCGCGTCCGCCTTCGCCCGGTTCCGCTGGTCGGCCATCAGACGGCGGAACCCGGGCTCGTCGACCTCCAGGCCCTGCTCCTGCGCGATCTCCAGGGTCAGGTCGATCGGGAAGCCGTACGTGTCGTGCAGCTGGAACGCCTTCTCCCCGGAGAGCTGGCTCTTCTTGGCGGAGACCGTCTCGGCGATCGCGGTGTCCAGGATCGCGGTGCCCGCCTTCAGCGTGGAGAGGAACGCGTCCTCCTCCGCGTAGGCGTAGGTGGAGATCCGGCCGAACTCCTTCGCCAGCTCCGGGTACGACGGGGACATGCAGTCCCGCGCGATCGGCAGCAGGATCGGCAGCGCCGGCTCCTGCCAGCCGAGCAGCCGGATCGCCCGGATCGCCCGGCGCATGATGCGGCGCAGCACGTAGCCGCGGCCCTCGTTGGACGGCACGATGCCGTCACCGATCAGCATCAGCGCGGTACGGACGTGGTCCGCGATCACCCGCAGGCGCACGTCGTCCGGGTGGCTCTCGGACGCGGCGTGCCCGGACTGCTTGCCGTACTCCTTGCCGGTCATCTCGGCGGCCTTCGCCAGGATCGGCTTGACCTCGTCGATCTCGTACAGGTTGTCGACACCCTGCAGGATCGACGCGATCCGCTCCAGGCCCATGCCGGTGTCGATGTTCTGCTTCGGCAGGTCACCGACGATCGTGAACTCTTCCTTCGACTTCACGTCGGTGATCTCGTGCTGCATGAAGACCAGGTTCCAGAACTCCAGGTACCGGTCCTCGTCGACCTCCGGGCCGCCCTCCTTGCCGTACGCCGGACCGCGGTCGTAGTACAGCTCCGAGCACGGGCCCGCCGGCCCCGGGATGCCCATCGACCAGAAGTTGTCCTTCTTGCCGCGGCGCACGATCCGCTCCGCGGGCAGGCCGGTCTGCTTCCACAGCTCGATGGCCTCGTCGTCGTCCAGGTAGACGGTCGCCCAGATCTTCTCCGGGTCCAGACCGAAACCACCCTCCTCGACCGACTTCGTGGACAGCTCCCAGGCCAGGCGGATCGCGTCCGCCTTGAAGTAGTCACCGAACGAGAAGTTGCCGTTCATCTGGAAGAACGTGCCGTGCCGGCTGGTCTTGCCGACCTCGTCGATATCAGGCGTCCGGATGCACTTCTGCACGCTCGCCGCACGCACGTACGACGGGGTCTGCTGCCCCAGGAAGAACGGGACGAACTGCACCATGCCGGCGTTGATGAACAGCAGGTTCGGGTCGTCGATAGCCGGCAGCGGGGCACTCGGGACCACCGTGTGCCCGTTCGCCTCGAAATGCGCCAGGAAGCGCCGCTTGACCTCTGCCGTCTTCATCGATTTCCCTCCTGCGAGCCGGGCTGCGCGTCGTCACGCAGATCGGCGAACTTGTCCTCATACAGCTCACCCGCGGCGAACGCCTCGTGGATCTGCTGCTCCCGCTCGGCCATGCCTTCGCGGACGTCTTCCACGAAGCTACGCAGCGACTCGACGAGGCCGCCAGCGGATTCCGACAGGGACGTGGCGATGCCCGTCGGGGTGAACTCGTTGGCCTTCTGATTCAGCTTGCGGACGACGAGGGCGCCGACGGCCAAGCCGACGCCGAGCCACAGCAGGCGCTTCATGACGAAGTGATACCTCTCTCGCGGAACCGGCTCAGCGGGCGGCCCTACGGCGCTGCTTCATCGCGGCGCGAACCTCGCGCTCCTCCTCGGCGTGCCGGCGCGCGTTCGCCGCCTTACGCAGCCCGTAGCCGAACGAGGCGACCTTGACCAGCGGGTTCGCGGCGGCCGCGGACACGACGGTGACCAGGTTCGCGATGTTCGCGGACACGTTCTGAGCGTGCTCGGTCATCGTGTCGACCTTCGCGAGCTGCACGTTCACACCGTCCAAAGAGACCTGAACCTGTCCGAGAGCGACGTTCACGTTCTCCACCGTGGTGTTCACGTTCGACAGCAGCGGGCCGGTCCGGTCCACGGTGTCGTTGATCGCGTGCGTGGTGGCGTCGATCGTGCGCCCCAGCTTGAGGATCGGCACGGCCAGCACGAGGACGAGCATCAGGAAGGCGCCCGCCGCGATCAGACCTGCGATATCTCCGGCATCCATGTGGCGCGTTCTCCTATTCGGGTGGTCACGGTTCGGCGGGTCGACCAACAGACCCTACCGTCCGTGACCACCGCACGCGTCACGACGTCGCGGGTGTCGGCTCGCTCTGCTGGAAGATGGAATCGTCCGTGGGCAGAACGGCATCCGGCTGCACACCCTGCGGGCCCGGCGCCGGGTCCGTCTTGCCCCGTTCGTCCTCGATCGCGTTCCACACCTTGATGCTCACCGTCGATCCCACACACGAGGCCGGATCGATCGGTTCCGGGGCCTCCGCGCCCGCCTGCGGGTTCTGCTCCGCCGACACCTGGTCCACCGCGCAGCCCGGCAGGCCCACCGACAGGTCCAGGGTCAGCTCGTCCCGCTGCCAGCAGGTGTAGGTGCCGTCCTCGGCCTTGACCGGCATCTCCGGGCAGCCCTCGACCTTGCGTTCGGTCCACCCGGCCTTGGTCAGCGCCTCCGAGTAGACCTTGGTGGTCTCCTTGAACGACTGATCCGACTCGGACACCCGCTCCCGGAACTCACACACCCCCAGGCACAGGCTGTTGCCCGTTTCGAAGTCCTTGTCGTTCTTCGACGCCCACGACGGAACCTCCAGCGCGTCCAGCGAGGCCAGCACCGGGTCGCTGGACGCCGCCCGCATCCCGAAGAACGCCGGCAGGATCAGCAGCACCAGCGCCGCGAGCGACACCAGCGTGACCACCCGCAATCGCCGCTGCGTGCGCAGCTTGTGCCGCAACTCGGCACGCAGGCCGTCCGGCCCGTCCTCGCCCTCCGGGCTCGGCTTCCCACCGGTCCGGGTCCGCACGTCATCATCGTCATCATCGGGTACGCCCGGAGCGCCCACCCGTGCGCCGGCGACCACACGGGCGCTCGCGCCCGCCGAACCGGCTGACTGACCTGGGCCGCCGGGCGCCCCGCGACCGGGCGTGGCAGCATCGGCCGCCCCTACGCCGGCCTTGCCCGGTGTGATCGTCCCGGTGCCGGCCTGTCCCACCGACGCACGCCCGGGTGCAGCGGCGCCGACCGATGCGGCACCCACCGCGCCGGTGACCGAGCCCACCGCGGATCCACCGTCGGGACCCGGCCCACCACGACCCGGCACAGCCGCGCCACCACGGGCGGCACCCGGCCCACCAGGACCCATGCCCGGCCCGCCAGGACCCATGCCGTCGCCGGGACCACGCCCGCCGTCCGGCCCGCGACCACCCCGGCCGTCAAGTCCGTCAGGTCCACGACCACCCCGGCCGTCCGGGCCGTCGGGTCCACGGCCAGGCACGGCCGCGCCACCCATCGCCCGTGACGGACCATCCGGGCCCGCAGGCCCGCGACCAGGGACAGCAGCGCCACCCAGCGCACGGGACGGACCGTCCAGCCCGTCCGGACCCGCAGGACCACGGCCGGGAACAGCGGCGCCGCCCATCGCACGCGACGGGCCGTCGGGACCGGCCAGCGCCCGTGACGGACCGTCCGGACCAGCAGGGCCGCGACCGGGAACAGCAGCGCCGCCCATCGCGCGGGACGGGCCGTCGGGACCGGCCGGGCCCGCTGGACCACGACCGGGAACAGCAGCGCCACCCATCGCGCGGGACGGACCGTCGGGACCGGCCGCACCGGCGCGCGACGGGCCGTTCGGGCCGCGGCCGGGCAGACCGGACGGTTCGCCGTCCGGTCCGATGGGCGCAGCGCCCATCGAGGAGGTCTGATCGCCGTCCGGGCCGGCGTGACCGGGAGCCCCGATCGCCCGGGAGGGGCCGTCGTCCGGACCACGTCCGGGCAGACCCGAAGGTCCGCCACCGGGACCGGCCCCACGACGACGAGGCCCACCGGGCCCACCGTCCGGACCAGCCATGCCCGGGCCGCCACCAGGCCCGCCCATGCCGGGGCGACCCGAGTCGGGGCCGCCCATGCCACGAGGTGGCATGCCGTCCGGGTCCGCTGGGCCACGGCCCGGGCCGCCGTTCGGGCCTGGGCGTCCGCGGCCCGGCGCCATCGCGCCGGCCGCCGCGCCCATGGCTGCCGCGGGCAGGCCGTCGGGACCGGCCGGAGGCCGTCCGGGGACCGCCGCGCCGCCCCGTGCCGGGCCTTGGCCTCGAGCTGGTCCCTGACCGGGTACGCGGGCTCCGCCTCGCGGCGGCCCGTCCGGCCCACCGTCGGAGCCGGGCCGGCCGGCCACTCCGCGGCCGGGAGCGCCCGGGCCCATCCCCGGTGCCGGGCCGGCGCCCGGCGGGAGAGCCGGAACGCCCGGCGGGAGTGCAGGTGCGCCCGCCCGCGCCGCGCCGGGGCCGGCTGGGAGCGCCGGAGCGCCCGCTCGTGCGGCGCCGCCGTTGTCCGGGCGCAGGCCGCTGTGCCGGCCGGTGTGTTCCTCGGGTTCGGACGGGAATCCGCCCTGGGGACCCGGTCCGTCGGCGCGGGCCGCCCGTCGCCCTGGTCCGGCCTGTTCGGGCACGGCGATGGCGCCGGTGCCGCGTTCTTCGCCGGGCTGCGGGCCACGCTGTCCACGGCCGGGCCGCTGGATCACACCGGAGGTGCTGTCGGCCATCGCGCCGGCCCGGCCCGGAACGACCGGGGTCCGCGCGCCCTGACGACCGGGGACGACCGGCGGGACCACCGCTGCGCCGCGTACCGGCCGCCCGTCGCCGGGGCCGATACGACGCGGAGCGGGAACGTCCGGGGTTCCGGTGAAGCCGCCGGCCTCGGGCTCGTCGGGGTCGGCGCCCTGGTGCGCGTTGCGGCGGCGGCGTTCCTCGCTCCTGGTGAGGCCATCGCCTCCGGAGCGGGCCTGCGAGCCGCGACGGGTGACGTTCTGGGTGCCGGTCTCGCCCACCGGCGGCACGAAGGCATGTGCACCGGTGTCGGTGCCGGCCTGCACGAAACCGTGTGCGCCGGTGTCCGTGCCGGTCTGCACGAACGCGTGTGAGCCGGAGCCGGACCGCAACGCGCCGTCCGGGGCGCCGTGGCGGCCGGCGCCGGGACCGGCCGGAGCCGCATGTCCCGGACGGCGCCCGCCGTCGCCGTCGACCGGCTGACCGCCTCGGCCGGAGTGCCGGCCGGTCGGCCCTTCGGCGGTGCCCTCCTCGGCCGGGGCACGCCGGGCGCGGGCACGGCCGGGACGTTCGCCACCGGCGCCGGACCCACCGGGCGCCGCCGCCGCGCCATAGGTGCCGGGAGCGCCCCGGCCGCCCTGCTCGTACCCGTTCGGAATGGCCCCGGACTGATGCACGGGGTCATACCCACCCGGAATCGGCCCGGACTGGTGACCAGCCTCATACCCGCCAGGAATCGGGCCCGACTGATGTACGGCGTCACGTCCACCCGGAATCGGCCCGGACTGATGACCGGCGTCGTAGCCGGTCGGAATCGGACCCGACTGGTGCACGGCGTCGTAGCCGGTCGGAATCGGACCGCTCTGGTGCACGGCGTCATAGGCGTTCGGGATCGGCCCGGACTGGTGCACGGCGTCGTAGCCGCTCTGGTGGGCGCCGTCCGGACGGCCCGGTGACACCGGGTCCGACGGCCGGAAACGGTCGCGGGCGGGAGCGCCCGGCGAGATCGGGCGGACACCTGGCGAGACCGGCCGGACACCCGGGCCGGCCGGCCGTGCGCCCGGGGAGACGGGTCGGGCGCCTGGGGAGACGGGTCGGGCACCGGGCGGGGCGGGGCGGTTCACCGGGATCTCGGGCGCGTTGCCGGACGGCGGCACGACCGGCGCACCGGCCGGCGGCTGCCCCGGGAACATCTGCCCGGACGGATCCGGGTTGATCGGCCGGCGGCCACCACCGGTCTCCGGCGCGACGGGGGCACGCCCACCCTGCGGCGGCCCGCCACGACGAGCCCCGGGCGGCATCTGACCAGGCGGAAGACCACCGGGGGGAAGACCACCAGGCGGAAGAGCCCCGGGGGGAAGACCACCGGACGGAAGACCACTGGGGGGAAGAGCACCAGGCGGAGGACCACCGGGAGGCCCACCGGCGGGCCGCTGCCCACCCGGCCCAGGACCACGACGGCCACGACCCTGCTGGTCGAAGGGAACGGCAGGAGCCCCACCGGGCGGCATCTGCCCCGGGCTGACCGGCCGGGCCGGCATCTGACCGCCCGGCGCCTGCCCCGGCGGCATGCCTCCGGATCGCTGCCCAGGCGCCGGATTACCCGGACGCTGCCCGGCCCGACCTGGCGGAATCGCGCCGGACGGAAAATCCCCGGCCGCGAAGTCCCCGGCCGGAGGCGCACCCGGCGAAACCTGCGCGGCTCGCGGCGCCTGCCAGCTCCCGGTGCCCTCGGCGTCGCCCGGGCCGTCGTCGGCGAATCCGTCCTCCGGACCGCCGGGGAACCCGAAGTCGCCGTCGGGATCCTCGTCCGGACCGGGGGCCATCCGCCCCGATTTGCTGGTCCGGGCTTCTCCGGGACGGACGCCGGGGCCGATCGCCGCCGCTTCCTCCTTGGCCGTGCGCAGGTCGTCGAGCCAGCCGGTCTCCTCGCGCGGGACCTCCTGGGGAACGGCCGGCTGCTCGGCACGGCCGCCGCCACGCCCGAAGCGCCGACGGTTCTTACCGCCCTGACCGGCTTCGTCGTCGGGTCGTTCGGCACCCCGCCCTGTCACCGCTGTTCCTCCCCGGCACTGTCGCCGCTGTCGTCACTGCTCCGGACGCCACCCGCGACCGGTCCACTCCCGGCCACCACAGCAGCACCGTCACCACTCCCGGCCTCCGCAGCCGAGCCAGTCCCAGCCCCAGCAGCCGAGCCAGTCCCGACCACCACAGCCGAGCCAGTCCCAGCCTCGGCGACCGAGCCAGTCCCGGCATCCAAGGCCGAGCCACCCTCGGCCCCACTTGCCGAGCCAACCCGAGCCGAGACGCCCGATACATCCGGTTCGTCCCCGGCGTCGGCGGCCGGGCCACCCGGTGACGAGTCCGCCGAAGACGATGACTCATCCGTGGCCCGAGCACCACCCGCCGCGCGGTCCGCCGTGCTCACCGAAGCGGTGACCGGCCCGTTCGCCGGTGTCCGCGTCGTGGGGCCGAGGCCTCGCACGATCCGGCGAAGTCGCGGCACCCGTTCACCGACCGCGCGTTCGGCGCCATGATCGGTCGGCCGATAGTAGTCGGTGCCGACCAGATCGTCGGGGACATACTGCTGGCGGACCACGCCGCGTGGATCGTCGTGTGGGTATCGGTAGCCCCGGCCGTGGCCGAGCCCCCGCGACCCCGGATAGTGCGCGTCGCGCAGGTGGGGCGGCACCGGACCGCCGCGACCGGCGCGGACGTCGGACATCGCCTCGCCGAGAGCGACCGTGACGCTGTTGGACTTGGGCGCGGTGGCCAGGTGCACGACGGCGTGGGCGAGGTTGAGCCCGGCCTCGGGCAGCCCGACACTCTGCACGGCCTGGGCGGCGGCGGTGGCCACCAGCAGCGCCTGCGGATCGGCCATGCCGACGTCCTCGCTGGCGAAGATGACGATGCGCCGGGCGATGAACCGCGGGTCCTCACCGGCGACCAGCATCCGGGCCAGGTAGTGCAGGGCCGCGTCGGGGTCACTGCCGCGCATGCTCTTGATGAACGCGCTGATCACGTCGTAGTGCGCGTCGCCGTCACGGTCGTAGCGGACCGCCGCCACGTCGACGGCTTTCTCCGCTGTGGCGAGATCGATCTCGGTGACGTCCTGGGCGAGCGCGGATCCGGCCGCGGCTTCGAGGGCGGTCAGGGCTTTACGGACGTCACCGTTCGCGAGCCGTACCAAATGGTCCTCGGCCTCTGACGTAAGGGTGACGGCGCCGCCCAGGCCGCGCTCGTCGGTGGTCGCGCGCCGCAGCAGGTCGCGGACGTGGTCTTCGCCGAGGGACTGGAGGGTGAGCAGCACGCAGCGGGAGAGCAGGGGCGAGATGACCGAGAAGTACGGGTTTTCGGTGGTCGCCGCGAGCAGCGTGACCGTCCGGTCCTCGACGGCGGCGAGCAGCGAATCCTGCTGGGTCTTGCTGAAGCGGTGCACCTCGTCGATGAACAGCACCGTCGGCGGGCCGCCGTAGCGCCGCTCGCGCCGGGCCGTGTCGATCACCGCACGCACGTCCTTGACGCCGGCGGTCAGCGCGGACATGGCGACGAACTTGCGGTCGGTGGCGTTGGCCACCAGGTGCGCGATGGTGGTCTTGCCGGTGCCGGGCGGGCCCCAGAGGATCACCGACATCGGGCTGGCGCCGGTGACCAGCTGGCGCAGCGGGGCGCCCGGGGCGAGCAGGTGCTCCTGGCCGATCAGCTCGTCGAGGGTGACGGGCCGCATCCGCACCGGCAGTGGCGAGTCGCCGGCCGGCCGCCCGAAACCGGCCGTCGCGGCACCGGCCGGAGCCGCTGTCCGTGCGTCCGGCGGTGCGAGGGAGAAGAGCCCGTCCGTTTCCATCACGACCGACAGTACCGGCCATCCGGACCTGATCCGAAACGCCGTCTTCCGTCCTGTGGATAACCTTCGAGCAGCAACGACAGCCTCACCGAGAGTGGTGAAAAACACCTCCGGCCCGCCCCCGGGGGAAGGGCGGGCCGGAGTGGCCGGAGGGCCGGGGCGGGTCAGCCGCGACCCGGGCGGCGGCCGTAGAAGCGGCGGCCGGAGCCGTTGCCCGCACCGGCGCGCGGGCCGCTGCCGATGCCCGCCAGGTAGAGGGCGAGCAGCAGCAGGCCGAGCGACGCCATGGTGTAGAAGTTGAACAGGTCGGGGGCGCCGAAGTTGGTGTCGAGCAGGTCAGCGAGCAGGTAGATGCCGAAGACTACGGCGGCGGCGATGGCGAGCATCGGTTCCTCCGGGGGGTGTCAGAGAGCCAGTGACTCGCTGGTACCCGCCTGGGAGGGCTCCCGAAACACGGTCTTCGATTTCACCAGATAGAGCGGCGCCGCGGCGGCCAGCACAGCCGCTCCGGTGAGGATCGCGACAGTGGTGCCCGCTCCGGCGGCGACCGCGGTGAGGACGACCGCCCCGATCGAGAAGCCCGGCGCGGCGACCATCGAGTTGAGCGAGAGCAGGCTCGCCCGGTACGGCCCGTCGGCCTGCCGGTGCAGCAGCCCGGAGTGCACCGGGTTGGCCGCGCCGTGCACGGCGTAGCAGATCAGGAACGCGCCGATCACCCCGGCCGGGCCGGCGAACAGGCCCATCCCGACGATCGTCAGCCCCTGCGCGATCCGCAGCGTGAATCCGGCCCAGCGCGCGCCGACGCGGCGGACGAGAAGCGGCGCGAGGGCGGCGCCGGCGGCGGACGCGCCCCAGGCGGCCGAGCTGACCGGCCCCAGCAGCGGACCGGCCGCGGTGGTCACCTCACTGAGCCGCACCGGCATCAGTTTCTCGAAGGTCACCATGCCGAAACTCCACAGGAACTCCACCCCGACCAGCGCCTGCACCACCCGCGAGCGCCGGGCCAGACCCAGCGCGCCGCGGATCGCCACCGGCACACCACGGAGCGAGGCCGCGAACGCGGCCTTTCCGCGAGCGGGGCGGTCCTCAGCCATCAGCAGCGCCACGGCGATCGTGCTGAGCAGGCTCAGACCCAGAGCGACCAGCACGGGTACGGCCAGCGCGCGCACCGGACCGAGCGGACCGAGCCAGACCAGCCCGCCACTGACGAGAGCCGCGCCGGCCATCGCCAGACTGCACGCGACCTCGCCCCGGCTCAGGCCGCCCTCGATGTCGGCGTCCGGATCGGCGGCCAGTGACTGGTCGACGAACCAGGACTCCAGCGGCCCGCTGTCCAGCGCCCGGTAGATGCCTTGCAGCAGGTAGGAGGCCGCGAGCAGGGCGACCGAGTCGGCGACCACGAACAGGCTGAGCGCGGCCAGGTTGACCGCGCCGGCGGCGAGCAGCACCGGCCGTCTCCCGACAGCGTCGGCCAGTCCGCCGGTGGGCAGCTCCAGGAACAGCACGACGATGCCCTGGAGGGCGACGGCCGAGCCGATCTGGGCGATGTTCAGCCCCCGCTCCAGTGGCAGCAGCACGATGACCGGGATGAGCAGCCCGACCGGCATCCAGCGCAGGCTCAACAGGATCAGGTAGCGGGATCGGACCTGGGCGGCCGTCACTTCGTCTCCTCCACGTAGGGCATGGCGCCGTAGAAGAACAGCACCGGCCGCGCGCCCGGCCGGGGATCAGCCAGCGCACGTGATCGATGATTTTCTATCAGTTCCTCCACATCGGACTGCAGCGCACGTAGCTGCTCCGGGTCGAGAGTCAGCGCGTAGTCGCCCATGCCGGCGACGTCACGCCACTCCTGGGAGTCGCCAGGAGCGTGCAGGCGCCACGCCTCGACCCGCCGGACGAGCTGATTGAGCTGGTACGACTCCAGCCAGTCGACGGCGGCGGCCGCATCCGGATCGTCCGGGTAGTCGCTGCGCTGCCAGCTGGACAGCTGATGCAGGGCCCGCCACCAGCGCTGCCGTCCGCTGCCGGGACGATCCTCCTCGACCACCAGGCCGGCGTCGGCGAGCTGGCGCAGGTGATAACTGGTGGCGCCGGTATTGGTCTCGAGGGCCTCGGCCAGGCGGGTGGCGGTGGCCGGGCCGTCCAGCCGGAGCTTGCCGAGCAGGCGGATCCGCAGCGGGTGGGCCAGCACCCGGATCTGTCTGGAGCTCAGGTGCACCTCGGTCATGCGATCGTCGCTCGTCATGTATCCACAATAACTGTGCACAGATTCTATGCACAAGTTCTGTGCATCGAGCTCACGAAAAAGGCCGGCGACCCGGGTCGCCGGCCTTGCTCGGTGGAACTAGTTGGAGTGCTGGACCGGCGCCGCCTGGCCGTCGGTGCCGGGCGTGCCCGCCGCGGCCTTCGGCTTCGCGTCGATGCCCGCCTCCAGGCGCTGCTGCGCGGTGATCGGGGTCGGCGCGGTGGTCAGCGGGTCGAAACCGCCCCGCGTCTTCGGGAAGGCGATCACCTCACGGATCGACTCGTTGCCGCTGAGCAGCATGCACGTGCGGTCCCAGCCGAGCGCGATGCCGGCGTGCGGCGGCGGGCCGTACTTGAACGCCTCCAGCAGGAAGCCGAACTTGTCGGCGGCCTCCTCCGGCGTGATGCCCAGCAGGTCGAACACCCGGCTCTGCACGTCGCCGCGGTGGATACGGACCGAGCCGCCGCCGATCTCGTTGCCGTTCACCACGATGTCGTACGCATACGCCAGCGCCTTGTCCGGCGCCGACTCGAAGTTGTCGATCCACTCCTCGTTCGGCGAGGTGAACGGGTGGTGCACAGCCGTCCAGCCGCCGTCGTCGGTCTTCTCGAACATCGGCGCGTCGACCACCCAGCAGAACGCCCACGCCGACTCGTCGATCAGGCCGGCCCGCTTGGCGATCTCGATCCGGGCCGCGCCGAGCAGCTCCTGGGCCTCCCGGCGCTCGGTGGCGGCGGCGAAGAAGACCGCGTCACCGGGTTTCGCGCCGACCTGGTCGGCCAGCCCGGACAGGTGCTCGGGCGACAGGTTCTTCGCGACCGGGCCCTTGGGCTCGCCGGTCTCCGCGTCGAGCACCACGTAGGCCAGGCCGCGGGCGCCCCGGGCCTTCGCCCAGTCCTGCCAGCCGTCCAGCTCCTTGCGGGTCTGCGCGGCGCCACCGGGCATCACGACCGCGCCGACGTAGCCACCCGCGTCGATCGCGCCGGCGAACACCCGGAACGCGGTGCCGCGCAGGTAATCGGTCAGCTCGACCAGCTCGACGCCGTAACGCAGGTCGGGCTTGTCCGACCCGTAACGGTTCATCGCGTCGGTCCAGGTGATCCGCGGGATCGGCAGCTGCACCTGGTAGTCGGCCAGCTCGCTCCACAGCCGGGAGACGATCTCCTCGCCCAGCTCGATGATGTCCTCCTGGGTGACGAAGGACATCTCGATGTCGAGCTGGGTGAACTCCGGCTGCCGGTCGGCGCGGAAGTCCTCGTCCCGGTAGCAGCGGGCGATCTGGTAGTAGCGCTCCAGGCCGGCGACCATCAGGAGCTGCTTGAACAGCTGCGGGGACTGCGGCAACGCATACCACGTGCCGGGCTGGAGCCGGACCGGGACCAGGAAGTCGCGGGCGCCCTCGGGGGTCGAGCGCGTCAGGGTCGGCGTCTCGATCTCGTTGAAGTCGCGGGCGTGCAGCACCTCGCGGGCGATCTGGTTGGCCCGGCTGCGCAGGCGCAGCGCCTTGGCCGGGCCGGACCGGCGCAGGTCCAGGTAGCGGTACTTGAGGCGCAGGTCGTCGGAGGCGGTGATGGTGTCGTCGACCGGCAGCGGCAGCGGGGCCGCCTCGGAGAGGACGGTCAGCTCGCTGGCGACCACCTCGATCTCACCGGTCGCCAGATCCGGGTTCTCGTTGCCGGCCGGGCGGGCGTTGACCTCGCCGACGACCTTCACACAGAACTCGTTGCGCAGCGCGTGCGCGTCCTCCTCGCGGAACACGACCTGGACCACGCCTGAGGCGTCACGGAGGTCGACGAAGATGACACCGCCGTGGTCGCGCCGACGCGCGACCCACCCGGCGAGCGTCACCGTCGTGCCGGCGTCGCTCGCGCGCAGAGTGCCGGCGTCATGGGTACGGATCACGGAAGAGTCTCCTAACAGGGTTCGCGGGGCGCCCCCGACATTCTGTCAGGAGCGCCCCGCGCCGCGTGCCACGGGCCGGTCACCGGTCCTCGGGAACCTGCCAGGCTGTGGCACGCAGGCCGGCGGTGCCGGAGCCGCCGACGTCGATGATCTCCACGAGCACCAGGCCGGCCGGGGCCGCCGCGGTACGCACGCACAACGCCGTGCCGGCCTTGACCTCCACCTGGAGGCCCCGCCCGAGCGGCCCGGTGCGGATCGCCCGGTCGCAGTCGCCCGCGTCGGCGTCGGCGCTCACCTGGCGGCTCCCGGCGGTCGCGCCCACACCGAGGCTGAGCTGCGGCAGCCGGCTGCCGCAGCCGCCGTCGTACCGCAGGTCGGCGAGCACCTCGGCCGCGTCGGCGCGGGGCTCGTCCAGGTCCAGGTGCAGCACGCCGGCGCAGGCCACCTGGAGGCGCAGCGGCTCCTTGGCGTACGCCACCGGGTACCGCTCCGGCTCCAGGGGACGGCTGCGGACCGGTTCCGAGGCGGCCGGTGTGAGCGCCGGCCGTGGCGCCGCGGCGGCCCGGGTGGTCTCCAGCACCCGCCACGAGAACCAGCCGGCCGCGCCCGACGCCAGCAGCGCCAGCAGGCTGAACAGCACCGCCACGACCACACCGGGCCGGCGGCGGGCCCGCGCCGGCGGGGGCGCGGTCACGTTGTCCCGGGCCACGTTCCCCCGCGCCGCTCGTTCCCGGGCCGCCCGCTCCCGGGCCGTGGTCTCGCCGAGCGGTTCGGTCGGGCCCTCCGGATAACCGGGGTCCGGGGTGCGCTGGTGCGGGACCCGGTTACCGGGCGCGTCGGACGATCGGTGGACAGGTTCGGGGGCAGCTGCGCGGAATACGGACATGGCGGACTCCAGCGGCGCAGACGGTGAAAGCGCTCGTTCGGCGCTCAATCACCGTAAACACCATCGATCAGCTGGGCCATCCCCCGCGAGGGGACGACCATCCATGAGTACGGCGATCCCGCCCCCGATTCACCCGGCCGCCGCAGTGATCGCCGTCGTCAGGTCACGCCGCCAGTCATGGCACCGCAGCGGATTGCCCTTGGGGAACTCGAAGTCCACCTCGCCGAGCAGCTCGAACCCGGTCCGGCGGCAGAGCGCGTTGGACGCCGCGTTGTCGACGCGCGGGAAGGCGTGCCCCCAGCGGATCCGGTCCTGGCCGGCGGCGTGCGCCACGGTCCGGGCGAGCGCTCGCCCGGCCAGGCCACGGCCCTGGAACTCGGGCAGCACCTTCCACCCCAGCTCGTAGACGATCTCGCCGCGCCACTCCTTCTCCCAGTAGCCGACCGACCCGACCGGCCCGGCCTCGTCGACCACGATCAGGAACATCTCGGTGGTCCCGTCGGCGATGCCGGCCAGGATCCGCCGGTGCCGGGCGGCGAGGGCCTCCTCCGGCTCGACCCCGGCCAGGAACGACTGCATCTGCGGGGTGTTGGCTCGGCGCTGGAGCTCCGGCGCCCGTTCGTCCCACCGCTCCAGCCGGAAATCGGTCACAGCGTCTCCTAGAAGAAGGTGTGCAGCACGTCCACGACCCGCCGATCCTCGTCCACCACCGGGATGTCCCGCCACTTGTCGAAGGCGGTGCACGGGTGCGAGATCCCGAAGCGGATCAGGTCCCAAGGGATCAGGGTCGTGCCCTCGACGGCCAGGTAGGTGTGGTGGTCGTTGAGCTTCGTCACCCGTACCCCGGTGGCGGCTTCGGTCCGGCCGCCGGCCCGGCGCACCTCCCACGGCACCGGCAGCCCCTCGTCGAACGGGGCGTCACGTTTGCCCATCCCGGCGATGGCCAGGCCCGGTTCGGGAGCCGAGATCACCTGCGCCCAGATCTCCAGGGCCGCGGTCAGCGGTCCCTCCTCCGGCACCCGGGTGAACGGGGTCCGCTCCCGGTAGAACCCGTCGTCGTGGCTGACTGTGGCGCCGCTGCGCAGAATCAGCCGGGCCGTCTCCCGGAGGCCGCCGAGCCGGGCGACGACCCGGTCGAACCAGGCGCTGCCCCCGGCCGCGACGATCGGCCGGGCGGGCAGCAGACCGGCCCCGGCCAACCGGCGCACCCCTTCGGCGAGCTGATCCAGGTACGCGTCCACGCCGCCCTGATCACCCAGCTGCCCCTCGTAGCCGGCCACCCCGGCGAGCTCCAGCCCCGGGGCCGCGGCCACCGCACGGGCGATGGACGCCAGCTCGTCCAGACCCCGAACCCCGGTGCGCCCGCCGTCGTGGCCGAGCTCGGCGAGCACCCGCAGCGGGCCACCGGTCCCGGCCGCGGCGGCCACCCCGGCCGCCGAGTCGACCTGGAAGAACACCTCCCACCCGGCAGCGCTCTCGGCGGCCAGCCAGCGCAGTGCCACCGGGTCGAGGACCTCGTTGGCGATCAGCACCCGCTCGATGCCGAGCCGCCGCAGCACGAGCGCCTGGTTCGGGGTGGCCACCGTCAGCCCCCACGCCCCGGCCGCCGTCTGGGCCGCCAGCAGCCCCGGCGCCATCGTGGTCTTGGCGTGCGGCGCTAGGTCGAACCCGTGCCGGGCGGCGTAGGCGGCCATCGTCGCGATGTTCGCCTCCACCGCCGCCCGCCGCACCACCAGCAGCGGCCAGGTGAAGCCGCCCTCGAAGAGCCCGAGCCCGCGCGGATCGACCACCTCGTCCGGCGCCCAGAAGCCCTTGCTCCGCCAGTCGACGGTCATGTCGGTCGTCATCTCGCCCTCCGGTTGTCAGACTTCTCGTCATGGTCGATGTCGCTTTCCGCCGCAATGTCGAGCAGACCTGGGGTGACGCCGGGCGGACGTGGCTGGCCGAGCTGCCCGGACTG
Organism: Actinoplanes sp. NPDC026670; assembly: GCF_040638175.1. Classification (NCBI taxonomy): domain Bacteria; kingdom Bacillati; phylum Actinomycetota; class Actinomycetes; order Micromonosporales; family Micromonosporaceae; genus Actinoplanes; species Actinoplanes sp. NPDC026670. The sequence continues at coordinate 77,404 of NZ_JBEZXU010000009.1, forward strand.
ACCGCCCGGTTGATGACGGAGTGGGAGCTGTCGGCGGCCGGCCCGCTGCCGGTGAGCCTGAACTGGGTCGGCCGGGTGCGCCGGGCGGACGGCTCGCCGGCCGTGCTGAAACTGGGCGTGCCGGCGAGCGGCCACCTCGCCGACGAGGCCACCGCGCTGGAGTGTTTCGCCGGGCAGGCGGCGATCACCGTGCTGGCCCGGGACGACACCCGGGGCGCGCTGCTGCTGGAGGAGGCCCGGCCGGGCACCCCGGCGGCGGCGCTGTCCCCCGGCGACGACACGGCGGCGACTGCCGTGCTGATCGGGGCGATGCGCCGGCTGCACCGGCCCGCGCCGGACGGGGTCGCGCTGCCCGAGCTGTCCGGCCGCATCGCGACGTTCCGCGAGCACCTGCGGCGGTTCCCCGGCGACGATCCGCTGCCCCGCCGTCTGGTGGAACGGGCCGCCGATCTGTTCGAGGAGCTGTGCGCCACCGCGACCGGCCGGGTCGTGCTGCACGGCGACCTGCACCACGACAACGTGCTGGCCGCCGAACGCGAGCCGTGGCTGGCGATCGACCCGCACGGCGTGGTCGGCGACCCCGGTTACGAGGTGGGCGCGATGCTCTACAACCCGGATCCGCACACGCCCGGTGACACCGTCCTGAACCTCGCCGAGGCCCGGATCGAGCAGCTCGCCGACGGTCTCGGCATGCCGCGCGAGCGGGTGGCAGCGTGGGGTTTCGTCCAGGCGGTGCTCTCCGAGGTGTGGTCCTGCGAGGGCGGCGGCGTGGTCAGCGGGCGGCCGTTGCGGCTGGCCCGCCGGCTCCTGCCGCTGCTGCCCTGACCCCTGGCCGGCCGTCCCGGTCACCCCGGCTCGCCGCGCAGATCGGCGGTCATCTCGTGCAGTTCGGCGAGCCGGTCGGCGAGGTCGCGGGGATGACCCGGCGCGTCCGGCCGGGCGTCCGCCGGGCGCGGCCCGGTGAGTGGGCGGTAGTTGACGCCCAGCGCGTCCAGGCGTTCCAGGTGCCGGGGCAGCCGCGCGGAGAAGTCGGCGAAGTCGCGTTCGCGCCGGCCCCAGACCACCTCGGCGAGGGCGCACAGCCGGGGGAACGCCATGTACTCGACGCGGCGCAGCGACTCCATGTGCTCGGTCCAGATGTTGGCCTGGGCGCCGAGCACGAGCGGCGAGTCCGGCGGCTCGTAGCCGTAGACGTCCTCGAGGGTGAGCAGCGTGCCGACCGGGGTGGGCTCGCCGGGGTGGTCGGACTGCCGGTAGTCGAGGTAGAGCTTCACGTCCGGGCAGCAGACGACCTGGTGACCGGCCCGGATCGCGGCCTCGGCCGGTTCCACGCCGCGCCACGCGGCGACGACCGCGCCGTCCGGAGCGCCGCCGGCCAGGATCTCGTCCCAGCCGTAGAGGCGACGGCCCCGCCCGGCCAGATGCCCGGCCATCCGCGCGGTGAAGGCCGCCTGCAGTTCGCGGCCGCCGGGCCACTCGTCGGTGGGGCACTCGTCGCCGCCGATGCCGACGACCTCGGACGGGAAGATGTCGCAGACGTGGTCGAGGACCTGCCGGCAGAAGTCGAGGGTCGTCTCGTCGAGGTTGAGGACGTGCCGGGAGATGCCCCAGCCGGTCCGGACCGGGCCGTCGAATCCGTTGCCGAGCTCCGGGTACGCCGCGATGGCCGCCTGCATGTGCCCGGGCATGTCCACCTCGGGCACCACCGTGACGTGCCGCCCGGCCGCGTGCTCGACGATCAGCCGCAGATCGTCGGTGGTGTAGAAGCCGCCGTGCGGCCGGCCGTCGTAACGGTCGTGCACGCGGGACCCGAGCATCGTCGACGAGCGCCAGGCGCCGACCGACGTGAGCCGCGGCCAGCCGGGCACCTCGATCCGCCAGCCCTGGTCATCCGTGAGATGCAGGTGCAGCACGTTGAGTTTGTGAAAGGCGATCAGATCAACGAAACGGAGCACATCGGGTACGGGCATGAAGTGCCGTGCCACGTCGAGCAGGACTCCCCGCCACGCGAACCGGGGCGCGTCCTCGATCCGGCCGCACGGCGCCGGCGACCCCAGTTGCGCGAGGGTCTGCCGGCCGTAGAACAGCCCGGCCGCGGACCCGCCCCGCAGGGCTGTCCCCTCGGGCGAGAGGTCCACGACATAGCCCTCCGGCGGGAGGTCCGGGTCGATGCGGGCGTCGACGAGCGGGCCGGCGGCGGTGCCGGGCTCCACCCGTACCGAATGAGGCTTGGGAATCAATCTTTGACCGCCCCTCCGAGACCCGCGACGAGGCGGCGCCGGACGATGAGGAAGAAGATCAGCACGGGCAGCGTCATCAGCGTCGAGGCGGCCATGATCGCCCCCCAGTCGTTCTCGTCGGGTTTGAAGAAGACCAGCAGCGCCATCGGCAGGGTCTGATTGTCCGCCTCGCTGATGATGAACGTGCGGGCGAACAGGAAGTCGTTCCACGCGTGGATGAAGGAGAACACGCTGGTGGCGGCCAGTCCCGGGGCGACCAGTGGGAAGAGGATGCGCCAGAGCACGGTGAACCGGCCGGCGCCGTCGAGCTGGGCCGCCTCGTCCAGCTCGTCCGGGATCGCCTGCACGAAACCGCGCAGCATCCAGATCGCGAACGGCAGGGTGAACGCGGTGTGCACCAGCACCAGCGAGCCGAGCGTGTTCAGCCCGATCCCGGGAACCACCGTGCCCACGTCGCGGACCAGGAAGAACAGCGGAATCGTGAGCGCCTCGATCGGCACCATCTGGGCGATCAGGAAGGTCACCAGCAGGGTGGTCCGGAAACGGAACCGGAACCTGGTCAGCGCGACCGCGGCCAGGAACGCGATCAGGCCGGAGACCAGCACCACGACCAGCGCCACGAGCAGGCTGTTGAGCAGGTAGCGGCCGAAGTCGTTGACCGCGAGCACCCGGCGGAACGCGTCCAGGGACGGCGCGAGCGTCCACGGCTTCTGGTCCAGCGACTGGATCTCGCCGGCCGGTTTCACCGCGGCGAGCACCATCCAGTAGATCGGGAAGACGGTGACCAGGGCGATCAGCACCGCCACCGAGTCGAGCAGACGACGGCCGGCTCTCACAGCTGTTCTCCCGACCGGCGCAGCGCCCGCAGATAGACGAGGGTGACGGCCAGCAGGATCAGCATCGTCACGACTCCGATCGCGGCGCCGCGGCCGTACTCACTGGAGGCGAAGGCCTGCTGGTAGGCGTACACGTTGAGGGTGAGGTTCTGCCCGGCCAGGCCACCGCCCCGGGTCATCACGTAGATCTGGGTGAAGACCTTGAAGTCCCAGATGATCGACTGGATGACGACGATGGCCAGCACCGGCCGCAGGATCGGCACCAGGATCCGCCAGAAGGTGCGCCAGGCGCCCGCGCCGTCCAAGGCCGCCGCCTCCAGCACCGACTTCGGGACGGCCTCGATGCCGGCGTACAGGGTGACCATCACGAACGGGAAGGACGCCCACACCACCACCGCGCCGACCAGGCCGAACGCGGTGTACCTGTCGTACGTCCAGTTGAAGCCCTCGATGCCGAACAGCTGGTTGACGAAACCCAGGTCGGTGTCGAAGAGGAACATCCAGGTGGTCGAGCCGGAGACGGCCGGCACCGCCCAGGCGGCCATCGCGGCCAGCGACAGCAGCAGGCGCGGGATCCGGCTGATCCGGGTGAGCAGCACGGCCAGGCCGGCGCCGACCGCCAGGGTGGCGAGCACGCACCCGGCCGCGAACAGTACCGTGGCCAGCAGCACGTCCCAGAACCGGGCATCGGCGAACAGCCTGGTGTAGTTCTCCGCCCCGACGAACCTGGTCGGCTGCCCGCCGCTGACCTGCGCCTGGGTGAAGTCGAGCACGGAGAGCAGGCCGAGCTGGTACATCGGGTAGAGGAAGAGACCACCGAGCACCACCGCGGCCGGCAGGAGCAGCCACAGCGGCGCCCGGGTGCGCGGACGACTCACTTGGTCAGGGCCTCGTCGATCAGCTTGGCGGCCTCGGCCGTGGCCTCGTCGACGCTCGCCTTGCCGGTCGCCACCTTCTCGATCATGGTGGGCAGTACGGCCGAGGCGTCGATCTTGCCCCAGCCCGGGTCGAGCGGGACGAACTTCGTACCGGCGCTGATCGTGTCGATGAACGGCTTGACGAAGGGATCCTTGGCGACCACTTCGGCGCTGGCCGGCTTCAGGGTGGGCAGGTTGCCCATCGCGTCGTACATCTTCGCCTGGTACTTCCGGCCGGCCAGCAGGGTGAGGAAGTCGGCTGCCAGGGCCGGGCGCTGCGCGTTCTTCATGATGCCGAGGTTGTTGCCGCCGGCGAAGGCGGGCGCGATCGAGCCCGCGGTGAGGCCGGGCAGCGGGACGACCGTGTACTTCCCCTTGGCCGCGCCGGCGTCGACGGCGGCCCGGTTGAAGTTGCCGAGGATGCCCAGCGCAGCCTTGCCACTGGCGAACAGCTCGACGGTCTTGCCGCCGGTCAGGTCGGCGCAGTTCTGCGGCGGGCAGTTGTCCTCGGCGATCAGGTCGGTGTAGGTCTTGAGGCCGGTTCTCGACGCTGCTGAATCGATCTCGGTCAGCTCGCCGCCGTTGGCCCAGACGAAGGGCATCGCGCCGTACGTGTACTTGCCACCGACGGCCAGGCCGAACATCCCGGGCTTCCGGGCTCTGATCGTCTTCGCGGTGGCCGACAGCTCGGTGAGGGTCGCCGGCGCCTTCAGGCCGAGCTCCTCGAAGACGTCCGTGCGGTAGTAGAGGGCGCGGACGCCCAGGTACCACGGAATGCCGAGCAGGGTGCCCTGGTAGGTGGCGCTGGCCTTGGCCTCGGCGGAGAGGTCGGCGCCCTCGGACCAGCCCTGGACCGTCGTCCCAAGATCGGCCAGGCCGCCGGCTGCCGCGTACTCGGGCAGGTCGGTGTTGCCGTACTCGACCACGTCCGGCGCGCTGGCCGGGTCGTTGAACGCGCCCTTGAAGCGCTCACTGCGGGTGTCCACCGCGATGTACTGGATCTCCACGGTGGTGTCCGGGTGCGCGGCGGTGAACTCGGCGACCGCCTCCTTGACCACGGCCTCCTTCGGGGCGCGGTTGGGCTCGTCGAAGAGCCACACCTTGAGCGCGCCGGTCCGGGGACCGCCGTCGGCCGGGCCGGTGGACGGGGACGAGGTGGACGGGGCGCAGGCGGTGATCGTCAGGGCTAGTGCGGCAGCCGCCGCGAGTCGCAGTCTCATGAGCGCTCCATACGAACCAGGTTCGTTAATAGTTCGTTATCGATGCGACCTAGCGTGCGGCCCTGACCATGCGATCGTCAAGAGTGACTTGACCAAGCGGGGTTGGTCAGCGACGCTACGACGGCAATAACGAACTACTTGAGAACGAGACGGGGCCGGCATGATCGGATTGGTGGTGCACGCCAGCCACCGGGCACGCTTCGCCGACGCGGCCGGCACGCTCAGCGGCGTCGAGTTCGCCTGGGCGGTCTACGAGCGCGAGGACGAGATCCGCGACCGGGTGACCGGGCTGCTCCGCGACCACCGGCTGGACGGGCTGCTCCTCGGCCTGGTGCCGTACGCGAGGGCCCGCGACCTGATCCCGGCCGACCTCCCGGTCACCGTCACCCGTTCGGCCGCGCTCGACCTGGCCCTGGCCTGGGCCCGTGCCCGCGGAAACGGATGGCCGGCCACCCCGGTCAGCGTCGACACGTTCACCACCGAGACGATCGACGAGGTGGCCACCGCCCTCGACCTGGACCGGACGGCGATCTCGGCGCTCCCGTTCGACCCGGACCAGCCGGTCTCCGAGGTCGTCGACTTCCACCGGGAACATCTGGAGCGCACCGGCGCGCCGTACGTGATCAGCGTCCGGATGGGGGTGGCCGCCGCCCTCGACGGCCGGACCGCCGTGCTGCACGCCCTGGCCACCCCCGGCACCATCCGCGCCGACCTGCACGAGCTCGCCCTGCGCATCCACACCAAACGGGCCGACGGCCAGCGCTTCGCCGCCGCGCTGTTCCTGGTGGCCAAACCCGAGCAGAGCACCGACCTGGACCGGGCCCGGGTCGGGCTCCAGCACCTGCTGCTGAACACCCCCGAGTTCGCCGACGCCTGGATCGACCATCGCGGCGCACGCGGGGTGCTGGTCTTCGCGCCCGCCGCGCTCTTCGAAAGCGTCACCCAGCACTGGGTGGGCCTGCCCGTCCTGGCCGAGGCCCGGGAGGCGCTGGGCATCCGGGCCGTCGCCGGGTTCGGCATCGGCGCCTCGGCCCGGCTCAGCGTCACCCTCGCCGAACGGGCCGCGGCCCGGGCCGAGCAGGACGCCGACCCGGGCGCCTACCTGTTCACCGGCGACGGGATGTCGATCGGGCCGATGGGCGCGTCGGCCGCCCCGCTCACCTACACCTACCGCGAGCACGGCGAGATCGAGCGCCTGGCCGGGCGGGCCGGTCTCAGCCCGGCCACCCTGTCCCGGCTCGCCGCGATCGAACGCAACCTCGACGGCCAGCCGCTGTCCCCGGCCGAACTCGCCCGCACACTCGGCATCACCGACCCCAGCGGCCGGCGGCTGATCCGCAAACTGACCAGCGCCGACCTGGTGATCGAGACCGGCAGCGCGCAGGAGAGCCGAAAAGGCCGCCCGACCCGGCTGTACCGGCTCGCCATCACCCCGGCCCTGGACGCCGCCCGATGACCTGGGACCTGCTGCTCACCGGCGGCACACCCGGCGACCTCGCCGTCCGGGACGGCCGGATCGCCGCCGTCGGCGACCTGCCCCGAACCGCGCGCACCGTCGTCGACGTGACCGGCTGCCTGATCACCCCCGGCCTGATCGACCTGCACACCCACGTCGGGCCCGGCTACTGGGGCATCGACCCGGATCCGATCGCCTGGCGATCAGGTGTCACCACCTGGGTGGACGCCGGGTCGGCGGGCGCCTACACGGCGGCCGGGCTGCGCGCGGTCGCCCGTACCGCCGGGGTCCGGATCCGGGCCCTGCTCAACATCTCCGCGGTCGGCCTGGCCGGGCGCACCGGCGAGAGCCGCGACCTGGACAACTGCGACGTCGCGCTGGCGGTCGACACCATTCAGGCCGACCGGGAGCTGTTCCACGGCGTCAAGGTGCGCATCGACCGGGAGACCGTCGGCGCCAACGGGGTCGAGCCGCTGCGCCGGGGGCTGGCCGCCGCCGAAGCATGCCGGGTCCCGGTCATGGTCCACATCGGCGCCGCGCCGCCCGCCCTCGACGAGGTGCTCGACCTGCTGCGGCCCGGCGACCTGGTGACCCACTGCGCCAGCGGGATCGCCGCGCCGCTCGGGCCGGCGGTCCGCGAGGCCGTCGGCCGAGGCGTGCTGCTCGACCTCGGGCACGGGTCCGGCGGCTTCGCCTTCGACGTGCTGGAGGAACAACTGGCTTCGGGCCTGCGGCCGTACACGATCTCCACCGACCTGCACGCCCGGTCGCTGCACGGCCCGGTCTTCGACCTGCCGACCACGATGGCCAAACTGCTCGCCTGCGGCGTCACACTGCCCGAGGTGATCGCGGCGGTCACCGAACACCCGGCGCGGGCGCTGGGCCTGCCCGGCGGTTCCCTCACCGTCGGTGATCCCGCCGACTTCGCGATCTTTGAGGTACGCGACGAGCCGCTCACCGTCGTCGACGCGCACCGGCAGGTCCGCGTCTCACCGGCAAGGCTGCACAACCGGGCGACGTACGTGGCCGGCCGCCCTCTGCCACCGCGGCTGCCCGCCGATCCGCCGCCGTGGATCCCGCTCACCGGCGCGCAGCGGGCCGCCCTGCACCGCCGCGAACACGACATCCGCACCCTGCTCGCCACGCCGCTGGTCGACGTGGACGGCCTGGCCGAACAGTTCCCCAGATCCACCCCTTCCCTTCCTAGTTCCGATCCGAGGAGTTCCTGATGCCCAAGCGCGCTGTGATCACCGACAAGGCGGCGCCCGCCGGTGGCCCGTACTCGCACGCCGTCGTCGCCGGCGACACCATCTACCTGGCCGGCGCGATCCCGGCGCTACCCGACGGCACCCGGGTGACCGGCACCTTCGCCGAGCAGGCGCACGCCGCCTTCCGCAACCTGGCCGCGGTGGCCGAGGCGGCCGGCGCCAGCCTGGACGACGCCGTCCGGGTCGGGGTCTACCTGCGCGACTTCGGCGACTTCCCGGAGATGAACGAGATCTACCGCGAATACCTCAAGGGCGACCACCTGCCGGTACGCACCACCCTGCCGGTCCCACTGGTCGGCTTCGACATCGAGATCGACGCCGTCCTCTACACCGGCGCCTGAGACACCCCTCCGCGGACGGGTAGGCGGAGGCTCTCCTGGGTAGAGGGACATCCATGCCTCACACCGGAGAGTTGCTCGGCGGACGCTATCGGCTCGACGACCGGATCGCCGCCGGTGGCATGGGTGAGGTCTGGCAGGCCACCGACACGGTGCTCGGGCGGGCGGTCGCGGTGAAGACGCTGCTCGCCGACCGGGCCACCGATCCCGGCTTCCAGCGGCGGTTCCGGCACGAGGCGCAGGCTCTCGCGGCACTGCGCCATCCGGGTGTGGTGCCGGTTTACGACTTCGGGAACACCGCGGTCGAGGACGCCTATCTGGTGATGGCCCGGGTCGAGGGGCAACCGCTGAACCGGGTGCTCGCCGAACGCGGCCGCCTCTCCCCCGCCGAGACCATGTCGGTGGTGGCGCAGGCGGCCCACGCCCTCGAAGCGGCACACGAGGCCGGGATCGTCCACCGGGACGTCAAACCCGGCAACCTGCTCATCGAACCGGACGGCACCGTGGTGCTGGTCGACTTCGGGGTGGCGCGGTCGGCCCACTCGGGCACGGTCACCGGCGTGGACGAGGTGGTCGGCACCGCCCTCTACATCGCGCCGGAGCAGGTCGCGCAGCATGTGGCCGGGCCACCCGCCGACGTGTACGCGCTCGGCGCCCTCGCCTACCACTGCCTGGCCGGGCATCCGCCGTTCGAGGGCCGCAACCCGATCGCGATCGCGCTCCAGCACCTGGAGGACGAACCGCCGGAACTGCCGGGCGACGTGCCGCCGGACGTCCGGGAGATGGTCCGGATCGCCCTGTCCAAGAAGCCCGAGGACCGTTTCCCGTCAGCCGGCGTGATGGCCGAGGCGGCACACGCGGCCGCCACCTCCTCGGGCGTGGGCTCCGCCGTCCCCGGCGCAGGCTCCCCGCTCCCCGGCACAGGCTCCGCAGCCCAGGAAGCCGCCGGATCGCCCGCCGGGCCGGACGACCTCACCGCAACCCGGGCCGGATCACCTTGGATCGGCGTCCTCGGGATGCAGCCCCTCGACGACACCGTGATCGGTCACGTGCTCGATGACACCGCGCCGGGCACGCCCGCCGGGACCGGTGCCACGAACCTCCCCCGGCAGAGAGCAGCCGCGGAGACCCAGCCGGCCATCACCGCCGGCACCGGCCCGCCCGGCGCCCGGCCGACGGTGGCCGGTGGCGCCGCCACGACGACCAGGCCGGCGGCACCGGCTCCGCCCGGCGCGGGCGCGACAACTGGGACCACGATCGGCCGCCGCCGGCTTCTGCCACTGTTGGCGCTGGCCGCAGTGGCCCTGCTGGGCGGGCTGGGGGTGCTGGTCGCGGCGGATCCGATGGGCTGGTTCGCCGACGAGCCGAAGCCGACGACGAACGCCCCGGCCGCGCCGGTGAGCTCCGCGCCGCGATCGGCGAAAGCCCCGGCCGCCGGCGGCGACGAGGACCGCGAGACGACCCGGCCGGAACGAACCGCGCCGACGGAGAACGACGACCGGCCGACGAACACGGCGACGGCCACCCGGCCGGCCGCGCCCACGGCGACCACCGAACCGACCGCCACCGAGACGACTGCTGAAACCACCACGCCGACCGCGACGGCGACGACGCCCGCCGAGACCGGCGAGCCGAACGACGACACCACCGAACCGGGCGACGACGCCCAGGGCTAGACCAGCCGTCGCTCAGCCAGGTAAAGCCGCCCGCATTCCAGCGGTGAGCGACGGCCCGCGGTCCCAGCCGTCGCTCAGCCAGGTAAAGCCACCGGCATTCCAGCGGTAAGCGACGGCCCGCGGTCCCAGCCGTCGCCCAGCCAGGTAAAGCCGCCCGCATTCCAGCGGTAAGCGACGGCTCGCGGTCCCTCGCAGCCCCAGCCGTCGCTCAGCCAGGTAAAGCCGCCCGCATTCCAGCGGTGAGCGACGGCTCGCGGTCTGGGCCGGCTCGCGGCCTGGACCGGACCGTGGGCCGGCACGTGGTGACGGACGGGTCGGCACGTGGTGACGGATCAGGCGAAGACGTCCTGCTGGTAGCGGCCCGCCGCCTCCAGGGAGCGCAGCCACGCCTCGGCCTCGACCGCGGTTCCGCCGGTGTGGCGGCGGAAGATGGCGTACAGCTCGTCGCGGACGGCCGGGGCCATCCGGGCGCCGTCACCGCACAGGTAGATGTGGCCGCCCTGTTCGAGCAGGTCCCACACGGCGTCGCCCTGATCGGCGAGGGCCTCCTGGACGAACCGGTGCGGGTGGCCGTCGACCGCGGAGAACGCCAGGTGCAGGTCGGTCACCCCGTCGGCGGCCCACTGTTCCATCTCGGCCCGGTACAGCCAGTCGTGCGACGGGTGCCGGCAGCCGTAGAACAGTTTGGCGGGGCCGCTGGTGGGCGTACCGGCGCGTTCCTGAAGGAAGCCGCGCAGCGGAGCGAACCCGGTGCCCGGTCCGATCAGGATCATCGGGGTGGCCGGGTCCGCAGGCAGCCGGAACGGCGGCGCCGGCACCCGGACGTGGCCGTAGAAGACGTCGCCGGGCGACAGCCGGGCCAGGTACTGGGAGCACATGCCGCGGTAGCGGCCGTTGCCGGTGCGGGACGGCCCGTCGACCAGGCCGACCGTGATCGTCACCAGGGACGGGTCGACGGTGGGTGACGACGAGATCGAGTAGAACCGGGGCTTGATCGTGCCGACCAGTTCGAGGAAGACCGCGAACGGCAGCTCGACCGCCGGGAACCGCTCCAGCAGGGACAGCACCGAGACCCGCTTGGCCAGGATCTCGTCGGCGTACAGGTCGGCCGAGGTGGTCCACGCGGTCAGCTGCCGGGTCGTCCACGGGCACTCGGTGTGCTCGGCGAGGACCGCGATCTGCCCGCGGGTGGCCGGCTCCTGGAGCTCGACGAAGTCGGTGAGCAGCAACCCGGCGGTGACCGGCACGCCGATCGGCAGTCCGGTCGGCCGTTCGCCGGCCTGTCCGAGCCGGATCACCAGGTCGCGGGAGACCCGCAGGGTGTGCAGCGCCCAGTCGACGAGCTCCGGATCGTTCTTGGCGAACACGGCCAGGTGGTCGCCCGCGGTGTAGGTGACCCCCTCCGGCAGCTGGACGGTGATCGCCTTGACGCCGGGCCGGGGCGCCTCGCGGCTGAAGTCCCACAGGCCGGCCGGGTCGCCGACCAGCTCCTCCACCGACATGACCAGGACCGGGTGGGCCTGGGCGGAGACGACGGCCGGACGGATCTGGTCCTCGCCGAGCACCTCGACGCTGTACCGCGGGCCACTGTCGCCCTGCGAGTCCGCGCCGAACTCGGCCGCCAGCGCGCTCCACAGCCCGTTGAGCCAGCTCTGCGCCATGCCGTCGAAGTCGCCGGCGGCGTCCGTCTCACCGCGGTCGACCAGCGGCTGAGCGCCGGCCGCGGCGAGCTTTTCGAAGACCCGTCGGGGGTACGCCTGGTAGGTCGCCCACTGGGTGTTGCCGTTGCCCAGCACCGCGAATCGCACGGCGCCGAGTGTCCCGGCCGGGATGTCGAGGTCGTCGAAGGCCTGCGCGTTGTCCGGCGCCTTGCCGTTGTAGCTGGACGTGACGACGGCGAGCAGCCCGTCCGAGGGCAGGCCGGACGCGAGTTCGTCGAGGGTCTGCACGGTCACGTCGAAACCCGACCGCCGGGCCCGGTCGGCCAGTTGCTGGGCCAGGTCCTCGGACGTGCCCAGGTTGGACCCGTAGGCGACGCGTAGCCGTACCCCAGAAGCCTGGACCTCGACCGTCTCGGACGTCTCCTCGACCGCCTCGCCGAAGGACAGGCGCTCGTGCTCGAGACGGGGACGGACCCGCAGCCGGAAACCGTCGGGCTTGATGGTGAGGGTCTGCTTGATCTGGAGCTGGTGGCCGGCCGGGTCGGCGATGGCGAACCGCTGGAGCAGCATGGCCAGCGCGAGCCGGGCCTCGGTGAGCGCGAACTGGCGGCCGATGCAGGCCCGCTCGCCGTTGCCGAACGGCTTGTACGCGTGCGGGTGGTGCTGCGCCTTGGCCTCGGGCAGCCACCTGTCGATGTCGAACGTCTCCGGGTCGGACCACGCGGACGGGTGGGTGTGCAGCGGCTTGAGGATGACCGCGATCTTCTGATGCGCGGGGATCTCGTAGCGGCCGCCGAGCGTCGTCGCCTGCCGGGAGGCCAGGCCGATCGCGGTGATCGGCGAGTGCAGGCGCAGCGTCTCGTCGAGGATCCGCGGGATCACGTCGAGCTTCATGATCAGCTCGTAGGTGGGCACGGTGTCGCCGGGCAGGATCCGGTCGACCTCGGCGTAGGCCTGGGCCAGCACGTGCGGGTTGCGCATCAGGTGGTGCAGCGCGAAGGAGAGGGTGCCGCTGGTGGTCTCGTGCCCGGCGATCAGGAAGGTGAGGACCTGGTTGCGGATGTTCTCGTCGGAGAGCCGGGCGCCGGTGAGCGGGTCGCTGGCCTCGATCATCAGGCCGAGCAGGTCGTTCGACTTCTCGCCGGAGGCCCGGCGCGCCCGGATCACCTCGTCGACGGTGTCCTGCATAACCGCGATATCCGATTTGTACGCCGCATCGGCCCGCTTCTTCAGCCCGGTGACCATCGGCAGCTGGCGGGTCCGGTTCATCGCCTCGGTCAGCGCGTTGCCCATGGCCTGGAGGAACGGGTGCAGCTCGGCCTGCTCGAAGGAGCGGAACTGCTGCCCGAACCCGGCGAGCGTGATGGTGTCGAGGGCGAGGCGGGTCATGTCGTCGGCGACGTCCACCTCGGTCCGCCCGGACCACGCGCCGGTCAGGTTGGTGGCGATCTCCAGCATCTGCGGGAAATACGCCTTCATCGACCGCTGGCTGAAGGCGGGCAGCAGGATCCGGTGCGCCTGGCCCCACACCTCCTCTTCCTCACGCGCGGTGAAGAGGCCGTCACCGGCGAAGTCGCGGACGTGCGCGAGCGGCGGGTCGATCGGCTTGTAGAAGCGGGACTCGTCGCAGACCTCGGCGACCAGGTCGGGGTCGTGGATGAAGACGACGTGCCGGCCGGCCAGGTTGAGCCGGTAGATGCCGTCGGGGTGCTGCGCGGCCAGGTCGGCGAAGAACCGGTGCGTGCCCTCCACCGGCACCTGCAGTCCATTGCCGACGATCGGCAGTCCGCGGGGGGTGGGAATCGCGGCGCTCACGGGGGATCCTCCTCAGCCATACGGTGTATGGCAACTACCATACGGCGTATGGCTGAGCCCGCGAAGTCCGGTGATCAACGTTTAACAAAGTCCGCAATCCTCCAAGCGGCCCTGAATATCGTCGACGCGGAGGGCGTGGAGGCCCTGAGCATGCGCAAACTCGCTGCTCAGCTCCACGTCAATCCGATGTCGATCTACCACCACGTGGAGAACAAAGCGGCCCTTCTGGACGGCATCACGGTTCTGGTGACCGATGGCGCACGTCACATCGCGGTCGGCGAGGGAACATGGCAGGAACAACTGCGCAATCTGGCGTACGAGTTCCGGTCGCTCAGCCTCGCCCACCGCCACCTGATCCGGTACGCCTTCGCGAGTGACGACTTCATCCAGCGCGACGGCCCGATGTGGCGGACCCTGTGCACCGTGCTGCGCTCCGCGGGACTGCCCGAGACCGAGGTCGAGCGGACCGGCGCGGTCCTCGCCGTACTCGTCGGCGGACTGCTGCACACCGAGGTCAACGGCACGATGCGGCGCCTGATCGGTTCCGGGCAGGCGGACGACGCCGGTTTCGCGCTCGCGGTGGAGCTGTTGATCGACGGAGTGGCCGCCCGGGTGTGAGTTGGCCTCACTATGAAGTTGTGATGAACCGGCTGTGGAAGACCTGTGTCGCCGCAGGTAAGCTCGGCCCCCGATCCCGGCCGGTCACTCATCGCTAGGTAGGACATGTCGGTCACTTACGACGCCCAGCTCCACAGTGCGCGGCCGGGGACAGCCTCCCCCACTGCGCCTCCGCACCTCGGTTTCCGACCGGATATCGAGGGAATGCGCGCCATCGCGGTGACCCTCGTCGTGCTCTCGCACGCCGGGATCACCAGCCTCGAAGGCGGATACGTCGGTGTCGACGTGTTCTTCGTGATCTCCGGCTTCCTGATCACGACGCTGCTGCTCAAGGAGCTGAGCCGCACCGGGACCGTCTCGCTGGCCACCTTCTACGCCCGGCGGGCCACCCGGCTGCTGCCCGCGTCGACGGTGGTCCTGCTGGTCACCGTGACCGCGGCCTGGCTGTGGCTGCCGGCGACCCGGTTCAAGGCGATCTCACTGGACGCGATCTACGCGACCTTCTACGGGATCAACTGGCGCCTGGCGAACGAGGGCGTCCAGTACATGAACGCCAGCGCCGAGCCCTCCCCGCTCCAGCACTTCTGGTCGCTCGCGGTGGAGGAGCAGTTCTACCTGGTCTGGCCGCTCCTGCTGCTGATCTTCGCGCTGGTCTTCGGCAAGCGCCGGGCCCCGGTCGTCGTCACGCTGGTGCTGGTGGTCGTGGCGTCACTCACGGTCAGCGTCCTGCAGACCTCGACGTCGGCGCCGTGGGCCTACTTCGGAGCGCACACCCGCGCCTGGGAGCTGGCGGTCGGCGCGCTGATCGCGGTCGGCGCGACCCGGCTGGCCGGGCTCCCCCGCGGGCTGGCCGCCGGCATGACCTGGGCCGGCATGGCAGCCGTGATCGTGTCGGCGTTCCTCTACAACGAGGAGACCCCGTTCCCCGGCTACGCCGCTCTGCTGCCGGTGCTCGGCGCGGCCGCGATCATCGCCGGTGGCACGTCCGGCCCGAGCGGCAGCGCCGCCACCGTCCTGCGGACCTGGCCGTTCCAGCAGATCGGGCGGTACTCGTACAGCTGGTACCTGTGGCACTGGCCGGTCCTCATGATCGTGCCGCACATGCTGGACGTCGAGCCGAACGTGCCGCTCAACCTGGGCCTGGCCGCCGGCGCTCTGGTGCTGGCGATCGGGTCGTACCACCTCATCGAGAACCCGGCCCGGAACCAGTCGTGGGTGAAGGCCAAGGCCCGCCGCGGCCTGGCCGTCGGCCTGGCGCTGTCCTGCTTCGCCGCCCTGGTCGCCCAGGCCGGCGCGATGAAGCCGCCGCAGCTGGCCAAGGGCGCGCCGGCGGTGGACACCGCCAAGGCCGTCGCCGGCGCCACCGACCCGGAGGCCGAGCTCCAGCGGATCATCGCGGCCTCGGTCGGCACCGGCAAACTGCCGTCCAACACCACGCCGAAGGTGCAGAACGCCCGCAAGGACAAGCCGGACTACTACAACGACCGGTGCCACCTGGACTATCTGGACGCGGCGGCGCCCAACCCGTGCGTGTACGGCGACCCGGCCGGCGCCCGGACCGTGTTCCTCTTCGGCGACTCGCACGCCGCGCACTGGTTCCCGGCGGTCCAGGCGGTCGCCCAGGAGCGCGGCTGGAAACTGGAGGTCCGCACCAAGAGTGCGTGCAACGCCGCCTCGGTGGTCACCTTCAGCCCCGGGCTCAAGCGCGTCTACAGCGAGTGCCCGACCTGGCGGGCCGAGGTGCTCGCCGAGATCAAGAAGGCGCAGCCGTACCTCGTGGTGATGTCCTCCAGCGGCAACGACGGCAACCCGCTCGTCGACGCCGCCGGCGCCCGGCCCAGCGGCGCGAAGCTCGACGCCGAGTGGGCGGCCGGCTGGGACGCCACCTACAAGGCGATCAAGGGGACGCGGACCAAGCTGGTGCAGATCCGGGACACCCCGTGGCCCGGCTACAACGCGCCGGAGTGCCTGGCCGAGCACTCGGACAAGGTCTCCCGCTGCGTCGCTCCGGCGATCGAGTCGATCGTCCAGCCGCAGCGGCAGGTGCTGGTCGAGCAGAACGCGAAGCGCAACGGCGTGCAGATGATCGACGCGCTCCCCTGGTTCTGCACCACCGACTCCTGCCCGGCCCTGGTCGGCAACGTGCTGGTGTGGCGCGACGACGACCACATCACCACGAAGTACTCGGCGATGCTGGCGCCCCTGCTGAGCGCACGGCTACCGAAGTAAACAGTTCGGAAACGGCCCCGTCACCGCGTGGAAGCGCGCGATGGCGGGGCCGTTCCATGTTTTGATCAATCCGGGGTTACACGTCCGAAACTTCCACCTGCGAGCATTCCGTGGCGCGATCAGCAGGAGGTTCCCTTTGTTCCTCAGCCAGCACGAGCAGGAACGCCTGCTCATCCACGTCGCGGCCGACGTCGCCCAGCGGCGGCGAGACCGGGGCCTGCGGCTCAACTATCCGGAAGCCACCGCCATCATCACCGCCTTCCTGCTGGAAGGGGCGCGCGACGGGCGTACCGTCGCCGAGCTGATGGACGCCGGGCGGCGGGTGCTCACCCGGGAGGACGTCATGGACGGCGTGCCCGAGATGCTGGCCGAGGTGCAGGTCGAGGCGACCTTCCCGGACGGCACCAAGCTGGTCACCGTGCACGGGCCGATCTCATGAGCGGCATCATCCCGGGTGAGGTCATCTTCGGCGACGGCGACATCGAGATCAACGCCGGCCGGCCGGCCATCGACCTGACCGTACGCAACACCGGTGACCGGCCGGTGCAGGTCGGCTCGCACTTCCACTTCGCCGAGTCCAACGCGGCTCTGGAGTTCGACCGGACCGCCGCCTGGGGACACCGGCTCGCCATCCCGGCCGGGACGTCGGTGCGGTTCGAGCCCGGCATCCCCCGCGACATCACCCTGGTGGCGCTGGCCGGCGGCCGCATCGTCCCGGGCCTGCGCGGCCTGGCCGGCGGGCCGCTCGACAAGCCCGCGCCGCCGCCCCAGCCCGACCCCACCGACATCGAGCCGGCCGGCTCCCTCGACGAGGACACCGGCGAGGGCGAGCACAACGGGAGCCCCCGATGACGCCCCCGGCCAGTTTGAAGATCAACCTCGGAGGAGCAGCGTGACCTCTCTGGAGCGCAGCCGGTACGCGGCGCTGCTCGGGCCCACCAAGGGTGACCGGATCCGGCTCGCCGACACCAACCTGCTGATCGAGATCGAAGAGGACCGCAGCTCCGGCCCGGTCCCCGGCGACGAGGTCGTCTTCGGCGGCGGCAAGGTGATCCGCGAATCCATGGGCCAGGGCCGGGCCACCCGCGCCGAGGGCGCCCCGGACACCGTCATCACCGGGGTCGTCGTCCTCGACCACTGGGGCATCGTCAAGGCCGACGTCGGCATCCGCGACGGCCGGATCGTCGCCATCGGCAAGGCCGGCAACCCGGACACCATGGACGGCGTGCACCCCGACCTGGTGATCGGCCCCGGCACCCAGATCCTGGCCGGCAACGGCAAGATCCTCACGGCCGGCGCGATCGACAGCCACGTGCACCTGATCAGCCCGACCATCCTGGACACCGCGCTGGCCGCCGGCATCACCACCATCATCGGCGGCGGCACCGGCCCGGACGAGGGCACCAAGGCCACCACCGTCACGCCGAACTCCTGGCACCTGGCCCGGATGCTGGAGTCCCTGGACACCTGGCCGATCAACGTGCTGCTGCTCGGCAAGGGCAACACGATGTCCGCCGAGTCGATGTGGGAGCAGCTGCGCGGCGGCGCCGGCGGTTTCAAACTGCACGAGGACTGGGGCACCACACCGGCCGCGATCGACGCCTGCCTCAAGGTGTGCGACGCGTCGGGGGTGCAGGTGGCGATCCACACCGACACCCTGAACGAGGCCGGGTTCGTCGAGGAGACGCTGCGCGCCATCGCCGGGCGGTCGATCCACGCCTATCACACCGAGGGCGCCGGGGGCGGCCACGCGCCGGACATCATCACCGTCGCATCGCACCCGAACATCCTGCCGTCGTCGACCAACCCGACCCGGCCGTACACCCGCAACACCCTCAGCGAGCACCTGGACATGCTGATGGTCTGCCACCACCTGAACTCGTCGGTGCCGGAGGACCTGGCGTTCGCCGAGAGCCGGATCCGGCCGTCCACCATGGCCGCCGAGGACTACCTGCACGATCTGGGCGCCATCTCGATGATCGGGTCGGACTCGCAGGCCATGGGCCGGGTCGGTGAGGTCGTCACCCGTACCTGGCAGACCGCGCATGTGATGAAGGCCCGCGTCGGCAGCCTGGCCGGCGACGGCGCCGCGGACAACAACCGGGCCAAGCGGTACGTCGCGAAGTACACGATCTGTCCGGCCCGCGCGCACGGCATGGACGCCCAGGTCGGGTCGGTCGAACCGGGCAAGCTCGCCGACCTGGTCCTCTGGGACCCGGCGTTCTTCGGGGTACGGCCAGCGGTCGTCCTGAAGGGCGGCATGATCGCCTGCGCGCAGATGGGTGACGCGAACGCCTCGATCCCGACGCCGCAGCCGATGCTGCCCCGGCCGATGTTCGGCGCCTACGGTGTGGTCCCGGCACAGACGTCCCTCGCGTTCGTCGCCCCGGCCGCCATCGACGCGCTGCTCAGCGACCGGATCGGGGTGAAACGGGCGTTGGTGCCGGTCGGTGACACCCGCTCGGTCGGCAAGGCCGACATGCCCCTGAACGACGCCATGCCCCGGATCGAGGTCAAGGCGGACACGTTCGAGGTGCGCATCGACGGCCAGGTGATCGAGCCGGACCCGGTGGACGCCCTGCCGATGGCCCAGCGCTACTTCCTGTTCTGAATGAGCCTCGCCACGCTTCTCCTGCTCGCCGACGGGCGGCTCCCCTCCGGCGGGCACGCGCACTCCGGTGGCTTGGAGCCGCAGATCGCCAACGGCCGGGTCCGCGACATCGGCGGGCTGGACGGTTTCCTGCGCGGGAAACTCGCCACCAGCGGCCTGGTCTCGGCGGCGTTCGCGGCCGCGGCCTGCGCCGACACCGGGCGTGCGGCGGAGCTGGACGCCGGCCTGGACGCCCGCACCCCGTCCCCGGCGCTGCGGAAGGCGTCCCGGGCACAGGGCCGGGCGCTGCTGCGGGCCGGCCGGGCGATGTGGCCGGTCGGCGCGATCGGCCGGGAGCCGCACCAGCCCGTCGCTCTGGGCGCTCTGGCCGCGGCGGCCGGGCTGATGCCCGCCGAGGCCGCGATCGCTGCCGCGCACGGTCTGGTGACCGGTTCGGCGAGCGCCGGGGTCCGGCTCCTCGGGCTCGATCCGTACGCCGTACACGCGCTGCTGGCCCGGCTGGCCCCCGAATGTGACCGGATCGCCGCGGCGGCCGCGGCCCGGTCCGGTGACCCGGTCGACGAGCTGCCGGCCGCGGGCGCTCCCCTGCTCGACATCGGCGCCGAGCACCACGCCACCTGGGAGGTCCGCCTCTTCGCCTCATGAGGTGGCTGTTTCACCCGCACCCTGAAAGGCAGGAAAGAATGCACCCCGAACTGCACGAACACGGTCCCGACGAGGTTCCGCACACCCACCCGGATCCGGGCGTCGACCCGCACACGCCGCTGGGCGAGGGCCCCCGGGCGCTGCGCATCGGCATCGGCGGCCCGGTCGGCTCGGGCAAGACCGCCCTGGTCGCGGCGCTGTGCCGGGCGCTCGGCGCGGAGATCCGCCTGGCGGTCGTCACCAACGACATCTACACCACCGAGGACGCCGACTTCCTGCTGCGCAACGGTGTGCTGCCGGCCGAGCGGATCCGCGCCGTGGAGACCGGCTGCTGCCCGCACACCGCGATCCGCGACGACATCTCGGCCAACCTGGACGCCGTCGAGGACCTCGAGGAGAAGCTCGGCCCGCTGGACCTGGTGCTGGTGGAGAGCGGCGGCGACAACCTGACCGCCACCTTCAGCAAGGGCCTGATCGACCAGCAGATCTTCGTGGTCGACGTGGCCGGCGGGGACAAGGTGCCGCGCAAGGGTGGCCCCGGTGTGACCACCGCCGACCTGCTCGTGATCAACAAGACGGACCTGGCCCCGATGGTCGGCGCCGACCTGTCGGTGATGGACCGCGACGCGAAGGCCCGGCGGCACGAGCTGCCCACGGTCTTCCTGTCGCTGGCCGAGGACAAGCAGGCCACCCCGGTCGCCGACTGGATCCGCGGCCTGGTCGCGGCCCGGGTCTGAGGTGCGGGCGGAAGCCAGGATCGTCGCCGCGAGCGACGGGCGGGGCGGCACCCGGCTGGCCGTGCTGCGCGGCGAGTCGCCACTGTTGCTGCGCCGGACCGGGCGGCCCGCCGGCGGCGGGCTGACGGTCCATCTGGTCGGCGGCGCGGCCGGGCCGCTGCGTGGCGACGAGCTACGGCTGGACGTCGTGGTGGAGCCGGGCGCCCGGCTGGAGATGCTGAGCGTGGCGGCGTCGCTGGCGCTGCCGGGCCGGCCCGCGCCGCCGTCGCGGCTGACCGTCACCGCGTCGGTGGCGGCCGGTGGGACGCTGCGGTGGCTGCCGGAGCCGCTGATCGCGGCGGCCGGCTGCGACCACGACGTGGTGACGCGGGTCGACGTGGCCGAGGGCGGGACGCTGCTGTGGCGCGACGATCTGGTCTGCGGGCGGCACCAGGAGGCGTCCGGCGCGGTTCGATCGGACACCCTCATCCGGTACGCCGGAGCCGCCCTCTACCGCCATGAGCTGGCCGTCGGCCCGGGGGCTCCGGGCTGGGACGGCGCGGCGGTGCTCGGTGGTGGCCGGGCGATCGGCACGGCCGTGCTGGCCGGCCCGGACCTGCCGGAGCCGGCGGTGCTCGGGGCGGATGCCGCATCGATGCGGCTGGCCGGTCCGGGTGTGCTGGCGACCGCCGTGGGCGAGGACATCAGGCAGGTCAAGGCGGCGCTCGACCCGTGGTGCGGTCTCGGCTCCGTGCGGCTTGCAATGGGGCTCGCACCGCTGTCTCGAACCGGCTGAGACAGCGGCGGGAGCCCCACCGCAAGCCACTCTCAGGCCGCGACCGCGATCGGCACGCCGTGGCTGTCGGTCAGCGCCAGCCTGGTGTGCAGGCTGCCCTGTTGGGCGACCTTCGCGAAGTATTCGCTGCGCCGGCGCTGCAGGCAGCCTTTCCTGGTCCGTGGTCCCCCCGCGGCCACGGTCAGCAGTTCCGGCGCGAGCGAGCTGTTCAGGCCCTCCCGGAGCAGCCTCAGCGCCTCGGTGCGCAGCTGGGAGATCCGGGACTCGGTGACGCCGAGCCGGGCCGCCACCTCGCTCAGCGGTTGTTCCTGCAGAAAGGATTCCTGCACCACCTGCCGGAGCCGTTCCGGCAGGGCCTGGATGGCCTGGTGCAGATAGCCGAGGCGTTCCCGCTTGAGGAGCAGGTCCTCGGGTCCTTCGGAAGTCTCCGGCACCATCTCCTCGGCTGCTCCGGTGGGGAATCCCTGGAGGCTCAGCAGCGAGGCCTTCTGCACGTCGTCCTCGACGCTGGCCAGCTCATTGACGCCGATGCCGAGCATCTCGGCCACTTCGGCGTCGCTGGGCGTACGGCCGAGCGCTCCGGTGAGCTCCTGACGCGCCGTGGCGGCACGCCGGGCCCGGGCCCGCACCGATCGGCTGGCCCAGTCCTGTCCGCGGAGTTCGTCGAGAAGGGCGCCCCGGATCCGGACCGCGGCGAAGCGGTGGAAGGGGATGCCACGGGTCACGTCGAAGGAGCGGGCCGCGCCGAGCAGAGCCGCGAAACCGGCCGATGAGAGGTCATCTGCGTGCACATGGCCGGGCACCCGGTTGAGTAGTTCCCGGACCAGATGGCCAACCATCGGCATGTTCTCGCGGATCAGGTCCTCGATGTCACGCGCAGAGGGCACGTCGTGCATCAAGCCGATGGTGGCGGGGAGTTCGGTCGTGGTGGTCACGTAGTCCTCCTCGCTGGTACTAACCGGCTGATGAAACCGGCTTACGAGAAGAACAGTGGCCGCCTACGGGTGCAGCGTCAGCCGAACTTGGTTGCTTTTGTGGAGTTTTTTCATGAAAAACCTCAGGCCTGAGAGGACCACCACGGACCAACGAGGTTTAAACACGGAACCCGGCCGCAGTTTCACGGCCGGGTTCGCGAAGATCGAGTTCTCAGTGCAGGGCCGGGGCGCGCAGCGCCGGCACCTCGGCCAGCTCCTCGTGCACCCAGACCATCCGCTGCACCGCGATCTCCGGGTGATCGCCGAACTCCTCCGCCACACCGGCGGCACATCCGTCACTGCCGTACCGCAGGATCATGGTGGTGATCGCTTCCTCCACCGCCGTCCGGGAGGGACTCTGGGACGGCTGGAGGTAGGAGACGAAGAGCGCCTCGGCGGCCAGATCCTTGACTGCTGTGCTGATCATTTCTGTCGAACTCCCCGATGTCGACGACCTGCTTGAACTCGGCTGACACCACGATGTACCCGGGCTCTCGCCCATCATCCGCTCGGGTGCCACACGGGCCGGCAGCCACGCCGTGCCAAAGTGCCGCAATCCGGACTCCCGGATCGGAGCAGAAGCGCCTGTCGGTCTAGGTTCACCGTAGCGCTACGGTCGGACCTTCGGCCTCCGGTTTTCCGCCGCCGATCGGCCGGACTACCTGCCCGTTCCTACGAGCCGGTGGTCGGGCAGACGTCGACTTCCTCGTCGCAGTCGTCGTTACGGGTGGGCGGCGTGGCCGGCGTGGTGGTGACCGGCGGGGTCGTGGTCTCGCCGACCCCCGGATTGTCGGTGCTGGTAACCGGCGACGGCGGCAGCGAGGGCGGCGGCGGGGTGGTGGACGTGGTGGTGCCGCCGGTCGGGTCGGTCCCGGCCGTCGTGGTCGAGGTGCCCGGCTGCGGGTTCACACTCGGCTTCACCGAACCGGTCCCGGTCGGCGTCGGCTTGATGATCACGCTGCCGCTCGGGCCGACCGAGATGGCCGGTGACGTGTCCGGGTCGGCGAATCGAGCCTGGCCGTTCTCCAGGATCTCGACCGGCCGCGCCGGCTCGCCCGGCTTCTCCGACACATACGTCTCGCAGGTGTCGTCGTTGAGCTTGAAGACCAGCGGAGCCTGGTTGCTCTCCGTGTAGCGCCCGGTGAGCTGCATCGTCACGGTGCGCTGCGGCTGGATCGAGGCCTCCGAGGCGACCGTGACCACCCGGTCCTGCTGGGTGAGGGCGACCTTGCCGTTGCCGGAGAAGACCTGGTCGCCGTTCATCAGGAACCAGAGGTTCCAGCCGGTGATCGGGGTCTTGGCCCGGTTGGCCAGGGTCACCTGCGCCTTGAACCGGACGCCGTCGTCCGACCAGACCGCGTAACTGACCACGCACTCGCCGGTGGGCGGGACCACGGCCGGACCGGGCGTCCCGTTGGCCTGCGGATCGCCGGTGCGCGGGCCGCCGAGAGCCGTCCAGCCGTAGGTGAGGGCGCTCAGCACGGCAACCGTGCCGGCGACCACCACGATCCGGCGGATCCGGCCCTGCGTGCGGTTCGGCGGGCGGCCGGCCGGCGGCGCCGACGACGGCGACTGGCCGCCGGCGACGTGCCGCAACGGCGGCGGGGGCGAGGCGGTGGTGTGGGCGGGCGGCATGAACGGCGCCGGAGCGGCCGCAGCGGCGTGCTGAGCCGACGCGTGCTGAGCCGACGCGTGCTGGGCCGGCCTCGGGGCGGTGGACGGGTCGGCGCCCATGGTGGTCCGGTCACCGGCTGCCATGGCCGCAGCGGCGGCCGCCGGGCCGAACCCGGAGTACGGGTACCCGGACGGCAGGATGAAGGTGTCCTCGCCGTCCTCCCAGTCCGCGTCGAAGCCGGAGGTGACCAGCGGCGCCCCGGCCGAGATGGTGGCCAGCGCGCCGGCCAGCTCGGCGCTGGACGGCCGGTCACCGGGAAGCTTCTCCAGGCAGCGGGCGATCAGCGCGTCGACCGAGTGGGGCAGGCCGTCCACCGGGGGCAGCGGCTCGGGCTCCACATACTGGTGGGCGCGCAGCAGGGCGGTGGTAGTGCCGACATCCCACGGCAGCTGGCCGATCAGCATCCGGTAGATCAGCAGGCCGACCGCGTAGACGTCGGTGGCCGGGCTGACCTGGCCGCCCTCCAGCCGCTCGGGAGCGAGGTAGGCCGGGGTGCCCATCAGGCTGCCGTCGGGGTCGGTGTCGTTCTCCCCGATCAGGGCGGAGATGCCGAAGTCGACCACCTTGGCGCCGGACGGGGTGAGCATCACGTTGGCCGGGGTGACGTCGCGGTGCACGATGCCGCGCGAGTGGGCCGACGCCAGGGCGGCCGCGACCTCGGCGGCGATCCGGGCGGCGGTGGGCCACGGCAGGGTCCGCACCCGGGCCAGGACCGCGGCCAGCGACTCGCCGTCGACGAGCTCCATCACGACGTACGGCACCGGCTCACCGTCGACCGTGGTGGCCTCGCCGTAGTCGTACACATTGGTGATGTGTGGATGGGTGAGCCGCGCCGCGGCCTGGGCCTCGGCCCGCAGCCTGCGCCGGAACGACGGGTCGGCGCTCGTCGACGGTGGCAGGACCTTGACCGCGACCTGTCGCCCGAGCACTTCGTCGAACCCACGCCAAACCACTGACATCCCGCCTGCGCCGAGACGCTCGACCAGTCGGTAACGACCGGCGAGCAATCCCGAACCGGGCAGGTCCGCCGTGCTCATGTGCCCCCACATGCGCGCTTCAAGAGGAAAACGCCGGACCGCACCGCCATGCCGTCCGACGCCGGGCGAGTCGGGCCCGACCATCGGACTCCGAGCATCCCCCATCGACGGCGAGGATGTTAGTCCCTATCAGCCGCCAGTTCGACCCGTCACATTGCGATCCACCTGCGCGTCGTTACGGTGCGTCGGCCCTTGTGATCCCCCCTTTAGAGGTACTCCGGACGCGCAGCGTGACCAAGAGTGCACCGAATGCCCGCTTCGTCAGAACTTTCGCTCTCAACCAATCGAGTGACTTCATAACGGAGCGGATCACCCAAGGTCAGAGGATCACTACGCAGGGAGATCAAACCTGTCCATGATCTGTCAACTCGGGACAGGCGTTCCGGCCAGCCTGCGTGCCGAATGGCGGGACGGCAGCGCCGCCACCCCGGCCCGCACCGGCATCCCACCGGCCGGCGCCGCGCCCAGCTCGGCCAGCCAGGCCCGCACCGGCGCCCACTTCTCGTAGATCACCAGGACCACCTCCCCGGGTACGGCCAGCCGCAGCGCCGCGGTCACCGCGTCCCGGTAGCCGTCCGCCCGAACCGCGGTGAGCTGCGGACGGCGGGCCCGCATCTCCTTCTCCACCAGTCCGGACACCTCACCGGCCGGCCGGCCGCGCAGATCGGTGTCCTCGTAGAGCACCACCCGGGTCAGGCCGTCGGCGAGCACCTGCGCCGAGGCGGCCAGCAGGTCGTCACGCCGGTCGCCGGGCAGTGTCACGGCGGCCACGCAGCGCTCCGGGCCCCACAGCCGGTGCAGGGTACGCAGCGTGGCGGCCAGCGCGGCCGGGTTGTGCGCGTAGTCCACGAAGACCGACACGTCACCGAGCCGGAACAGGGTGCCCCGGCCCGGGTTGGCCACCGCCGGGTCGAACTCGGCGAGCCGGTCGGCCAGGTTCTCCGGGCGGGCGCCGAGAGCACGGGCGGCGGCGATGGCGGCCAGCGTGTTCGCCGCCACGTGCAGGGCCGCTCCGCCGTACGCCCCGGGCACCTCGGCCAGCCGGACCAGTGGTGTCCGCCGCGCCCCGGTCGCCTGCACCAGCCAGCCGTCGTGCAGCACGTAGGCCGCCCCGCCGCGGGCCAGGTGCTCGGTCAGCACCGGGCTCTCCGCATCCAGCGAGAACCAGACCAGGCGCTTGCGGTCGGCCCGGACCCGGGGCCGGTCGGCCAGGCTGCGCACCCACGGGTCGTCGGCGTTGAGGACCAGCGTCCCGCCGTCCCGGACCCGCTCGGCCACCACCGCCTTGACGTGCGCCAGGTCCTCGACCGAGTCCAGCCCGTCCTGGCCCAGGTGATCGGCGGTGATATTGGTGATCACCCCGACGTCCGACCAGTCGTAGCCGAGCCCGCGCCGCAGCAGGCCGCCCCGGGCCGTCTCCAGCACCGCCACCTCGACGTGCGGGTCGCCGAGCACCATCTGCGCCGAGCGCGGCCCGGTGGCGTCGGCGACCTGGACCGTACGCCCGTCGATGACCACCCCGTCGGTGCTGGTCACCCCGGCCCGCATGCCGCTGCCGGCCAGCAGGTGGGCGATCAGCCGGGTGACCGTGGTCTTGCCGTTGGTGCCGGTGACCGCGACCGCCGGGATCCGGCCGTCGGACCCGCTCGGGAACATCGCCCGGACGATCGCGTCGCCCACGTCCCGGGGCCGGCCGTGTGCCGGCGCCAGGTGCATGCGCAGGCCGGGCACCGCGTTGACCTCGATCACCCCGGCGGTGACCGGCTCGCCGCCGGGCTGGAGCGGGGCGCCGATGTCCGGCAGCCGCAGGTCGATGCCGGCGATGTCCAGGCCGGTCAGCGCGACGATCCGCTGGCAGAGCCGGGTCACGTCCGGGTGCACCTGGTCGGTGACGTCCCGGCTGGTGCCGCCGGTGGAGAGGTTCGCGGTGTCGCGCAGCCAGACCGTGCCGCCCTCGGCCGGGACCGACTCCCGGCTCAGCCCGGCACGGCGCAGCACCCGGTCGGTGGTCTCGTCGAGGTCGATCCGGGTCAGCACCCGGGAGTGCCCGGGACCGCGGCGCGGGTCGGCGTTGACCCGCTCGACCAGCTCGGCGACGGTGGCCGTGCCGTCGCCGGTGACGTGGGCGGCGACCCGCTCGGCGGCCGCCACCACCTCGCCGGAGACCACCAGCACCCGGTAGTCGCGCCCGTCGAGCTGCTGTTCCACCACCGCCTCGCCACCGACCGCGGCGAACGCCTCGGCCACCTCCTCCGCGGTGCCCAGGTGCAGGGCCACGTCGCGTCCCTGGCGGCCGTGCCGGGGTTTCACCACCACCGGGGCGGTCAGCTCACCGAACAGCCGCAGGGCGTCCTGGACGGTGGCGGCCGCGCCGCCCGGCGCGACGGGCACGCCGGCCTCGTCGAGCAGCCGCCGGGTGACGTGCTTGTCCCCGGCGATGTCCACGCCGACGGCGCTGGTCCGGTCGGTCATCGCGGCCCACGCCAGCCGGCGCCGGTGCCCCCAGCCGAGCCGGAGCAGGCTGAGGTCGTCGAACCGTTCGACCGGGATGCCCCGCCGCCGGGCGGCCGCGATGATCGACCTGGTGCTGGGCCCGGTGGCCTCGCGTTCGGCCAGCCCGGCGAGGCCGGTGAGGCGCTTCGACAACACCGCGGCGGACGGGCCGGCGCCGCCGTGCACCTCCAGGACCAGGTCGATGGCGGCCCGGAACAACTCGCCGGGCACCGACGACTCGGGTGACTCGTCGACCGGGCACTCCATGATCACGTCGTAGGCGCCGGTCTCCCCGGCGCCGACGGTCCGCCCGAAGCTGATCTCCCGGCCGATCAGCTGGGAGAGCTCGATGGTGACGTGCTCGGTGACGTGCCCGAAGTAGGTGCCGCCGCGCAGCCGGCTGACGAAGCCGCCCGGCGTGCCGGCCGCGCAGTGGTGCTCGGACAGGCCCGGCACGGCCCGGAGCAGGCGCTCGGTGAACCCGGTGACGTCGGTGGTCTCCACTCCGGCCAGGTCGCCGAGGTGGAGCCGGGCCACCACGGCGGGCCGGGAGAGGTAGACGTTGGGGCCACGCAGACGGCGCAGGCTTTCGATCTTCATGCGGCTCGTTCCCGTTCTGGGGAAGGCGGGCCGGTGACGGGTCGGCGGCCCGTGAGGTGAAAGGTGCAGCCGGCCGGCAGCACGTGGATCCGGGCTCCGGCGAGCGCGATCGGCCCGGACGGCGGAACCCGGATGTCGGTCGCGGCGCCGGCGTCGACCACCGTCACCGCCCCGCTGCCGAGGACCTCGAAACTGTCGCCCCCGGTCAGGATGGCGGTGTCCTCGTCGATGCCCACACCCAGCTCATGGGGGTAGCGGGCGACCGCGCTGAGCAGCCGGTTGAGCCGGCCCCGCTCGGCGAAGTGCTGATCGATCAGCACGCATGGCAGGAATTCGAGCCCGGGTCCGGTGCGCACGCTGTCCGCGGCCACTCCGGGGCGGTCCCCGCCGGTGATCATGGTGGCCGACATCATCGCCGCCCCCGCGCTGGTCCCGGCGAGGATCACCCGGCCCTCGGCGACCAGCGTGTGCAGCAACGCGTCGACGGCGGTGCCGCCCAGGACGGTGATGATCCGCTCCTGGTCGCCGCCGGTGAAGAAGACGCCTGTGGCGTCACGCAGCGCGGCCTCGGTCGCGGCGGCGTTCGCGTCGGCACGGCAGGCGAGAGGCAGGGCGCGGACCGCGCCGGCGCCGAGACCTTCGAACCTTTCGCGGTACGCGTCAGCTGTCGTCTCCGGAGATTCGCTGGCCGTCGCGATGACCACGATCCGGGCTGCGGCTGCCCCGGCCAGTTCGACGAACCGGCCCAGCAGGGCGGGACCGGCAGCCCCACCCATGATCAACAGCCGGCTGTTCCCCTCCACACTGCTGAGGTTAATCGGAACAAAACCGAAACATCCGGCCAATCCGAATGCAACTCAGCTTTCGCCGAGCCGTTTCCGCCGGGCGTCGCGCTTCTCCTCGAACCGGGCCGCCTGCGTGTCCAGCTCGCTCATCTGCGCGGCCAGCTCCTCCCGCGCCCGCTCGCCGTCACCACGCAGATCGGTACGGTCCCAGACGTTCCACTGGCGCAGCACCGGCTGGAGCACCTCGTCCCGGTGCTGGCGCAGGTCGTAGATGCCGGCCAGCGCGATCAGGACCGCCTTGCGGCCGAACCCGGCGATGTTCGCCCCCGGCATCTGGAAGTTCGCCGTGACGTTCGTGACCGCCCGCATCGCCTGGTCCGGCGCCAGCTCGAAGGCCGCCGCGAGCAGGTTGCGGTAGAAGACCATGTGCAGGTTCTCGTCCGCCGCGACCCGGGCCAGCAGCTGCTCGGCGATCGGGTCGCCGGTGGCCTTGCCGGTGTTGCGGTGCGAGATCCGGGTGGCCAGCTCCTGGAACGCCACGTAGGCGAGCGAGTGCATGATCTCGTGGCCGTTGACGTTCACGTACCCGGACTGCATGTGGTCCATCCGGGCCCGCTCCAGCTCGACCGGGTCCACACCGCGGGTGACGGTCAGGTAGTCACGGATCGCGATGCCGTGCCGGCCCTCCTCCGCCGTCCACCTGTGCACCCAGGTGCCCCAGGCGCCGTCCCGCCCGAAGAGCGTGGCGATCTCGTGGTGGTACGAGGGCAGGTTGTCCTCGGTCAGCAGGTTGACGATCAGCGCGGTCCGCGCCACGTCCGGCAGTTTCGAGTCGTCGGTCCGCCACGGCTCCCCGCCGAGCAGCCCGTCGAAGGTGCGCCCCTCGCTCCACGGCACGTACTCGTGCGGGAACCACTCCTTGGCGAGCGCCAGGTGCCGGTCGAGGTTGGTGGCGACGACGGGCTCCAGCTCGATCAGCAGCGCGGTCTGGTCCAGCGGCATCCGCTCACGGTAACCGCCGGACCAGCATCACGCAGCGTCAGCGCGCCGACACGTTCGGGTAGAGGTCGGTGGCTGGCGGCTGCCACGTCGCCGCGTCCGCCTCCACCTGCTCCCCGGACCGGATGTCCTTCACCGTGTCCGGCTCCCCGGGGAACCAGACGTACGGGATGCCGCGCCGGTCGGCGTACTGGATCTGCTTGCCGAATTTCGCCGCCGTCGGCGCCACCTCGGTCGCGATCCCCCGGCGGCGCAGCGACGACGCGATCCGGTCGCACTCGACCCGCTTGTCGTCACTGGCCAGGGCGATCACCACACACGTCGGCACCGACCGGGAGACGGTCAGCGCATCCTGCCCGAACAGCAGGCCGAGCAGCCGGGACACCCCGATCGAGATGCCGACGCCGGGGAACCGGGTGTTGCCGACCGAGGCCAGGTTGTCGTACCGGCCACCCGAGGTGATCGAACCGAACCGCTCGTAGCCTTTCAGCATCGTCTCGTACACCGTGCCGGTGTAGTAGTCGAGCCCACGGGCGATCTTCAGCTCGGCCCGGACCAGGCCCGGCGCGTGCTCGTTGGCCGTCTCGACGACCTGGAGCAACTCGGCCAGACCCTCGTCGAGCAGCGGGTCGGTGACCCCCAGCGCGCGGACCCGGTCGGCGAACGAGCCGTTGGTCGCCGAGATCGCGGCCAGCGCCAGACAGGCCGCTGCCTGCGCGTCGGTCGCGCCGGCCGTCTCGACCAGGGCGGCCGCCACCTTCTCCGGGCCGATCTTGTCGAGCTTGTCGACTGTACGCAGCACCTGCGCCGTGTCGGCCAGGCCGAGGCCCCGGTAGAAGCCCTCGCAGACCTTGCGGTTGTTGACCAGGATCGTCGCGTCCGGAATGGGCAGCGACTTGAAGACGTCGCCGATCACCAGCGGCATCTCGGTGTCGAAGTGGAACGGCAGGGTGTCCCGGTTCACCACGTCGATGTCGGCCTGGAGGAACTCCCGGTAGCGGCCCTCCTGCGGGCGCTCACCACGCCACACCTTCTGGATCTGGTAGCGCTTGAACGGGAACTGGAGCTTGCCGTTGTTCTCCTGGACGAACCGCGCGAACGGCACCGTCAGGTCGAAGTGGAGGCCGAGCTGGTCCTCACGCCTGGCGTTCTCCTCCTCCTGCAGGCGGTGCAACAGGTAGACCTCCTTGGAGGTCTCGCCCTTGCTGAGCAGGGTGTCCAGCGGCTCGACGGCGCGCGTCTCGAGGGAGGCGTAGCCGTACAGCTCGAATGTGGATCTGATCTTGTCGAGCACCTGCTGCTCGATGATGCGCTGGGGCGGCAGCCACTCGGGGAAGCCGGAAATGGGCACTGGTGTCTCTCCTACCGGAAAC
Organism: Actinoplanes sp. NPDC026670; assembly: GCF_040638175.1. Taxonomy (NCBI): domain Bacteria; kingdom Bacillati; phylum Actinomycetota; class Actinomycetes; order Micromonosporales; family Micromonosporaceae; genus Actinoplanes; species Actinoplanes sp. NPDC026670. The sequence continues at coordinate 108,382 of NZ_JBEZXU010000009.1, forward strand.
GACTACAGGAAGCGGCCGGGCGCGGCGATCAGATCCCGCAGGTACGGGTTCGACGCGCGCTCACGGCCGATGGTGGTGGCCGGTCCGTGGCCGGGCAGCACGACGGTCTCGTCGGCCAGCGGCAGGACCTTGTCCCGCAGGCTGGCCATCATCGTCGGGGTGCTGCCACCCGGCAGGTCGGTGCGCCCGATCGAGCCCGCGAAGAGCACGTCCCCGGAGAGACAGAGCTCCTCGGCGTCCCACGAGGAGCCCGCACCCGGCAGGCGGAACAGCACCGACCCGCCGGTATGGCCCGGCGCGTGGTCGACCGTCACCTCGATGCCCGCGATCGTCAGGACCGCGCCGTCGGTCAGCTCGGCCACGTCCTCCGGCTCGGTGTAGGGCAGACGGCCACCGAACATCGAGGTCAGGTCGGCGCTCAGACCTTTCGCCGGATCGGCCAGCATCTCCCGGTCGGCGGGGTGCACGTAGGCGGTGATGCCCCGCGCGCCACAGACCGGCGCCACCGAGAAGGTGTGATCCAGGTGCCCGTGCGTCAGCAGGACCGCAGCCGGCGACAGACGGTGCTGCGCCAGGGTCTCCTCGAGCTGGCCGAGCACCCCGATGCCCGGGTCGACCACCAGGCACTGCTCTCCCGGACCGGCGGCCACCACATAACAGTTGGTGCCGAAGGCCTGGGCCGGAAAGCCGGTGACGAGCACGTGGTTACCTCTCAGGAATCTGGGTGCGAATCGTAACGAGAGTAGCCGGGCGGGCGCACGCCACTTTCTCAGGAGGTACCCGTACACTCTTGCGGGCGTGTGGCGTGCCGCACCCCTTGACATGTAGAGGTGCTCCTGTGATTCCGGGCAGGCGTTCCTGTGATCCCAGGCAGGGAAGGACAGCGTTCGGTGGCTTCCAGCAAGGACCGGCAGCGCAAGCTCGCGCGGGCCAAATTCGACCGGCAGCAGGCTCGCCGGGCTGAGCGTGAGAGCCGCCGCCGCCGGGTCTCGGCGGGCGTCGGCGCCACCCTCGCCGTCCTGCTCGTCGCTGTCGGCGGCGCCTGGATCGGCGGCGCCTTCGACGAGGACGAGGCGGCCACCGACACCAGCGCCCTCGACCAGTGCCTCTGGACGCCGTTGAGCGTGGACAGCAACGCCGACCTCAAGGAGGTCGGCACCCCGCCGGGCAAGGGCCTGCCCGACTCCGGCACCGAGACCATGACGATCAGCACCGACAAGGGTGTCCCGATCGTGGTGGACATCGACGTGGCCAGCTCGCCCTGTGCCGCGGCCAGCTTCTCGTACCTGGCCGGCAAGCAGTTCTTCGACAACACCGACTGCCACGAGCTCACCGCCGAGGGCGCGCTGCGCTGCGGCGACCCGAGCGGCACCGGTCAGGGCGGCCCGACCTACAGCTACTACGACGAGAACCCGCCGGCCGCACCCACCCCGGAGCCGAGCGCCTCGTCGGCGCCCGCCGCGACCGTGCTCTACCCCAAGGGCACCGTCGCCGTGGTCGGCAACCCCAAGGGTGTGAACGGCAGCCAGTTCCTGATCTTCCACAAGGATTTCGCCACCGCCGACCCGCAGTACTCGATCCTCGGCAAGGTCACCAGCGGTCTCGACACCCTGGACGCCATCGCCAAGGTCCCGACTGTGGAGAACAGCGCCGGTGACAAGGTCAAGCCCAAGGACAAGATCACCATCAAGACCCTGACCGTCGGCGCGGCCCCGGCCCCGTCCGCTGCGGCCAGTGTCGCTCCCTCAACAGGCGCCCAGTCGTGAGCGAAGGTAGAGACAGCAGCATGGAGGAGACCGTGTCGTCGACCAAGGACCGGCAGCGCGCGGCGGCGCGGGCCCGGCTCGAGAAGGAGATGGCCGAGCGCGCCTCGGCCGCCCGAAAGCGCCGGCAGCGGCAGGCGATCATCGGCTCGGCCCTCGCGGTCGTCGTCATCGCCGGCGCGGCCTTCTTCATCGTCCAGGCGATGAAGGACGACAAGACCACCGAGGCGGCCGCTCCGAACTCCTCCGCCAGCGCCGACCCCGCGGCGAACGTGCCGCCGGCCGGCCCCGGCACCGTCAACTGCGTCTGGACGCCGGCTGACGAATCGGGTGGCGGCAAGGTCAAGGACGTCGGCCTCCCGCCGGTCAACGTGCCGAACACCGGCAAGTCGACCCTGACGTTCGAGACGAACCTCGGCGCCATCTCGGCCGACATCGACCTGAGCAAGGCCCCGTGCACCGGCGCCAGCTACAAGCACCTGGCCGAGAAGAAGTTCCTCGACAACACCAAGTGCCACCGGCTGGTCAACAAGGACGGCTTCAAGGTCCTCCAGTGCGGCGACCCGTTCGCCACCGGCGAGGGCTACCGCGACACCGACGGCACCGGCGGGCCGAGCTACACCATGGTCGAGGAGAACCTGCCGACCGACGAGAAGAAGCCGTACCCGGCGGGCTCAATCGCGATGGCCAACACCGGCCAGCCCGGCAGCACCGGCAGCCAGTTCTTCATCTGCTCCGAGGACACCGTGCTCCCGGCCAACTACACGCTGCTCGGCACCATCAACAAGGGCCTGGACATCGTCCGTAACGTAGTCAAGGCCGGCGACGACGGCGCCTTCGAGCCGTCGCCCGGTGGCGGCCGGCCGAAGACCGAGGTCCTCATCAAGACGATGACGCTGACCCCGGCCTGACCCCGGCGGGAGACATCCCGGGCCGGCATCGAGGTTCACCCCTCGGCGCCGGCCCGATTTCCTTTCCGGACACGACGCCGGCCTGTCGCCTTCCGGCACTCGGCGCCGGTCTGTCGCCTTCCGATACTCGACGTCGGCCTGCCGCTTTCCGGCACTCGACGCCGGACCGGACGCTTTTCGGGTACGAAAATCGGGCGGGCCCGCCAGTCGAGGGCCCGCCCGATTTTCGTGTCGTCGTCAGGCGCCGGAGGTGACCCGGTAGGCGTCGAAGACGCCGTCCACCTTGCGGACCGCCGCGACCAGGTGACCCAGGTGTTTCGGGTCGGCCATCTCGAAGGTGAACCGGCTCACCGCCACCCGGTCACGAGTGGTGGTCACCGTCGCGGACAGGATGTTGACCCGCTCCTCGGACAGCACCCGGGTCACGTCGGCCAGCAGCTTGTGCCGGTCGAGCGCCTCCACCTGGATCGCCACCAGGAACGTGGACGCCGACGTCGGTTTCCAGCTGACCTCGACCATCCGCTCGGACTGGTCACGCAGATCCCCGGCGTTGGCACAGTCATCGCGGTGCACGCTCACCCCGCCGGAGCGGGTGACGAACCCGAAGACGGCGTCGCCGGGCACCGGGGTGCAGCAGCGGGCCAGCTTGACCCAGACGTCCGAGACGCCCTTCACCACCACACCCGGGTCCTGCGCGGAACTGCGGTTACGCGGCGGGCGGGTCGCGACGGCGGTCTCGGCGATGTCCTCGACCGCGCCCTCCTCGCCACCGAACCCGGCGACGAGTTTCTGCACCACCGACTGCGCGGAGACGGCATTCTCCCCGACCGCGGCATAGAGCGACGCCACGTCCGGCAGGTGCAGGTCGCGGGCGATCGTCATGAGGTTCTCGCTCGTCAGCATGCGCTGCAGGGGCAGGCCCTGCTTACGCATCGCCTTGACGATCGCCTCCTTGCCGTCCTCGATCGCCTCCTCGCGGCGCTCCTTGTTGAAGAACTGCCTGATCTTCGTACGGGCGCGCGGGCTCTTCACGAAGCCGAGCCAGTCCTGGGTGGGACCGGCGGTGGCCGACTTCGACGTGAAGATCTCGATCACGTCGCCGTTGGACAGCGGCGATTCCAGCGGCACCAGCTTGCCGTTGACCCGCGCGCCGATGCACTTGTGCCCGACCTCGGTGTGCACCGCGTACGCGAAGTCGACAGGCGTCGAGCCGGTCGGCAGCGGGATCACGTCGCCCTTCGGCGTGAAGACGTAGACCTCCTGGCTGGACAGGTCGAACCGCAACGCGTCCAGGAACTCGGACGGGTCGCTCGCCTCCCGCTGCCAGTCGAGCAGCTGCCGCAGCCAGGTCATCTCGTCGATGTGCGCCGGCGGGCCGACGATCGTCGCGCCCTTCTGCTCCTTGTACTTCCAGTGCGCGGCGATGCCGAACTCCGCCGTACGGTGCATGGCGAAGGTCCTGATCTGCATCTCGACCGGCTTGCCGGTCGGGCCGATCACGGTGGTGTGCAGCGACTGGTACATGTTGAATTTCGGCATCGCGATGTAGTCCTTGAACCGGCCCGGCACCGGCTGCCAGTTCGCGTGGATGACGCCCAGCGCGGCATAGCAGTCGCGGACCGTGTCGACCAGGATGCGGACGCCGACCAGGTCGTAGATGTCGTTGAAGTCGCGGCCCCGCACGATCATCTTCTGATAGATCGAGTAGAGGTGCTTGGGGCGGCCGGTCGTCTCGGCCTTGATCTTCGCCGACTTGAGGTCGAGGCTCACCCGGTTGGTGACCTGCCGGAGCAGCGCCTCACGCTGCGGCTGGTGCTCCCCGATCAGGCGGTTGATCTCCTCGAACCGCTTGGGGAACAGCGTGCCGAAGGCCAGATCCTCGAGCTCCCACTTGATCGTGTTCATACCGAGGCGGTGGGCCAGCGGGGCCAGGATCTCCAGCGTCTCCTTGGCCTTCTGCTCCTGCTTGGCGCGGGGCAGGAAGGTCAGGGTGCGCATGTTGTGCAGCCGGTCGGCCAGCTTGATCACCAGGACACGCGGGTCCTTGGCCATCGCGACGACCATCTTGCGGATCGTCTCCGCTTTCGCCGCGTCGCCGAGCTTGACCCGGTCGAGTTTCGTCACACCGTCGACCAGCAGCGCCACCTCGGCGCCGAAGTCGTTGCGCATGCTCTCCAGCGAGTAGTCGGTGTCCTCGATGGTGTCGTGCAGCAGCGCCGCGACCAGGGTGGTGGTGTCCATGCCGAGGTTGGCCAGGATCGTCGCGACCGCCAGCGGATGCGTGATGTACGGATCGCCGGACTTCCGATACTGCCCGGAGTGCCAGCGGGCCGCGACGTCGAACGCCTTCTGCAGCGCCCGGCCGTCAGCCTTGGGGTGACTGGCCCGGTGCGTCGCGATCAGCGGCTCCAGGACCTCACTGACCTGCGTGCTCTGCCACGGTGCGTTGAACCGGGCGAGCCGGGCGCGGACCCGCCGCCCCGTCGGCGCGCTCGCCAGGCCGGCGAAACCGCTGCCGGGCTCGTCAGCGGGCGCGAGTGGCTGGGTGGTCTCAGGATCGCCAGTCGGGCTCTCGCCCGGACTCTGGGTCGGTTGCACCGTGCCCTCCGCCGGAGGGGCGACGTCGCTGGACACCGGCCTCCTCACACGTTCGCCGGGATCATCTGGTCTGTTCGGAACGCCCATCCTACCCGCACCGCCTCACCGAATACCCCGGCCGAACCTACGAATAAGCAGGCCCGACCGGGCGAATAACATCGAAGACGGATCAAACGGTCAACAGCGCGTGTACCTTGCGGGGACTGAGCCGCTCCCGGCCGTCCAGGAAGCCCAGCTCCATCAGCACGGTGAAGCCGGCCACCACCCCGCCGGCCCGCTCGACCAGGTCCATCGTCGCACCCGCGGTGCCGCCCGTGGCGAGCACGTCGTCGACCACCAGAACGCGCTGTCCGGGCACGAACGCGCCCTCACTGACCTCCAGGGTGGCCTCGCCGTACTCCAGGCCGTACGACGCGGAGAAGGCCGGTCGCGGCAGTTTGCCGGCCTTACGAACCGGGACCACACCGGTGCCCGTCGCATACGCGATCGCGGCCGCCATCACGAAACCGCGCGCCTCGACCCCGGCCACCACGTCGAACGACCCGGCGCCCCAGTGCGCGACGATGCCGTCGATCACCTTGCGGAACGTGGGCCCGTCACCGAAGAACGGCATCAGGTCCTTGAAGACGATGCCCGGTTTCGGGAAGTCCGGCACGTCGACCGTGCCTCCGGCGACCAGCGCCGCCATCTCCGGGCCGCTGTCGCCGGTCATCTCGCTACTCACGGCGGCCAGCCTAATGGAACGGCCCGCCACCCCGATGGGGTGGCGGGCCGTGGTCCGTACTCCAGGATCAGCGGCGCTTGCCGCCGGGCCGGTTGCCGGCCCCGCCACCCTGACGCTTGGCCACCGGGCGGGCGCCCGGCCGCGGAGTGGTGCCGCCGGCGAACGCCGGGACCTCGTCCGAGGCGGTGCGGTTGCCCGAACGGCCACGCTCGCCGGCCGCCACGTCGTCGGACCGCTGCGCCCGGCGGGCCAGCACCCGGGCGTTGTGGCTCTTGATCTTCGGCTCCTGGTCCTTCAGGTAGCTGAGCACCGGAGCGGCGAACACGATCGACGAGATGACACCGACGCCCATGCCGACGAACAGCACCAGGCCGAGGTCCTTCAGCGTGCCCGCGCCGAGCAGGCCGGCGCCGATGAACAGCACGCCACCGACCGGCAGCAGCGCCACCAGACCGGTGTTCAGCGAGCGCATCAGGGTCTGGTTCACGGCCAGGTTGGTCGCCTCGGCGTAGGTCCGGGTGCTGCCGGCGGTGATGCCGCGGGTGTTCTCCCGGACCTTGTCGAAGACCACCACCACGTCGTACAGCGCGTAACCGAGGATCGTCAGGAAGCCGATCACGGTGTACGGCGTGACCTCGAACCCGACCAGCGAGTACACACCGGCGGTGATCAGCAGGTCGAGCACCAGGGACGCGAGCGCCGCCGCGGCCATCCGCCACTCGAAGCTGACCACCAGGTACGCGGTCACCAGCACCAGGAAGATGGCCAGACCGAGCAGCGCCTTGTTGATGACCGCGCCACCCCAGGCCGAGGAGACCTGCTGGTCGCTGATGTCGCTCTCCTGGACACCGAGGTCGTCGGCGATGGCCTGCTTGACGTCCCGCATCTCGTCCGCGCTCAGCGCGGCCGCCCGGACCTTGAAGTTGGCCTCCGCGCCCGAGCCGACCTGCTGCGCGGCGTTGACCTGCGCGTTCGGATCCACTGCGTGGACCGCGTCGCGGACCGCGTTGAACACGTCGTCCTGGGTGATGGTCTTCCCGGCGACCTGGGCCGGCACCGAGAACTCACTGCCACCGGCGAACTCGATGCCCAGATGGAAGCTGCGGATGAAGAAGCTGCCGATGGCGATCAGCACCAGCACGCCGGCGATCGAGAACCACATCTTGCGGCGGCCCACGATGTTGATGTTCGCCTCGCCCCGGTACAGGCGGTTGGCGAGACTCGAGGAATTGGCCATGTCAGGCCTCCTTCACGCGCGAGGAGCCGGGCTCCTCGGTCTGGCTGCTGCGCAGAACGCGGCCGAGGCCGCTGACCCTGGGCGACAGGAACGCCTTGGTGCTGGCGAGAACCGTCATGATCGGGTGCCGGAACAGGAACACCACGAGCAGGTCGAGCACGGTCGACAGACCCAGCGCGAAGGCGAGACCCTGCACCTGGCCGATCGACACGATGTAGAGAACCACGGCACACATGATCGTGATGGCGTTCGCCGAAAGGATCGTGCGCTTGGCCCGCTGCCACGCCCGCGGAACCGCGGCGCGGGGGCTCCGGCCCTCGTGGATCTCGTCCTTCAGCCGCTCGAAGTAGATGACGAACGAGTCCGCCGCGACACCGAGCGAGACGATGAAACCGACGATGCCGGCCAGCGTCAGGGTGAAGCCGATCGAGCGGCCCAGGAAGACCAGGGCGCCGAAGGTGAGCAGGGCGGACATGCCCAGGCTCAGGAAGATCACCAGGCCGAGCATGCGGTAGTAGAAGAACGCGTAGACGGCCACCAGGCCGAGGCCGATCCCGGCGGCGAGCAGACCCGCCTCCAGCTGCTGGTCACCGACGGTCGCGGTGATCGTCTGGGCCGGGCCGGCCTGGAAGGTCACCGGGATGGCGCCGAAGTTGAGCTGGTCGGCGAGCTTCTTGGCGCTCACCGCATCGAAGTCGCCGGTGATCTGCGACTGGCCGGTCAGCACGGCCTGGATCTGCGGGGCCGAGATGACCTCCTTGTCCAGGACCACGGCCACCGAGCAATGCGTCTCGCCGGAGGAGCCGAACGCGCTGGCCGCGATGTAGCAGGGCTCGGTCGCGGTGGCGTTGAACGCCTTACGGGTCAGCTCGGCCCACTTCTTCTGGCCCTCGCTCTTGAAGTCGAGCGAGACGACCCACTGGCCGGTGGTGCTGTCCAGCTGCGGCGCGGCCTCGCTGATGTCGTCACCGACCACCTCGGCCTTGTCCAGCTGCACCTTGGCGCCGTTGTAGCAGGCGACGACCGTGCTGTTGACGTCGTCGATCGCGCCGTTCGGCCGCTGGTCGAGCTGCTTGCAGCTGATCGTCGGCACGTTGAACTGCATCTGCGGGTCGAGGGCGTTGACCTCGGCGCCGGTCAGCGACGCGAACGCCGCGAACGGCAGGCCCGCGGTCGGGTCGGTGGTCAGGTCCACCGGCGTGGTCAGCTTCTCAGCCGCGGCCCAGGCCGGGCCCACCTTCTTGGCGACGGCCTCACGCTGGGCCTTCATGTCCGCGGTGACCGGGGCCGGAGCCGCGGCCGAGGCGGACGCCGACGGGGCGGCCGCGGACGGCTCGGCCGACGGGGTGACGCTCGGGCTCGGCGCCTCCGCGCCGCCACCCTGGCCACCCGACGAGGAGGAGGCCTTCGGGGCGCCGGACGACGGCTTGACCGACGGCGACCCGGAGGCGGCCGGCTCACCGCTGGCCGGGGCGCTCGGGGCCGCGCTCGGCGGGTTCACCGCGGAGGAGGAGACGTCGCCGGTCACCGCGGTCAGCAGCCGGAACCGCATGTTCGCGGCCTGCGCCAGGCTCTTCAGCTGCTCCTCGGCCTTGCCGGCGAGCGAGACGACGATGGTGTTGTCGCTCTGGATGACCACCTCGGCCTCGGAGACACCGAGCGCGTTGACCCGCGCGTCGATGATCTCCCGGGCGGTCTCCATGTCCTCCTTGTTGGGCGGAGCGCCCTGCTGGGAGGCGATGTAGGTGGCCTGCGTGCCGCCGATCAGGTCGAGGCCCAGCTTCGGCTCCAAGCGCTGCTTCCAGGTGCCCGAGGCGCCCGCGGCGAAGAAGACGAGCAGATACAGGACAACGAAGACCAGACCGAGCACGCCGAGTTGGCGTCCAGGATGCATTTGTCCCTGTGGTGGTCGTGCCACGGCTTTTGGTCTCCCTGTGTTTCGGCCGCGCGACGGCGCGGCGCCATCTGTCTTTGACCGGCCGTCGACTGTCGAACGGCGGGCTGACGCACCGGCCCCGTTACTAACCTCAACGCGGCCGGTGCGTACGGGAAATGCGGGTCAGTCCTGCTTACGGGTCTCGGTGACGGGGCTCTCCGGCTCGTCGGTCACCGTCGCCGTGTCATCACCGGGCACTTCGTCGGGCTCCGGAATGGGGTCGCCGGACTTCTGGACGACCCGGGCGATGGCCGGACGCGCGAATCGCACCTCGACGCCGGGCGAGATCTCCAGAAGGACCTCGCCGTCAGCGATGCCGGTGACGGTGCCGTGCAGGCCGCCGATCGTCACGATCTGGTCGCCCGGACCGAGCGAGTTCTGCATGTCCTGGGCCTCACGGCGCCGCTTCTGCTGCGGCCGGATCATGAAGAAGTAGAAGACGGCGAAGAACAGCGCGATGATCAGGAAGAACGACAGATCACCGCCGCCGCCGGCGGCTTGGGCATAGCTTGCCTCACGCACGAAAAAAGGCCTTCCGTCAGCCGCCGGCGCAACGGGTGGGCGGGCGCCGCGGCGATATGCGAATCCGGATGGAACGGCGGCGAGTCTAATAGGTCAACCTGGAGATAACGAATGCGGCACACGTCACGTTCACATCACGGGGGATAAGTTGCGCGGATCACGCGTCCCGGGCGAACAGGTCACCCTGGAACACCCCATGGCGACCGTCCGTAGGCGGAACCTTCCCCAGATGCGCCCAGCCGGCCTCGGTCGCGACCCGGCCGCGCGGGGTTCGGGCCAGCAAGCCGGCCCTGACCAGGAACGGCTCGCAGACCTCCTCGACCGTGTCGGACTGTTCGCCGACCGCTACAGCGAGTGTGGACAGACCGACCGGACCGCCCTTGAACGACTCGATCAGAGCCCGCAGCACCGCCCGGTCCAGCCGGTCCAGACCGAGGGCGTCGACGTCGTAGACATGGAGTGCCGCCTTCGACACCTCCTCGGTCACCACGCCGTCGGCCCGCACCTCGGCGAAGTCACGCACCCGGCGCAGCAGCCGGTTCGCGATCCGCGGTGTGCCCCGGGACCGGCGGGCGATCTCGGCCGAGCCCTCCGGGGTGATCTGCACCCCGAGGATCCGGGCCGACCGGTGCAGCAGAGCGTCCAGGTCCTCGTGCGAGTAGAAGTCCAGGTGGGCGACGAAACCGAACCGGTCACGCATCGGGCCGGACAGCAGGCCGGCCCGGGTCGTCGCGCCGACCAGCGTGAACGGCTCCACGTCGAGCGGGATCGCGGTCGCGCCCGGGCCCTTGCCGACCACCACGTCGACCCGGAAGTCCTCCATGGCGCTGTAGAGCAGCTCCTCGGCCGGTTTGGCGATCCGGTGGATCTCGTCGATGAACAGCACGTCGCCGGGGGCCAGGCCGGTCAGGATCGCGGCCAGATCGCCGGACCGCTCGATCACCGGGCCGCTGGTGGTCCGGATGCCGGTGCCGAGCTCGGCCGCCACGATGTTCGCCAGGGTGGTCTTACCCAAGCCGGGCGGGCCGGACAGCAGGATGTGGTCGGGTGGGGTGCCCCGGCCCATCGAGGCCTTGAGCAGCAGCTCCAGCTGATCGCGGACCCGGTGCTGGGCGATGAAGTCGGACAGCCGGCGCGGCCGGACACTGGCCTCCGCGTCCAGCTCCTCGTCGAAGGCGTCCGGGGAGACGAGCTCGCCGTCGCTCATCGCGCCACCTCCGCCGCAAGGCGTCCCGAAGAGGCGCTCATCGCGCCACCTCCGCCGCAGAGGTGTCCCGAGAAGGTGCTCATCGGGTCTTGCCCAGCAGGCGGATCGCCTGGCGCAGCAGCACCGGCACCGGCGGGGCCTCACCGTCGATCGTCTCGGCGACCGCAGCGACCGCCTGATCGGCCTGCGACGCCGTCCAGCCGAGCGCGAGCACACCCTGCCGGACCTGTTCCTGCCAGCCGCCGTTGAGCAGGCCGGCCGAACCCGTCCCGGCCAGGTGGATCGGGCCGATCTTGTCCTTGAGCTCGACGATCATCTTCTCGGCGCCGCGCTTGCCGATGCCCGGGACGGCGGTCAGGACCGCGACCTCACCGCCGGCGAGCGCACGGCGTACCACATCCGGTTGATGAACGGCGAGCACCGCCTGCGCGATCCGCGGACCGACCCCGTTGGCCGTCAGGAGCAGCTCGAAGAGCTGTTTCTCGTCCTCGTCGGCGAAGCCGAACAGGGTCAGCGAGTCCTCCCGGACGATGAGCGTCGTCGCGAGCCGGGCCTCGGCGCCGGTACGCAGCCCGGCGAGGGTGCCCGGGGTGCAGAGGACGCGCATGCCGACACCACCCACCTCGACCACGGCGCTGTCGTGGAGGATCGCGGTGACCACACCGCGCACGCTGGCGATCATCGGCTGCTCCTGCGGGCGGCGGCGGCCACTGCCGCGGCCTGTTGAAGGGCGCGGGTGCCCCCACGCCAGATGTGGCAGATGGCGATAGCGATGGCATCGGCCGCGTCCGCCGGCTTGGGCGGCGCGGACAGTTTCAGCAACCGGGTCACCATAGCGGTGACCTGCGCTTTGTCGGCGGTGCCGGAGCCGGTGACGGCCGCTTTGACCTCACTCGGCGTGTACGTCTGGACCGGCAGCCCGGCCCGTGCCCCGGCCAGGATCGCCACCCCGCTGGCCTGCGCGGTGCCCATCACCGTCCGTGCGTTGTGCTGCGAGAACACCCGCTCGACGGCGACGCTCTCCGGCTGGTACTGCTCGACAAGGGTGGCCAGGGTCCGGTCCAGATGCAGCAGGCGCTGGGCGATGTCCTCGTCCGGATCGCTGCGCACCACCGTGTACCCGATCAGTTTGCCCAGCCGCCCCGGCATCCCCTCGACGACGCCGACACCGCATCTCGTCAGCCCCGGATCGATGCCGAGCACCCGCACAGACTGCCTCCCCCTCGCGAACGTGTGTTCGACACCCTAATACGCGAGCCTCTTGCGGCCTTCGCCGACACGCCTCGACGATGGAGGCCGGAAGGACGGTCCGGCACCCCGTTCCGTCGAAATCCGCCGCAGGAGTCCGGGAGGGGCGGACATGCATCTCATTCCGCCGATGGACGATGAGCCGCCGGCCGACTACGTCGCGTTCGTCACCCTGCACGCCGCCGGGTTGCGGGCCGAAGCCGCCCGGCTGGTCGGCGGGGCGCCGGTAGCCGAGCAGATCTATCTGGCGGTGCTCACCGACCTGGCCGGCCGGTGGCGGCGGCTGCGATGGCTGGGCCGCACCGAGAGTCACATGCGGGAGCGCCTGACGGCCCGGACCGCGCAGTGGCGCGACGATCAGGTCTACGAGGTCGACGTCCGCGTCCTTCGGCCGCCGGATCCGGTGGTCCCGGTCTTCACTCCGGCCGGCAGCCTGGCGTTACGCAAGGCAAAGATCCTCGGCGGTACGGCCAGAGCCGACCTGGACGCCCTCGCCGACGCGGAGATCGCGTGGGTGCACGCCTACCTGAAATCCCAATGGCGCCGCCTGCTCCGCTATGTGATCGGCAGCATCCTGTTACTGGCCGTGATCGTCCAGTACGTCACCTGGCTCGGCGCCGACCCCGTCTAGGAGCGGTACTCCGCTTCGAGCTCGGAGAGGAGCAGCGACCGCTCCTCAACGTAATCCGGCTCGTCGGCGGTCTCGTCGAGTCGCATGATCGTGACCACGCCTTCGTCGTCGGCGCCGTCCGGAGTCTCCTCGACGATCCAATACTCCGGGATGCCATGTTCGGCATACCAGAGCTTCTTCTCCCGGAACTCGCCGTGCGGGGTGTTCTTCGAGACGATCTCGATGACCAGGCTGAAGTACGACGGCGCCAGATTCGAATACTTGTTGGCGCCGGGTGGAAGCTCGGTCACCACTCCCACGTCGGGGAGCCGGCAGTCTCGCGGCCGGTCTCCACGCACCCCGGGATCCAGGTATGCGTCGAGGCCGGCCGCGTGCAGCATGAACATGAGCCGCCCAGCCAGTTCCTTATGCCAGAAGCTGGTCGGCGCCATGATGACCAGATTTCCGCGGTGCAGCTCGTAGCGGAAACCCTTGGGCAGGAAGATGAGGTCTTCGACATCCAGACTCTCGACCAAGGTCAGGTCGAGCTGGTGCACCGAGGGCGACATGCCCTCATCCTACCTGCCTAGTAGCGCCTTAGCTACCTGTCACTCGTCAATAGCTGCCATTACCTCATCCGAGATGTCGGCGTTCGAGTAGATGTTCTGCACATCATCGCAGTCCTCGAGGACGTCGATCAGCTTGAGCACCTTGCGGGCCGCGTCCTCGTCGAGCGGCACGGTCATCGTCGGCACCAGCGACGACTCGGCCGAGTCGTAGTCGATGCCCGCGTCCTGCAGCGCCGTCCGCACCGCGACCAGGTCGTTCGGCTCGCTGACCACCTCGAACGCGTCGCCCAGGTCGTTGACCTCCTCGGCGCCCGCGTCGAGGACGGCGAGCATCACGTCGTCCTCGCTGGAGCCGCCCTTCGGGACGATGACCACGCCCTTGCGGTTGAACAGGAACGTCACCGAGCCCGCGTCGGCGAACGAGCCGTGGTTGCGGGTGAGCCGGGTGCGCACCTCGGTGGCCGCCCGGTTCCGGTTGTCGGTGAGGCACTCGATCAGGATGGCGACGCCGTTCGGGCCGTACCCCTCGTACATGAACGACTGCCAGTCGGCGCCGCCGGCCTCGGCGCCGGAGCCCCGCTTGACCGCGTTGGTGATGTTGTCATTCGGGACCGAGCTCTTCTTCGCCTTCTGGATGGCGTCGTACAGCGTGGGGTTACCCGACGGGTCACCACCGCCGGTCCGGGCCGCGACCTCGATGTTCTTGATCAGCTTGGCGAACATCTTGCCGCGCTTGGCGTCGATGACGGCCTTCTTGTGCTTGGTCGTCGCCCACTTGGAGTGGCCGGACATGCGTAACCTCCGCTTTGATCAAAGGGCCTGGCGGACCATCTCGACGAAGTACCGATGGACACGAAGGTCGCCGGTGAGCTCCGGGTGGAAAGCCGTGGCGAGCAGGTTCCCCTGCCGAACGGCCACAATCCTACCGGCGGCGTCACCTTCAGCCACGCGGCCCAGCACCCGCACGTCGCGGCCGGTCTCCTCGACCCACGGGGCACGGATGAAGACGGCGTGGAACGGGCCGCCCGCGATCCCCTCGATCTCCACCGGCGCCTCGAACGAGTCGACCTGCCGGCCGAACGCGTTGCGCCGCACGGTCATGTCGATGCCCTGGAACGACTCCTGATCCGGACGGCCGTCGAGCACGCTCGCCGCCAGCATGATCATGCCGGCGCAGGAGCCGTACACGGGCATGCCGTCGGCGATCCGCTTGCGGATCGGGTCGAGGAGCCCGAACGAGACCGCGAGGTTGCTGATCGCGGTCGACTCGCCGCCCGGGATCACCAGGCCGTCGACGTCGGCCAGTTCCTCGGGACGGCGGATCGGCCGGGCCAGCACGTCCGACTCGGCCAGCGCGGAAAGGTGTTCACGCACGTCGCCCTGAAGGGCCAGCACTCCGATGTTCACCGGCCCACCATATAAAGCAGGCCACCGACCGTCCGATTGGCTATCGGAACCGGCGGCACGGCTTCGTAACATCCGTTCCGTCAGCCCGATCCCGCTACGAGGAGCCGAACCACATGTCTGAGAACCAGCCCGCCATCGGAACCGCCCGCGTCAAGCGCGGCATGGCGGAGATGCTCAAGGGCGGCGTGATCATGGACGTGGTCAACGCCGAGCAGGCGAAGATCGCCGAGGACGCGGGCGCCGTCGCGGTCATGGCCCTGGAGCGGGTCCCGGCCGACATCCGTGCGCAGGGCGGCATCTCCCGGATGTCCGACCCCGACATGATCGAGAACATCATCAACACCGTCTCGATCCCGGTGATGGCCAAGGCCCGGATCGGCCACTTCGTCGAGGCCCAGGTCCTCCAGTCGCTCGGCGTCGACTACGTCGACGAGTCCGAGGTGCTGTCCCCCGCCGACTTCGCCAACCACATCGACAAGTGGCAGTTCACCGTGCCGTTCGTCTGTGGCGCCACCAACCTGGGCGAGGCCCTGCGCCGCATCACCGAGGGCGCGGCCATGATCCGCTCCAAGGGCGAGGCGGGCACCGGCGACGTCTCCAACGCCACCACCCACATGCGCAAGATCCGCGCCGAACTCCGCCGCCTCCAGACCCTCCCCGAGGACGAGCTCTACGTGGCCGCGAAGGAGCTCCAGGCCCCGTACGAGCTGGTCAAGGAGGTCGCCGAGGCCGGCAAGCTCCCGGTGGTCCTGTTCACCGCCGGCGGCATCGCCACGCCTGCCGACGCCGCGATGATGATGCAGCTGGGCGCCGAGGGCGTCTTCGTCGGTTCCGGCATCTTCAAGTCCGGCAACCCGGCCCAGCGCGCCGCCGCGATCGTCAAGGCCACCACGTTCCACGACGACCCGGACGTGATCGCCAAGGTCTCCCGCGGCCTCGGCGAGGCCATGGTCGGCATCAACGTCGACGACGAGCCGGTCCCCCACCGTCTCTCCGAGCGCGGCTGGTAGTCCCTTTCGTCACCCTGAGGACCCCGCTTCGGCGGGGTCTTTCTTTTCAACCTGCTTTGGTACGCGTCAAAGCCTTCACAAACTCACCAATCGCCGCCCCGGACTACACCGCGACCATTTGCCCGCCCACCACCGCGACGCGACCGCCGGGGCTGCTGCCCACTCCCGGCCCCAACGCCTTGGACGGCCGTCCAGGGTGATGCCGGGAGCGGACCGTCGAGGGGCGGTCCACCGGCCCCAGCGATGGTCAGCGCACACGTTCGCCGATCGTGTGCGTCCGCTTCGCGCTGACGGGGACAGGCTCACACGTTGTGCCGTCCGTGTGCGCCTGCCGTCGTTCCGGCGAGGGTGAAATCGCACATTGCCGCATCGTGTGCGCTGATCGACGACCCTGATGGCCAATTGAGGAGCCTGTACCTGTAGAACGTGGTGGTGACCGCCGGCGGGCAGAAGCCCTCGGGCCTCCGGGTCTTGATCGAGATCCGGTTTCCGCTGCCGACGCCCGGGGCCAGCGGCACGGCAGGGCTGTTTCCGGCTCTCATCGAACGGCCAGCGGCACGGTAGGACTGCTTCCCGGCCCGGCCGGGCGGCCGGCGGCACTGCACGGCTGCTTCCGCGGCGTTTTAGGGTTTCCCTCGCACCGCCGGGGCCACCTGCGCGGTGTTTCAGGGTTCCTCGCGCACCGCCGGGGTTGGCGGATGTCTGGGTTCGCTGCTGCGACGCTGGTGAGGTTACGCCGCCCGGAAGGGCTGTCCGATGCCCAGCGGCAGGACCCGCCACGTTTCCGCAGGTAGGCGGGTTCCTCTATGGGCCAGCAGAGTCGTCGTCGCGCGCCGGCGACCGCGTCTGACGGCCGCGCACTGGCGACCGGGCCGGTGGTGAGTGGGTCAGCGGGCCGGGGCCGGGAGCGGGGGCTCCGCCGGTGGGGCCGGGGTGGGGACGACCAGAGGCGAGGGCAACGGTGGCAGCTCCGGGAGTACGGGCTCGACGATGTCGAAGTACTCCGGGCGGGGGTAGCGGCGGGCCAGGCGGAGCAACCGGACGAAGACGCGGCGGCGGGCGCTGAGCGCGTCGCGTACCAGATCGGTGTGGACCTGCCGGGCCAGGACCACCCGGCGGCTGGTGGCGATCAGGGTGCGCGCCGCCGGGTCGGCCGGGTCGAGGGTGACCGCCTGCAACTGGCGGGTCAGGTCGTTCTCGGCGGACTCGCGCTCGCCCGGTTCGGCGTCGAGGGCGAGGCGGGCGGCCGCGTAGAGCTCGACCGTCTCGGCCTGTTCGGCGACCACCGCCGCGGCGGCCGCCCGGCGCATCAAGTGCGCGTCGAGGGCACGCTCGGCTGACTGCGCCCGCGTGTGCAGGCGTTCCACCCGCTGGGCGGTCCAGCCGAGGTACGCCGAGAAGATCGCGGCCAGCACGACGACTCCCACCACCCACCACATGCCGGGCATCGTAGTGCCCAACGTTTACAACACCAGTGGTCAGGACCACTCGTCGTCGAAAACTCTCCCATCGGTGGCCTCGATGGCGGTGGCGTAGACCTCGAGCACCCGGTTGGCCACGCTCGGCCAGTCGAACGCCCCGACGGCGAGCCGGGCGCACGATGCCAGCTCGGCGCGGCGGGCCGGATCATCCAGCAGCTCACCCAGCAGCCGGGTGAGGGATGCCTGGTCACCGTTGGGGAAGAGGGCTCCGGCCCGGCCGCCGTCGAGGACCCGGCGGAACGCGTCGAGGTCGCTGGCGGCGATCGTGGCGCCGGCCGCCATCGCCTCGGTGAGGATCATCCCGAAGCTCTCGCCGCCGGTGTTGGGGGCGACGTAGACGTCGACGCTGCGCAGCATCCGGGCCTTGTCCGGTTCGGAGACGAGGCCGAGGAACTCCACCCGGTCGTGGAGCTCCTTGGGGATGTCGTCGTAGAGCTCGTCGCGGTCGCCGGGCCCGGCCACGAGCAGGCGCAGGCCGGGCCGTTCCTGGGCGAGCGTGACGTACGCCGTACGCAGGAGGGGAAAGCCCTTGCGAGGCTCGGTGAAACGGCCGAGGAAACCGAGAGTGCCGCCGTCGCCGGGCCATCCGGGCAAGGGCGCAGCCGAGGCGAATTTGCGGACCGCGACGCCGTTGGGGATCTCGACCGCGCCGCCGCCGAGGTGTTCGACCTGGACCTTGCGGGCGAGTTCGCTGACCGCGATCCGCGCGGTGATCTTCTCCATCACCGGCTGGAGGAAGTTCTGCAGGCCGGCCAGCGCCCGGGAGCGGGTCATCGCGGTGTGGAAGGTGGCGACGACCGGGCCGCGGGCGGAGACCACGGCCAGGAAGGACAGGCTGGGCGAGAACGGCTCGTGCACGTGCAGCACGTCGAACTCGCCCTGTTTGAGCCAGCGCCGGACCCGGGCCGTGGAGATCGGGCCGAACGAGATCCGCGCGACCGAGCCGTTGTAGGGCAGCGGCACGGCCCGCCCGGCGGACACCACGTAGGCGGGCACGTCGGCGTCGTCGTCGGCCGGCGCGAGGACGCTGACCTCGTGGCCGAGTTCGAGCATGGCCTCGGCCAGGTCCATGATGTGGTTCTGCACACCGCCCGGGACGTCGAAGGAGTAGGGCGAGACGATCCCGATCCGCACCGAGCCTCCTAGAGCCAGAGCTTCTGGAGCATGTGCCAGTCCTGCGGGTGGTCGGCGATTCCCGCGGCGTACGCGTCGGCGAGCATCTGGGTGGTCTTCTTGACCCGCTCGTCGAGGGGCCCGTCGGTGGGTGGGACGACCGCACGCATCAGCGACGTGGTGCGGTGCTCGTCGAACCACAGGTCGACCGCGTAGAGCGGCGCGCCGGTGCGGATGGCGAGGATCGCCGGTCCGGCCGGCATCCGGGTGCGCCCGCCGAAGAACTCCACCTCGACGCCGCTCTTGGAGAGGTCACGGTCGCCGAGGAGGGCGACCACCCAGCCTTTCTCCAGGTGTTCGGCGAGTTCGTCGAGTGGTGGCCGCTGCCCGCCGGTGAGCGGGAGCACCTTCATGCCGAGCTTCTCCCGGTACTCCAGGAAGCGGACGAACAGCGACTCGGGTTTGAGCCGCTCGGCGACGGTGATCAGCGGCCAGTCGTGGGAGCACACCCAGGCGCCGGCGACGTCCCAGTTGGCCATGTGCGGCAGCGCCAGGATCACGCCGCGGCCGTCGGCGGCGCCCTTCTTCAGTTTCTGGTAGCTCTCCGGGAGCATGAAGAACCCGTCGAGGAAGTCGGCGCGGCCCTGCGACGGCAGCCGGAACGCCTCCATCCAGTACCTGGCGTAGGACCGCAGCCCGTCCCGGACCAGGGTCTCCGGCATCCCGTCGCCGACGACCTGGCGCAGGTTGCGGCGCAGTCGCTGGGTGGCCGGCCCGTTGCCCTTGTAGGCGCGGTCGGCGGCGGCCCGGAACAGTGCTTTCGCGACCGGCAGCGGCAGCGCGCGCACGATCCCCCACCCGGCCGAGTAGCCGAGATCGATCAGACGGTCCTTCACTCTGTGGAAACCTTCGGCTCGGTCCGGGCGGCGTGGATGAGGCGCTGGAACGCGGTGATCACGGCGAGGGCGGCGAGCACCCACATCGCGGCGGGCATGCCCCAGTCCTGCCCGGCCGCGCCGAGCAGGCCGCCGACACCGACGATGAGCAGCCGTTCCAGGCGTTCGGCGATACCGACGTCGGCGTTCAGGCCGAGGCTTTCGGCGCGGGCCTTCACGTAGGACACGACCTGTCCGAAGACCAGACTGATCAGGGTGGCGACGACTCCGCCGTAGGGGTTGCCCTCGGTCGCCAGGTAGTAGACGACGGCTCCGAAGACGGCGCCGTCGGCGATCCGGTCCATGGAGGAGTCGAGGAGTGCCCCGAACTTCCCGGAACCGCCCCGCATCCGGGCCATTGTGCCGTCGAGCACGTCGGTGAGCGCGAACGCGGTTACGATCACGGTGCCCCAGAGAAGGTGGCCCTGCGAACCGAAGTATGAGCCGATCAGCACACCGACGGTGCCGGCGACGGTGACCGCGTTGGGTGACACCCCGATCCGGAGCAGGAAACGGGCGAGCGGGTTGACGCCGTACGAGACGACGGCACGGGCCGTTGTTTGAACGATCTTTGCCATGGCTGTCTCACCATAACGGCGCGCGACCAGCGGCGGTACGGCCCGGCCCCGGGTTGGCCGTATCGTCACCATCCGGCACCTTTGCAGGGCTGAAGGTCCTTGCGACCACTACCGCGCCGGGTGTGGGATTCAGACAACAGCGGCGTAACAAAGAGGAAACGACGGGAGCGCTCGGCATGGCGCAGAAATCTTCGGAGAAAGGGCTAGCCGGCGCCGGTGCGCCGGTGGTGACCGAGCCCGGCAGAGTTCGCAACGTGGTGCTGGTGGGCCACTCCGGTTCCGGGAAGACGACCCTCGTCGAGGCGCTGCTCGCCGCGACCGGGACGATCCCGCGGGCCGGTGGTGTGGCGGACGGCACCACGGTGACCGACCACGATCCGGCGGCGATCCGGCAGCAGCGCTCGGTGGCGCTGGCCTGCGCTCCGCTGCTGCACGACGACGTGAAGATCAATCTGTTGGACACCCCGGGCTTCGCCGACTTCGTCGGTGAGCTGCGGGCCGGTCTGCGGGCGGCGGACGCGGCCCTGTTCGTGGTGTCCGCGGTCGACGGTGTGGACGACTCCACCGTCGCGCTGTGGGAGGAGTGCGCCGCGGTCGGCATGCCGCGCGCCGTCGCGATCACCCGGCTGGACCATCCGCGCGCCGACTACGAGCAGGCGCTGCAGGACTGCCAGGAGGCGTTCGGCGACAACGTGCTCCCGGTCTTCCAGCCGATGCTCGGTGACGACGGCCAGTCGGTGGCCGGCCTGCTCGGCCTGGTCACGTTACGGGTGCTGGACTACTCGGCGGGCTATCCGCCGGTCGCCCGGGAGGCCGAGCGGGAGCACCTGAACCCGATCGCCGACGACCGGAACACGCTGATCGAGGGCATCATCGCGGAGAGCGAGGACGAGACCCTCATGGACCGGTACGTCGGTGGCGAGCTGATCAGCACCGACGCGCTCATCCCGGACCTGGAGAAGGCCGTCGCGCGGGGCAACTTCTACCCCGTGATCCCGGTCTGCGCGCACACCACGGTCGGCCTCGACGCCCTGCTGGATCTGCTGGTCAGCGGTTTCCCGTCACCGCTGGAGCACGATCTGCCGGTGGTCACCGGGGTGGACGGCTCGCCGCGTTCCCCGATCGTCTGCGACCCGGCCGGCCCGGTGGTGGCCGAGGTGGTGCGCACCACGATCGACCGGCACGTCGGCCGGGTGTCGCTGGTCCGGGTCTTCTCCGGCACCCTGCGGCCGGACCAGACGCTGCACGTCTCCGGGCACGGCATGGCCGAGCGCGGTCACCCGGACCACGACGCCGACGAGCGGGTCGCACACATCTACTCGCCGCTCGGCGCGCAGCTGCGCGAGGTTCCGCAGGCGATCGCCGGCGACATCTGCGCGATCACCAAGTCGGGCAGCGCGGAGACCGGCGACACCCTGTCCGGCAAGGACAATCCGCTGCTGATGGCGCCGTGGTCGATGCCGGAGCCGCTGCTGCCGATCGCCGTGGTGGCCAAGACCCGCTCGGACGAGGACGCGCTCGCCAAGAACCTGGGCCGGCTGGTCGCCGGTGACCCGACGCTGCGGCTGGAGCGCAACCCGGAGACCCATCAGCTGGTGCTCTGGACGATGGGCGAGTCGCACGCCGACGTGGTGCTGGACCGGCTCCGGTCCGGTGGTGTGGAGCTGGACACCGAGCCGGTGAAGGTGGCGTTGCGGGAGACGTTCGGCGCGACGGCCAAGGGCCACGGCCGGCACGTGAAGCAGTCCGGCGGCCACGGCCAGTACGCGGTCTGCGACATCGAGATCGAGCCGCTGCCGCGCGGCGAGGGTTTCGTGTTCGTGGACAAGGTGGTCGGTGGCGCGGTGCCGCACAACTACATCCCGTCGGTGGAGAAGGGTGTCCGGGCCCAGCTGGAGAAGGGCATCGCGGCCGGTTATCCGGTGGTGGACCTGAAGGTGACGCTCTACGACGGCAAGGCGCACAGCGTCGACTCGTCGGACGCGGCCTTCCAGACGGCCGGCGCGCTGGCCCTGCGGGCGGCCGCCGAGCAGGGCGCGATCACCCTGCTGGAGCCGGTGGACGAGATCGAGGTCCGGGTGCCCGACGTCTTCGTCGGCGCGGTGATGAGCGATCTCTCCGGCCGGCGCGGCCGCCCGATGGGCAGCGAGTCAGGCGGGGTCGGCGAGGCGAGCACGGTCCGGGCCGAGGTGCCGGCGACCGAGCTGGTCCGGTACGTGGTGGAGCTGCGCGCCCTCACCTCGGGCACCGGCACGTTCACCCGCCGGTACGTCCGGCACGAGCCGATGCCCCCGCACCTGGCCGAGGCGGTCCGCAAGGAGCACGTCACGGCCCGTTAGATCGTGATGGCGTTGGCCGCCTCGTGCATCGGCGCGAGGATCCTGTCGATCATCTGCTCCTTGCGCGGGTGGTACTTCAGGGTCCGCATGCCGTAGTTGCGGAAGGCGATGCTGAGGCGGCCACCCGGCACCATGTCCTTGGCCATCTTGCGGCCGAAGGCGAGGTTCTTCTCCGCGTACGGCCGCATCTCGCGCTCGTACGCGGCGAACCCGCCGGGGGTGCCCAGGTGGCGGCCGAGCAGGTACGCCCCGACCAGTGCCAGGCTGGTGCCCTGCCCTGAGGCGGGCGCCGGGCAGTGGGCGGCGTCGCCGAGCAGCGCGACCCGCCCGGACGACCAGGACGGCAGCTCGACCTGGCTCATCGAGTCGAAGTAGAAGTCGGGCGCGTCGTCCATCGCGTCCAGGAAGTCCGGCACCCGCCAGCCCTGTCCGGCGAACGCCTCGCGGACCAGCGCCTTCTGCCCGGCGACGTCACGCCGGTCGACGTCCAGTCGTGGTGCGGCGAAGGTGAGGCCGACGCGGGCCGGCTGGTCCGGCTCCATGGCGTACGCGAAGACGAGCCGCCCGGGACGGAAGTACATGACCTCCTCGCGCTCCAGGCCGAGCAGGTTGGGCACGGTGTAGATGGAGATGTACGCGCCCAGGTGGTTCAGCGGAGTCTCGCCCATCACCCGGCGTCTGGTCGCCGAGTGCAGCCCGTCGGCGCCGACCACGTAGTCGAAGCGCCGGGGCGCGCCCTTCTCGAAGGTGACGTCGACCCCGTCCGGGCCGTCCTGGAGGGTGTCGACGGCGTCGCCGAACACGTACTCCACCCGGTCGGCGGTGGCGTCGTGCAGGATCCGGCTCAGGTCCCACCGCATGATCTCCAGGTCGTCGCCGCGCCGTCCCATCAGCAGGTCGGCCGGGAGGGCGGCGATCGGGCCGCCGTTGCTCTTGACGTAGGTGATCCGCCGCATCCCGGTGTCGGCGGCCTGGCAGGCGGCGAGCAGGCCCATCTTGCGCAGCACCTCGGTGGCCGAGCCGCGCACGTCCACCTTGTAGCCGGCCTCCCGCAGCCCGCCGGCCCGCTCCACGACGGTGACCTGGAAGCCCCGCCCGGCCAGCCAGAAGGCGAGAGCCGGACCGCCGATGCCGGCGCCTGAGATCAAGACCCGTGAGTTCGTCATGCACTTACTATACAAACGTCTTATACGTTTGTATAGAAGTTAGGATCTCCGGCATGGGTCACCGCGAGGAGCTGCTGCGAGGCGCCAAGAAGGCACTGCTCGAGAAGGGGTATGCGCGGACCACGGCGCGCGACATCGTGGCGCTGTCCGGCACCAACCTGGGCTCGATCGGCTACCACTACGGCTCCACCGAGGCCCTGATGACCGCCGCGATGCTCAGCGCCATCGAGGAGTGGGGTGAAGCGCTCGGCCAGGCGCTCGGCGCGCCCGAGCCGGACGAGGACGACACCGCCGACCCGATGCTGCGCTTCTGGCGGCGGGTGATCCGGTCGATCCAGGCCGACCGGCAACTCTGGCTGGCCAGCATCGAGGCGATGCTGCAGGCCGAGCACAACCCGGCGCTGCGCGAGCAGATGGCGGGCGGCATGCACGCCGGCCGGTCCGGCATGGCGGCGCTGCTCACCGGCATCCCGGAGGATCAGATCCCGATGGAGACCGTGCGCTCGCTCGGCGCGGTGCAGATGGCGCTGATGTCCGGGGTGCTCACCCAGTGGCTCACCGATCCGTCGAGCGCCCCGTCGGCCGAGGAGGTGGTCGCCGGGATCCGCGCGCTAGGCGGGCCAGGCTTTGGTCAGCAGCTCACGGGTGTCGGCGAGTAACTGCGGGAGCACCTTGGTCAAGCCGATCACCGGCATGAAGTTGGCGTCGCCACCCCACCTCGGCACGATGTGCTGGTGCAGGTGGGCGGCGATGCCGGCACCGGCGATGGCGCCCTGGTTCATACCCAGGTTGAAACCGTGCGGGCTGCTCACCGTCCGCATCACCCGCATCGCGGTCCGGGTGAAGGCCGCCACCTCGACGGTCTCCTCCTCGGTCAGGTCGGTGTAGTCGGCCACGTGCCGGTAGGGACAGACCATCAGATGACCGGGGTTGTACGGATACAGATTGAGCAGCGCGAACACCAGCTCACCCCGGGCCACCACCAGCGACTGCGCCTCAGGCAGCGCGGGAGCCAGACAGAACGGGCAGCCGGCCGGTTTCTCGTAACCACCCTCGGGCCGGTCCTCGCCCTGGACGTAGGCCAACCGGTACGGCGTCCAGAGCCGCTCCAGCCCGTCCGGATCGCCTGCCCGTTCGCTCACGATCGCATCCTATGCGCACGCGGCCGGTTCCCCACGGCGGGAAACCGGCCACGGCGAAGATCAGGCGGCGGAGGGCCCGACGTTGGTACGGGAGCGGACCACCTCGACCACGTGCGCGACCGCCTCGTCGATCGAGACACCGTTGCGCTGCGAGCCGTCCCGGTATCGGAACGACACGGTGCCGCCGCTGACGTCGTCGTCACCGGCGATCGCCATGAACGGGATCTTCTGCTGCTGCGCGGTGCGGATCTTCTTCTGCATCCGGTCGGTGGAGTAGTCCACCTCGGCACGGATGCCGGCCTTCTTCAGCTTGCCGACAAACTCGGCCAGATAGTCGGCGTGGTCATCGCGGATCGGGATGCCGACCACCTGCACCGGCGCCAGCCAGGCCGGGAACGCGCCGGCGTAGTGCTCGACCAGCACGCCGAAGAACCGCTCGATCGAGCCGAACTTCGCCGAGTGGATCATCACCGGCTCCTGCCGGGTGCCGTCCGCCGCCTGGTACTCCAGGCCGAACCCGGCAGGCTGGTTGAAGTCGTACTGGATGGTCGACATCTGCCAGGTCCGGCCGATCGCGTCCTTGGCCTGCACGCTGATCTTCGGGCCGTAGAAGGCCGCGCCACCCGGGTCCATCACCAGCTCCAGGCCGGACTCGGTCGCGACGTCGGCCAGGACCTTGGTGGCCTTCTCCCACTGCTCGTCGGTGCCGATGAACTTCGAGCTGTCCGGGTCGCGGGTCGACAGCTCCAGGTAGTAGTCGTCCAGGCCGAAGTCGTCGAGCAGCGAACGCACGAAGTTCAGCAGGTGCTTGATCTCGCCCGGGGCCTGCTCGGCGGTCACGTACGAGTGCGAGTCGTCCTGGGTCAGGCCACGCACCCGGGTCAGGCCGTGCACCACGCCGGACTTCTCGTAGCGGTACACCGTGCCGAACTCGAACAGGCGCATCGGCAGCTCACGGTAGGACCGCCCGCGCGACCTGAAGATCAGGTTGTGCATCGGGCAGTTCATCGCCTTGAGGTAGTAGTTCGCCCCCTCCAGCTCCATCGGGGGGAACATCGTGTCCTTGTAGTACGGCAGGTGGCCCGAGGTGTGGAACAGGCCCTCCTTGGTGATGTGCGGGCTGCCGACGTACTGGAAGCCCTCCTCGATGTGGCGGGCGCGGACGTAGTCCTCCATCTCGCGCTTGATCACGCCACCCTTCGGGTGGAACACCACCAGACCCGACCCGATTTCATCGGGGAAGGAGAAGAGGTCCAGCTCGGTGCCCAGCTTACGGTGATCCCGGCGCTCGGCCTCGGCAAGACGGGTGAGGTACGCCTTGAGCTCGTCCCGCGACGGCCACGCCGTCCCGTAGATCCGCTGGAGCTGCGGGTTCTTCTCCGAGCCACGCCAGTAGGCGGCGGCCGAGCGCATCAGCTTGAACGCCGGGATGAGCCGGGTCGACGGCAGGTGCGGGCCACGGCACAGGTCGCCCCAGACGCGGTTGCCGTCCTTGTCGACGTTGTCGTAGTGGGTCAGCTCGCCGGCGCCGACCGCGGCCGCCTCGGCGTCCACGTCGCCCTTGATGTCGACCAGCTCGAGCTTGAACGGCTCGGCCTTCAGCTCGGCCTTAGCCTCGTCGAGCGTGCCGTACTCCCGGCGGTGGAAGGTCTGCCCGGCCTTGACGATCTCCTGCATCCGCTTCTCGAGCTTCGCCAGGTCGTCCGGCTGGAACGGCTTCTCCACGTCGAAGTCGTAGTAGAACCCGTCCCGGATCGGCGGGCCGATGCCCAGCTTCGCCTCCGGGAACACGTCCTGCACGGCCTGGGCCAGCACGTGCGCGGTGGAGTGGCGCAGGACGTCGAGCCCGTCCGGGGTGTCGATCGCGACCGGGGTCACCTCGGTGTCGGCGGCCGGCGCCCAGGCCAGGTCGCGCAGCCGGCCGTCGGCCTCACGGACCACCACGACCGCCTTCGGCCCGTGGGCGGGAAGCCCGGCGGCGGCCACCGCGTCGGCCGCCGTAGTCCCGGCCGGGACGACTAGTGGGTCGGCCACGACGGGTGTACGGGGTGCAGACACGGTGATCTCCATTCAGACGGCGATGAGTCGCCCTGATGCTATCCGCCTGCGGATTGCTCCCCGCTCGCGGCGGCCAGCCACGCCGGAAGCGGCTCCCGGCGGGCGATCCAGTCACCCGGGATGCCGTCGATCCCGGTGTAGGCCGCGACCACTCCCCCGGCGATCGCCGCCGTCGTGTCGACGTCACCGCCCGCGACCACGCACGCCGCCACCGCCGCCGGGAAGTCGTCCAGGTAGCGGTCGGCGACCCAGAGCGCGAACGGCACGGTGTCCTGCGCGGTCGCCTGGCCGCCGTTGCCCAGCCGCTCGGCCGCCTCGGCCACCCCGCCCCGCACCGACGTGGTGAGCCCGTCCCGGACCACGCTCGGCGCGGTGTGTGCGGCGGCGGCGCGCAACAACTGGCCGGGGTCGGGACGGTGGCCGTTGAGGCGAGCGGCGGCGGCGAACGCGGCGGCCACCGACACCGCCACCCCACCGGCTATGCCCTCCGGATGCGCGTGGGTGACCTCGGCTGCGCGTACCCCCTGAGTCGCCGCATGGGACAGCGAATCCGCATGCCAGGCGCCCAGCGGCGCGGCCCGCATCGCCGCGCCGTTTCCGCAGGAGCCCTGGCCGTTGAAGGCCGCGGCGGCGGCGATCGGCCAGGGCAGGCCCTCGCGGATCTCGCGGAGCATGACCACCGCGCCCGGACCGTAACCGCGGTAGGGCTCGAACCTGGCGGCCAGCAGCTCGGCGAACGCGTCCCGGTCGAAGTCGCCCTCGGCCAGCGTGGTGACCAGGCAGCAGGCCTGCTCGGTGTCGTCGGTCCACTCCCAGGGCGCGGCCGGCACCCGGGCGTCGAGGAGGTCGGCGGGCTTGTTGCCGGGCACGAAATACTGCGCTCCGAGGGCGTCGCCGACGCTGAGACCGGCGAGGCTGTCCAGGGCGAGAGCGAGGCGGGTACCGGGGAAAAGTGTGAATGACATCGGTACTTCGGATCGTATTCCATCACTGAGCGTCATCAAAGACTCTCGTTCGATCACCCTTTAGGTTCTCCCCGTCCGGGACGCTACGGTCTTCGCATGGCCACGGTGTTGCTCGTCGAAGACGACCATGTCGTGCGTGGCGCCATGCTCCGTTCGCTAGCCGACCGCGGGCACGCCGTGCACGCCGTCGGCACCGCTCTGGAGGCGCTCCGGCGGGTCGCCGCGGAGACGCCTGACCTGGTCGTTCTCGACCTCGGGCTGCCCGACCTGGACGGGTCGGACGCGCTGCGGATGCTCCGTGGCATCACCGACGTGCCGATCATCATCGCCACCGCGCGCGACGACGAGCAGACCGTCGTCCGGCTGCTGCGGGCCGGCGCCGACGACTACATGGTGAAGCCGTTCACCGGCGCCCATCTGGACGCGCGAATAGCCACCGTGCTGCGCCGCGTCGGCCGGGCCAGCCGCGCCGCGCAGCCGGCCGTCCACGAGGTGGGCGAGCTCCGGGTCGACGTCGGCGAGCGCAGCGCCACCCTCGGCGATCAGCCGCTGGCGCTGACCCGCAAGGAGTTCGACCTGCTGGCCTACCTCGCCGCCCGTCCGGGCCGAGTGGTTTCCCGTCGTGAGCTGTTGGAGGAGGTATGGCGACAGCCATCGGTCGGCGAGGACCAGACCATCGACGTGCATTTGTACTGGCTTCGCCGGAAACTGGGCGAGTCCGCGGCGAAGCCCCGCTACCTGCGCACCGTGCGGGGGGTCGGATTCCGGTTGGTGGCGCCGGACTGAGGTTGCGGCTGGCGTACACCACCGCCGCCACGACCGCCGTCGCCGCGCTGGCCTTCCTGGTCCCGCTCGGCTGGGAGCTGCGCAACGACCACCGCGAGGCCGCCCTGGCCGAGGCCGCGCAGCGCACCTCGACGGTGGCCGGCGCGATCGCGGCCGGCGCAGCTGAGAAAGGTGTCGCTGCCGCGATCGCCGCCGCCGGTGGCGCCCCGGTCGTGCACACGCCGGGGCTGTCCGCCGCCGCCGGCGGACGCGCCGACCCGGGGCTGATCGACCGGGCCGCGGTCGCGACCGAGCCGACGATCGAGGCCGTCGACGGCGGCATGGTCCGCCTCCAGCCGGTCACCGCCGGCGGCAAGACCCTGGTGGTCGAGGCGTTCGTGCCGGACGCGGAGCTCGACCACAACACCGCCCGGGACTGGTGGCTGCTGCTCGGCCTGGCCGTGGTGCTGGTCGGCGGGGCCGTCGTGGTGGTGGACCGGCTGGCCCGGGGCGCGGTCAACTCGGCCCGGCACCTGGTCGACGCGGCCCTCGCGGTGGGCGACGGCGACCTGGAGGCACGGGTCTCCCCGTCCGGGCCACGGGAGCTGACCGAGGCCGGCTACGCCTTCAACCGGATGGCGGACCGCCTGGTGACCTCCCGGACCGACGAGCGTGAGCTGGTCGCCGACCTGTCGCACCGGCTGCGGACCCCGCTGACCGCGCTGCGGCTGGACGCCGAGGCGCTCGACCCGGACGACACCCAGATCATCGACCTCACCGCCGACGAGGTGGACCGCCGTCGCGGCATCCGGCGGATCCGGACCGCGATCGCCACCCTGGAGGACGAGGTCAACCATCTGATCACCACCACCCGCCAGGCGGTCGCCGACCGGGTCGCCGCCGAGCCGGAGGACGGGCTCTGCGACGCCAGCGAGGTGGTCCGGGAGCGGATGATGTTCTGGTCGGCGCTCGCCGCCGACCAGGACCGGCAGTACCGGGTGGTCGGCGCGCACCTGCGCATCCCGGTGCCGGTGGCCCGCGCCGAGCTGGCCGCCGCGCTGGACGCGGTGCTGGGCAACGTGTTCCGGTACACCCCGCAGGGCACCGCCTTCGAGGTGGCGCTCTCCCGCCGGGACGGCTGGGTGGCGCTGCGCATCGACGACGCCGGGCCGGGCATCCCCGACCCGGAGAAAGCGCTGCGCCGCGGCCAGAGCCAGCAGGGTTCCACCGGACTGGGACTGGACATCGCGCGCCGGGTGGCTCAGGCTACCGGCGGCTCGTGCAGTCTGGACCGGGCCGTGATGGGTGGGGCGAGCGTGGTGATGATGCTGGCCGACGCGGACGCCACTCCGAAACAACCGAGCCGGTTCGGGCTGGTCGGGCGGGGCCGGCCGGCACGCGACCGTGACCCGGGACGACGACGCTGGCAACGAGGACGGGAATGAGCAAGGGCTTCCATCGCCGCGACCCCATCGAGGACCGTGTCCCCCGGAAGACACAGCGCTTGCTTATATCTGCTTTAAGAAGGTTCCCCTTCGCCACCCGGACTGGCAATGTTCCGTCCGATCCCATCCGGCTTCCCGGATCGCAACCCGCAGCGCGTCCCCATCGCCGCGATCCACGAAGCCAGCGCGCGGTGGGAGGCGGTCACCCCATGGACCCCTCCCACCGCCAACCCGCTCGACAAGGAGACGCCGTGTCCGCGCATCGCCGGCCGACGTTCCGCGGGTCGCCGCCTGGACGGCGCCGCGCGGCGGGTACCCCGAAGACTCCACCGCCACGCTCCGCTACTTTCCGGCTGCTTCCGGTAGCCCTCGGCCTGGCACTGCTCGGCGTCGGCGGCGTGGTCGGCCCCAGCGTGATCAACTACGGTCCGGCGGAGGACGACTACTCGCTGACCGCTCTCCCGGCTGATGCTCCTGAGCAGGGGCTCGTCTACAGCGGCCTGAAACTGGCGGCGTCCGGTTCGGTCTGCGCCGGGGCCTACCTGGTGTTCGAGGAGACCTGCACGCACGGCCCCGACCCGGCGCCGGACGGCCTCTCGGTCCGCCGCGGCGTCGCCCCGGTGACCGCGGGCAGTGACGAGGTGACGGTGGTCCGGCGGGAGACCGGCGGGGTGCCCGGCGACGCCGAGATCGCCCGCGACGAGGGCGGCAGCGCGATCACCGCGGACGCCCCGGCCCTGATCCCGGACGCCGCGCCCGGTCAGGCCGACTTCATCCTCGGCCCGGACGACGTGGCCTGCGCCGGCGACGGCCGCACCGGCAAGCGGGTGCAGCTGCTCTACCTGCACGAGTCGGCGTCGGCCAGCCGGTACGGCAAGTTCCTCAACTCGTTCCGTACCTGGGCGGCAGGTGTCGACGCGATCTACGACGCGAGCGCCGGCGAGACCGGGGGCTCGCGCCACATCCGGTACGTGACGACGCCCGAGTGCCGCCCCGACGTGGCCGAGGTGCAGCTGCCGGACGGCTCGCTGCGCTCGTTCGCCTCGACCATCGACGCGCTGCGCGGCCTCGGCTACAACCGGGCCGACCGCAAGTACCTGATGTTCGCCGACACGAACCTCTACTGCGGCATCTCCACGTACGTCAACGACACCCGTCCCGGCCGTGGCAACCGCAACAACGGCGGCCCGTCGTACTCCCGGGTCGACTCCGGCTGCTGGAGCGCCACGATGGCCGCCCACCAGCTGACCCACGCCCTCGGCGCGGTGCTGACCGACTCGCCGAACGCGACCGGCGCGGGCAGCTGCCTCGACGAGTACGACCTGCTGTGCGGCAAGGACCGGACCGGCAAGCCGGTGAAGAACGTGTGCCCGAAGAAGAACGACAACCGCCTCGACTGCGGTCACGACGACTACTTCAGCACCAACCCGGAGCCGGGCAGCTACCTGTCCGACCACTGGAACGTGGCGCTCAGCGAGTTCCTGCTGCGCAGCGACGGTGGCGACGACATCCCGGACGTGCCCGGCGCCGCGGTGCCCGACCAGGACGCGCCGGACGCGCAGCCGTCGGCGAGCCCGTCGGTCCCCGGCCCGTCGGTCAGCGCCCCGGCCCCCGGCGCCAGCGCCGGCGCACCGAGCCCGAGCGTGTCGGCGACCGTGCCGGTTCTCCCGGACCCGGCCGCCTCGACGCCGGTGGCGCAGATCCCGGTGACCCCGGTCGCCCAGCACCGCCCGACCGCCACACCCCCGGCCGGCACCGGCGACAGCGACGGCGCCGGTGCACCGCCCGGTGTCACCAACGACGGCGTGCAGGCGGTGCTGGAGATCCGGGAGGCGACGAGCGGCTCGGTCCGGCTGATCTGGAGCGCCGGCTCGAACGACGCCGACTACGAGGTGCTCGTCGACGGCGAGCCGGTGGCCACCACCCGCGCCACCCGGGCCCGCCTGATCGGTCTCCGGCCGGACGCGAGATACCTGGTCGAGATCCGCAACCGCAAGCTCGGCTACCTGGCCAAGGGCACCGCGTCGACGGCGCCGGCGGCCAGCCCGGTGCAGAACTCGTGGTTCGTGCTGACCAACTCGCTGACCGGCGGCGCGGCCGACCTGTACGCGGCCCGGTCCACCGACGGCACCCCGGTGACGCTCGGCAGCGACGAGGGCGGCACCCAGCAGCAGTGGCAGCTGGTGCCGGCCGGGAACAACAGCTACTCGCTGGTCTCGAAGGCCAGCAACAGGTGCGCCATCCCGCTCGGCGGCTCGGTGGTCGCCGGAGCGCCTCTGGTGCAGGGTGACTGCCAGGCCGGTACCGCGGCCCGGTGGACCCTGCGGGCGTCGGCGTACGGCTTCACGATCCGCGCCGCCTCCGGTGATCTGGTGATCGGGGTGGGCGCACAGCGCTTCGGCACGCAACGCGTGCTGGTGCTACAGGAGGACGCCGAGCAGCGGCACCAGAGCTGGACTGCTGTGCCGGACTGACGGGAGAAGAAGCGATGCCCGATGTGCTGAGCAGGCCGGAGACCGAGCCGGACGACAATCCGGCCCGGTTCACCCGGCGACGGCTGCTGCGCTGGCTGACGATCCTCACGATCGGCACCCTGACGATGGTCGCCTGCTGGCAGGACCCGCTCTACCCCTGAGCGGTGGTGTAGGCGTCGATCTCGGCGATCAGCGCCGCCTTGCCCTCGGCGGAGTGGAAGCTGTGCCGAACGGCGTCGCGGGCCAGGTCCGCGACGCCGTTCGGGTCCAGCTTCAGCAGGCGGGCCGCGGTCGCGTACTCCTGCTCCAGGGTGGTGCCGAACATCGGCGGGTCGTCGGAGTTGACGCTGATCGGGACCCCGGCCGCCACCAGCGTGGTGATCGGGTGCTCCTCGATGTCGGCGACGGCCCGGGTGCGCAGATTGGACGTCGGGCACACCTCGAGCGGGATGCCGTGTTCGGCGAGGTGGGCCATCAGCCGCTCGTCCTGGGCGGCGGCGATGCCGTGCCCGATCCGCTCGGCGCCGAGCTCACGCAGCGCGTCCCAGATCGTCTCCGGCCCGGTGGTCTCGCCGGCGTGCGGGACGCTGTGCAGGCCGGCGGCCCGCGCCTGGTCGAACCAGGGCTTGAACTGTGGCCGCGGAACGCCGATCTCCGGCCCGCCGAGTCCGAAACTGATCAGACCTTCGGGCCGCTCGTCGAGGGCGACCCGCAGCGTCTCCTCGGCGGCCGGCAGGCCGGCCTCGCCCGGGATGTCGAAGCACCAGCGCAGATCCACCCCGAAGTCGCGGGCGGCTCCGGCGCGGGCGTCCTCGATCGCCTCGCAGAACGCCTTGGCCGCGATGCCCCGCCGCACGCTGGAGTAGGGCGTGACGGTCAGCTCCGCATACCGCACGTTCTGCCGGCCCAGCTCGCGCCCGATCTCGTAGGTGAGCAGCCGGACGTCCTCGTCGTCGCGGATCAGGTCGACGACGCTCAGGTAGATCTCGATGAAGTGCGCGAAGTCCCGGAACTCGAAGTAGTCGGCGAGCAGCGCCGGGTCGGCCGGCACCGGCGAACTGCCCTCGTGCCGGGCGGCCAGCTCGGCGACGATGCGCGGTGACGCCGAGCCGACGTGGTGGACGTGCAGCTCGGCCTTGGGCAGGCCGGCGATGAACGACGTCAGGTCGGTCAAGAGAGTTCCCCTCAGATAGTTGCCACCACGAAGATACGGCGGAACGGGAACGCCACGAGACCGTGCCGCACCGGATGGTCCGCGACGATCCGCTCGGCCAGCGCGGCCCGGAAGACCGCCCAGGCGGCGTCGTCGAGGGCCGCGCGGACCGGACGCAGGGCGGTCCCCTCCATCCAGCGCAGCACCGGGTGATCCGGCCCGTCAGCGGGCAGCAGGTGCAGGTAGGTGGTTTCCCAGGCGTCCACGGTCGCGCCGGCCGCGGTGAGGATCCCGGCGTAGCCGGCGGCGTCGGAGACCGGGTCGGCTCGCAGCTCGACCGGGGACAGCTCGCGGGCGGCGCGGTGCCCGGGGCTGTCGAAGTTGCCCGGCACCTGCATCGCGATCCAGGCCCCGGCCGGCAGCTCGCGGGCCCAGCGGGCGAGCATCTCCTGGTGGCCGGGCACCCATTGCAGGGCGGCGTTGGTGACCACGACGTCGACGTCCGGCTCCGGGCGCCAGCCGGCGATGTCACCGAGGCGGAACTCCACCGGGCCGGGGTCGGCGGCGGCCTTTTCGATCATCTCGGCGGACGAGTCGATCCCGGTGATCCGGGCGCCGGGCCAGCGGTCGGCGAGGGTCCGGGTCAGCTCGCCGGGGCCGCAGCCGAGGTCGGTGACGGCCCGCGGCCGCTCCGCGCCGATCCGCGCGACGAGGTCGAGGAACGGGCGGGAGCGTTCGGCGCCGAAGCGGCGGTAGACAGCGGGATCCCACATGACAACCTCCTAAACCGTACGTACGTCTTGTTTAACGCTATCAGCCGGGCGGTAGGGTCACGACGTGGAAAAACGAAGCTTCCGTAGGCTGGGCCGGACCGTCGGCGTCGTGGGGCTCGGCGCCTGGCAGCTCGGGGCCGACTGGGGTCAGGTCAGCGAGGCCGACGCGCACGCCACCCTGCAGGCCGCCGTCGACTCCGGGGTCACCTTCATCGACACCGCCGATGTGTACGGTGACGGCCGCAGTGAGCAGATCATCGGCTCCTTCCTCTCCGGCCACCCGGGCCTGACCGTCTTCACCAAGATGGGCCGCCGGCTCCCCCAGGAGCCCGCCAACTACCACCTGGACAACTTCCGGGCCTGGACCGACCGCTCCCGGGCCAACCTCGGGGTGGACACGCTCGACCTGGTTCAGCTGCACTGCCCGCCCACCCCGGTGTTCAGCTCGGACGAGGTCTACGACGCTCTCGACACCCTGGTCGAGGAGAAGCGCATCGCGGCGTACGGGGTGAGCGTCGAGACGGCCGAGGAGGCGCTGGCCGCCATCGCCCGCCCGGGGGTGGCCAGCGTCCAGATCATCCTCAA
This sequence comes from Actinoplanes sp. NPDC026670, assembly GCF_040638175.1. Taxonomy (NCBI): domain Bacteria; kingdom Bacillati; phylum Actinomycetota; class Actinomycetes; order Micromonosporales; family Micromonosporaceae; genus Actinoplanes; species Actinoplanes sp. NPDC026670. Next base: position 143,096 of record NZ_JBEZXU010000009.1, read on the forward strand.
CGCGTTCCGCCTCAAGCCCCTCGAGCGGGTGCTGCCGGCCGCCGCCGAGGCCGGGGTGGGCATCATCGCCCGGGTCCCGCTCGCCAGCGGCCTGCTCTCCGGGCGCTACGACGAGAGCACCACGTTCGGCGCCGACGACCACCGCAACTACAACCGGCACGGCGAGGCGTTCGACGTCGGCGAGACGTTCTCCGGAGTGGACTTCCGGGTGGGCCTCGAGGCGGTGGGCCGGCTGCGCCCGCTCGTGCCGGCCGGCGCGACGATGGCGCAATTCGCACTCCGCTGGATCATCGATCAGCCGGGTGTCACCGCGGTGATCCCGGGCGCCCGTAACCCGGAACAAGCGCGTGCGAACGCAGCCGCAGCCGATCTTGCGCCACTCTCGCCGGAAACCCGAGAAATGATCACTGCGGTCTACGATGAGTTGATTCGCCCGCAGGTGCACGACAAATGGTGAACAATGAAACCGAGCCGCCGCGGTTGAGAGGCTGGCTCACCATGTCCCTGGGTCTGCTCGCCGTCGTTCTCGGTGGGGTGTGGACGCTTCAGGGTCTGGACTACCTGGGCGACAGCCTGATGAGCGGGCAGAAGGTGTGGGCGGCGGTCGGCGGAGCGCTGATCGTCGTCGGTCTGCTATTGATCATCGTGGGGATGCGGCGGCGCTCCCGCGGGCAGGGCTGAGCCGGTCCCCGCACGAAAGAGGCCCCGCAACCTCGATGAGGGTGCGGGGCCACGGTCGGGCCGACCTCCGCCAGGCGGTCGGCGAACCGGTCTCACGACCGGCTTAGATAAGGTCTCAGAGCGGGCGAACCTGCTCCGCCTGCGGGCCCTTCTGGCCCTGGGCGATCTCGAACTCCACCCGCTGGTTCTCCTCCAGAGTGCGGTAACCGCTCGTCTGGATGGCCGAGAAGTGGACGAACACGTCAGCACCCCCGCCGTCGACGGTGATGAAGCCGAAGCCCTTGTCTGCGTTGAACCACTTCACGGTTCCTTGCGCCATGCTGAACTCTCCTTCTGAAAATGCCGGCCCGCCCAACCGCGGCAGCGCGGGGCCGATGACCGTTTTCGAGCAGCGGTACCGCGAGGCGGCCCTTTCAGAGGACGTCCCATCCACCAGGCCCTTGTGACAGCTGCCGACCCGCCCGGGATGGGGCCGGCGTCCCGCGGGTCCAGCGGAAGCTAGCGAACCACGTACGCAAAAACTGGCCACACTGTACCCGAAAATCGGGCCGTAAAGCTGCCCCTCGAAGGAATCCAATAATGGGTGACCGATATGGAAAAGGCCCCCCACTTCTGCGGAACGAGTCCGCAACGAAGCGAGGGGCCGCCAAGACACTTGTCTATACAGAAGATGATCTAGTCGGGCCAGGTGCCGGTCAGTTTGTGAGTGGTGATCACGCCGCCACGATGGACCGCGGCCTTCACGACAGCGAAGATCGCGCCCTGCAACGCGGCCGCGGTGAGAATCTCGCCCCAGCCCCGATCCGGGTCGCCGGCATCCGGTGCGTCGTCCTCTCCGGCGACCAGCTTCCACACTTCTTTGAAGAGGAAACCGGCGGCCGCGCCGGCCGCGAAACCGAGTGCCACGTTGACCGGCTTCAGTGCGACCTTCGACAGTTTGCCCGCCATCAGCGCCTCCCTCGGACGATCAGGATGATCCCGGCCAGCGCCGCGATCCCGGCGACCAGCAACACGGCCGGCATCGGGTTGGCGCGGACCTGCGACCCGGCCTGATGGGCCAGCTCCCGCGGCGGTGTCTCGCGGATCCGGCCGGTCATCTCGGCGGCCCGGGTCAGCACCCGCTGCTTCGTCTCCTGCACCTGCTCGCGGGCGCGGGCCTTGACGTCCGCCCGCGCGGCCAGCGCCTGCACCGTCTCACCGAGATCAGCGCGGGTCTGCCTGATGTCCTCCCGCAGCGCCACCAGGTCCGGCTTGGCGGATCCGTTCTTGTCACTCATCCCCGGCGCTCCTTGACCGCGTGCTTGACTTCATCGACATCGGCTTTGACGCTCTCGATCGCGGCCACCGGCTCCGGCGGGACCGCCCGGCTCAGCTGGCTCTTGCCGAGCAGCGCGAGCACGCCCGCGACGGCGAAGAGCACGACCGTGACGATCAGAGCGGCCGCCCAGAGCGGCAGCACCAGGTCCAGGGCGATGACCACGGTCGCGATCGCCGCCCCCAGGCCGTACAGCGCCAGCGCGCCGGCGCCGCCGAACAGCCCGGCGCCGATCCCGGCCCGCTTGCCTTTCTCCGCAAGCTCGGCCTTGGCCAGCGTGATCTCGTCCCGGACCAGGCGGCTGAGCTGCTCGCCGGCCTGCTGCACCAGCTCCGCGGTCGACTTCTCGGCAGTCGGCCGGACGGGAACGCCGTTCACGACATCGGCCATCATGTCCCCCTTTCCGTGTGATCGGGGTATGCCCTGATCAGAGGTCCCTCAATCCTTGCTCTCCGGCGCAACCGGGACGGGCCCGCCGAACACCACCCCACGCGCGTCGCCGTCGATCCCGCCGCTGAACACCCGGGCGGCCTCCGAGCCGGCGCCGTCACCGTGCGGCTCGGCCCGCTGCGCCGGCGCGGGCGCGGCCTTCTCCAGCTCGGCGCGCATCCGTGGCACGGCGGCCCGCTGGTGCTGCCAGATCCAGCCGACCAGCCGCTCCCGGACCAGGCACCGCAGGTCCCACAGTGCGGCCGCGTCGTTCGCGCTGACCAGGGCCCGCAGCCGGATCACCCCGTCGGTCGCCCCGGTCACCTGGAGCACGCAGACCTTGCCGTTCCACAGGTCCGACTCCGCACAGACCCGCTGGAGCTCGGCCCGCACCGGCTCGACCGGGGTCGCCCAGTCCACGTCGACCTCGGCCGTCCCGAGCACCGCCGACGACGTACGCGTCCAGTTCTGGAACGGTTTGGTGGTGAAGTAGGACGTGGGCAGGATCAGCCGGCGGTCGTCCCAGATCTGCACCACCACGTAGGTCAGGGTGATCTCCTCGATCCGGCCCCACTCCAGCTCCACCACGACCACGTCGTCGACCCGGATCGCGTCGCTGAAGGCCAGCTGGATCCCGGCGAACACGTTGCCCAGGGTGCTCTGCGCGGCCAGCGCAGCAACCACGCTGATCAGGCCGGCCGACGCGAGCACGCTGGCGCCGAGCGCCCGGATGTCGGGGAACGTCATCAGCATGACGCCGATGGTCAGCACCACGATGGCGGCCACTGTGACCCGGCGCAGCATCACCACCTGGGTCTTGATCCGCCGGCTCTTCAGATTGTCCGGCACGTCGGTGCGCCACTTGGCCAGGGCCATGTCCTCCAGCACCAGCAGGGTGGCGCCGACCAGCCAGGCGGCGGCCGCGATGCAGAGCAGCACCAGGATGTGCACCACGCCGGACCGGCCGGGGAAGTCACCGGCCCAGATCCGGACCGCCTGCTGCACGGTGGTCAGGGTGACCGTCGCCAGGAACGGCTTGTGCATGGTCCGGGCCAGGTCGGCGGCGAGCGGGGACCGGCGGGCGATCCGTTTGACGGTCCAGTGGACGATCTCGACGAACACGATCGCCGCGAGCGCCGCGCCGACGATGGCGAGCGGACCGGTGACAACGCTTGACACTGTGTTTCCTTCCCACGGGCGGTCTACGGCCGGCGTCCAGCCTTGCCCGCGGGAGCGGACGGAAACACCGGCGACGGCGGATGTCGGAGATAGCTCACATCCGCCGCCGCCGGTTCCACCAGTGTCAGATCTTTCGGTACTTGGCCTGCGCCAGGCAGTAGACGCCGAAGGACGCGATGCCGGCGGCGATCAGGACCAGCAGCCAGACACCCCAGGAGTAGCCGGCCAGCGTCTTCAGCGCGGCGTCCAGGCCACGGGCCTTCTCCGGGTCGTAGTTGACGGCGGCGGTCACCACGAGGAGGCCGGCGATCGCGTACGCCACGCCCTTGGCGGTGTAGCCGGCCATGCCCAGGCGGATGATCGGCTGGCGGGTGCCGGCCGGCATCTGGTGGGTGTTCAGGTGCCGGGTGAACTTCTTCTTCCAGCCGTAGTACGCCATCCCGGCGCCGACTCCGAGCACCACCAGGCCGATCAGTCCGACCAGCACCCGGCCGCCCTCGGAGTCCATCAGGCCGGAGGCGCTGCTCGAGTTGCTGTCGCCCATCGAGGAGCCGGAGCCCTGGAGGATCTTGACGGCGTTCCAGGCGAGGTAGCCGTAGAGGACGGTGCGCGCGCCGGAGAGGACCCGCTCGGCCATCGCCCGGCGGTCCTGCGGGCCGCTCTCGCCGATCGCGGCCTCGAAGGCCTGCCAGATCGCCATCGCGATCAGCCCGACGGTGATGACGATCAGGAGCACCTTGCCGAACGGCTGCTGAGCGATGGTCTGGAGGGCTCCGGACTGGTCACTGTCCTGTCCGGAGCCACCCAGGGCCACCTGGAGCGCGATCCAGGCGAAGAGCAGGTGGATGATGCCGTATCCGATGAAGCCGCCCCGAGCGAGAAGCTCCAGGGGCTTGCTCTCGGCGGCCCGTGACGCGGTGTGCTTGACGTTCGAGGCTGCGGTCATACCCCCAATGTGACCAGCGGCGACGATCGTCAAACTTACGGTGTCACCGGGAGACCTCGATCTGGACCGCGTCCTGCGTCACGCTCGACAGCGAGACCTGGAGCCCGCCGACGTCGACGGCCTGCTGGCCCTTGGTCACCTGGATCTGCTCGCCGGCGACGTCGAGGGTCACCGTGTTGTCGTCGGCGGAGACGAACTTGGCCTCCACCCCGAGCACCTCGACCTTGTAGTTGCTCTCCCGCTTGATGGTCACGGTGCACTGGTCGAGCCCACAGCTGACGTCGTCACCGCATCCGGTGAGCAGGCCCAGCCCGAGGACGGCTGAGGCGACGGCGGCGGCGATGCGGCGGCGCGGCATAAAGATCAACACCCTTTCACGGTACGGGGTACGAGCAAACCAAGGCCTAGGGTGACAAGAGTGAGCGAATACCTGGTCCGCGACAACTCCGCCGAGCACCGATTCGAACTCGTCGTCGACGGCGGGGTGGGCGCGCTGGCCACCTACCGTCTGCGCGACGGCGTGGTGAACATCCTGCACACCGAGACCGCGCCGGCGATGCGCGGCCGTGGACTGGCCGGTGAGCTGGCCCGGCAGAGCCTCGACCAGATCCGTGAGCGCGGCGACCGGGTCATCCCGTCCTGCCCGTTCTTCGCCAAGTGGATCGGCGAGCACCCCGACTACCAGGACCTGGTCGCCACCCGCTGAGACGCCGACGTCCCGCCCCCGCTGCGGTCTCGTGGACGCGGCGGGAGCGGGACGGCCCCGGGATGGAAAGGTCAGGCGGCGACGGGCTGTGGCGCCGGCTCCGGGACGTCGACGCCGGCGATGATCTCGGCGGCGGCCCGGCCCAGCGCCCGGGTAGCCCCGTGGGTGGCGATGTGCACCCCGCCGGTGACGGTCACCGGGATGCCCATCTCGACGACGATCGCGTCCGGGCGCGCGGCGAGCACCCCGGCCAGCGTCCGCTCGATCCACGGGTGGCGGTGCACGTCCCGGACCACCAGGACCAGCGGCCGCTCCCCGGCCCCGGCCAGCACCGGCGCCGACGGGTCGGCCAGCGACTCCAGGTCCCCGGCCTCGAACCGGACCGCGGTGGTCCCGGGCAGCAGCTCGGCCAGCGGATCGCCGACCCCCCACGGGGTCTCGCTGCCGATCGCGATGTTGCGCGGCGGCGCGAACTCGACCACGTGCGGGACGGCGGTCACCGGCAGGGCCGGGCCGTCGGCGGCGCTGGTGACCCGGACCGCCCGGCGCGCGGCGGCGAACCCGACGGTCGAGCCGAGCACCGCGACCCCGGCGCCGGCCGCGGCGTCGGCGACCGCGCGGGCACCGGTGGCGACCTGGGTACGGGTGGTCCAGGCGGCCAGCCGGCGGACCCGGGCGACGGCGTCGCGCAGCCGTTCCTCGGGGATCTCCCCGGAGCGGACGGCGGCGACGATCGCGTCCCGCAGCCGGATCGCGGTCTGCTCGTCGGCGTGGTCGCCGCCCACGCAGATGGCGTCCACCCCGGCGGCGATCGCCCGGACGGTGGCGCCCTCCAGGCCGTAGCGGCGGCGCACGCCCTGCATCTCGATGCCGTCGGTGACGATCAGGCCGTCGAAGCCCAGCTCCTCGCGGAGCAGCCCGGTCAGGATGCGCGGGCTGAGCGTGGCCGGCAGGTCCGGGTCGTAGGCCGGGACCAGCAGGTGGCCGGTCATCACGGACTGGGCGCCGGCCGCGATCGCCGCCCGGAACGGGACCAGCTCGCACTCGGCCAGCTCGGCCTCGGTGCGGGCGATCACCGGCACGTCGTGGTGCGAGTCGACGGCGGTGTCGCCGTGACCGGGGAAGTGCTTGGCGCAGCCGGCCACCCCGGCGGACTGGAGCCCGCGGATGAAGGCCGACGTGTGGCGGGCCACCAGATGCGGCTCGGCGCCGAATGCCCGTACGCCGATGACCGGATTCTTGGGGTTGCTGTTGACGTCGGCGTCCGGTGCGTAGTCGAGCGTGATGCCGGCATCGGCCAGCTCCCGGCCCAGATCGCGGGCGACCAGCTCGGTCAGCTCGGCGTCGTCGACCGCGCCGAGGGCCAGGTTGCCCGGACGGGAGCTGCCCTGCCGGGACTCGAACCGGGTGACGTCACCGGCCTCCTCGTCGATGGCAACGATCACATCGGGGTTCTCCGAGCGGAGCTGCGCGGTGAGCGCGGCCACCTGTGCGGGTGACTCCACGTTGCGGGCGAAGAGGGCCACCCCGCCGAGCCCGGCGCCGAGCCAGCGGCGGACCCAGTCCGGTGCGGTCGTGCCCACGAAGCCCGGTTGCAGTACCGCAGCTGCCAGTTCCGGCAATTCGCCGTGAATGGACATGAGCCCCCGTACCTCCGATGCGTTCGGCTCCCCCGTTACGGGGACCTATGTTCACACCCCCCGCAGACTTTAGTCAACAAACCTTTCTATTTGCTGTGGCATCCCGATCGCTAGGATGTGCACGTGCTCACTCCACTCGCCGCAACCGGGGTCGACTGGTCCGAGGTGCACGCCGTGCGGCTCCTCGGCATCGCCCTCGCCGTGCTCTTCCTGCTCTGGGCGATCCGTCGCATGTTCGGCGGCAAATAGGGGTAACGGGGCCGCCATGCGTTCGCATGACTCCAGCCCGCCCCCGAAGATCGGATAGCCTCCCCTCGATGAAACTGCCGATCTACGGCCCGCGCCTGCGCCGGGTCGCCCGCAACCAGTTCGGCTGGCGCACGCTGCGGCCCGGCCAGTTCAAGCCGATGCGTGCCGTGCTGCGCCGCAAGGACGCCCTGGTGGTGCTGCCGACCGGCGCCGGGAAGTCGGCGATCTACCAGATCCCGGCGGTGCTGCTGCCCGGCCCGACCGTGGTCATCTCGCCGCTGCTCGCCCTCCAGCAGGACCAGATCGCCGCCCTCAACGACCGCGGCGACGCGAAACTGCGCGCGGTCCGGGTCAGCTCGCAGGAGACGCCGAAGGAGCAGCGCGAGGCGATCGAGGCGGTCCGCCGCGGCGAGGCCGAGTTCCTGTTCATCACCCCGGAGCAGCTCAGCAACCCGGAGCGGCAGGCCGAGGTGCGGGCGCTCAAACCGGGCCTGGTCGCGGTCGACGAGGCGCACTGCATCTCCGCCTGGGGGCACGACTTCCGCCCCGACTACCTCGCCCTCGGCGACATGATCAAGCAGATCGGGCGGCCGCCGATCCTGGCGCTCACCGCCACCGCGTCACCGCCGGTCCGTGAGGACATCATCGCCCGGCTGCGCCTGAAGAAGCCGGAGATCCACGTCTCCGGGCTGGACCGGCGCAACCTGTTCCTCGAGGTGGCGTACTGCCCCGACGACAACTACCGGTGGCGCAAGCTGACCACGATGCTCGACGAGGAGCAGCGGCCCGGCATCATCTACGTCGCCACCCGCCGCGCCGCCGAGGAGCTCGCCGAACGCCTCACCTCGTCCGGGTACCCGGCCGCCTACTACCACGGCGGGATGGCCGCCGGCCTGCGCGAGCAGCGCCACGAGGACTTCCAGGACGACAAGGTCGACATCATGGTGGCCACGTCGGCGTTCGGCATGGGCATCGACAAGCCGAACATCCGCTGGGTCGCGCACGTCGCCCTGCCGGACTCCCCGGACAGCTACTTCCAGGAGATCGGGCGGGCCGGCCGGGACGGCGCACCGGCCCGTGCCCTGCTGCTGTGGCGCTCCGAGGACGAGGCCATCCAGCGGTTCTTCCAGGGCGGTTCCCCCGACCTCGACGAGCTGCGTGACCTGGCCGGCGAGCTGCACAAGGGGCCAGCCTCCAAGACCGCACTGCAGAAGGCCACCGGGCTCGGGCCGCGCAAGCTCGGGCAGTACCTCAACCTGCTGGAACAGGCCGGCGCGGTGACGGCCGGATCCGGGCACAAGCTGACCGTCCCGGCCCGCGCGCCCCTCCCGGCCGCGGCGGCCGAGGCGGCCTGCGCGGAGTACGAACGCCAGCAGGTGGTGATGCGGTCCCGGACCGACATGATGCGCGGGTTCGCCCAGTCCCGGCAGTGCCGCACCGAGACACTGCTGGCGTACTTCGGCGAGGACCTGAAGAAGCCGTGTGGCCACTGTGACAACTGCGCCGACGGCACCGCCCACGAGATCGCCGCCGCCGAGCCGGACGGCCCGTTCCCGGTGCACGCGCGCGTCGAACACGGCGAGTGGGGCGGCGGAATGGTGATGAACTACGAGGGGGACCGGATGACCGTCCTCTTCGACTCGGTCGGCTACAAGACCCTGTCGGTGCCGGTCGTCGTCGAACAGAACCTGCTGGCCCGAGAGTCCGCCTGACTCCTTCCGGAAGCGCTCCCAGCGGGTTGCACGGATGTGCCATCATGCGCACGTTGCCGTACGGGGGAGGCGGAATGGCGGCGGAAGCCAAGCGACGATCGCCGCTGTGGGCGCGGATCTGCGTGGGCGTGGGCGCCGTGGTGCTGCTGGCCGGCGGTGGGACGCTCGTCGCCGGCCAGGCGCTGGTCGCCAAGTACACCGACGCGATCACCGACGAGAGCCTGCTCGCGCCGATCGCCGGGAAACCCGCCGAGGCCGCCGCGCCGCCGGAGCCCGAGTCCGACATCGACGGCGCGGTCAACATCCTGCTCGTCGGCATCGACCCGCGCGACGACCACACCGCGCCGCTGGCCGACTCGATCGTGATCGCGCACATCCCGGCCGACCGGCACAGCGCGTACCTCTTCTCCATCCCCCGCGACCTGCGGGTCGACATCCCCGCCTTCGAGCCCTCCGGCACCGGGGCGGACCGCACGAAGATCAACGCCGCGATGGCGTACGGCAGCCGGCTCGGCGACAACAAGTACAGCGCCGCCCAGGGCTTCCAGCTGCTCGCCGCGACCGTCGGCAACGTCACCGGCATCAAGAAGTTCGACGCCGGGGCGATCGTCAACTTCGGCGGCTTCAAGAAGATCGTCGAGGCGATGGGCGGCGTCGAGATGGTCATCGACATGGACGTCAAGTCCGAGCATCTCGGGCCGGACGGCAAGACCCGCGAACGCATCTACCGCTGCCGCAACGACCACACGTCGTCCAGCTGCGCGCACCCGTACACCGGGCCGCAGAAGCAGTACAAGAAGAGCGACAAACCGGTGCGGCTACAGGCCTGGGAGGCGCTCGACTACGTCCGCCAGCGGTACGGCGACGACATGACCGACTACGACCGGCAGCGGCACCAGCAGCAGTTCATCAAGGCGATGGCGAAGCAGGCGATGAGCCGGGACGTCGTCACCGACCCCAAGAAACTGCTCGCCGTCATGGACGCCGCCGGCGGCTCGCTCACCTTCGACGGCCGCGGCCACTCCATCCTGGACTGGGCGGTGGAGATGAAGGACCTGAACGTCGACGACATGGTCACCGTGAAACTGCCCGGCGAGGGGGTGTACGACGGCGGCTACCTCGGCGAACGGTTCCAGGACGGCGTCGACGACTTCTTCCGGGCGGTGGCCGAGAACCGGGTGCCGGCGTTCCTGATGGACCACCCGACGTTCATCAACGAGACGAACTGACCACCCCCACGGCCTCCGGCGGCCGGAAATACGGCCGCGGAATGTCGTACCCGATGGATAGCATCCGGGTCCGATGAGACGGGGGTACGGGTGAGTTTCACGTTCCGGGTCGACCTGCGTGGTGTGGTGGATCTTCTCAGTCACCACCTCTACGCGACGCCGCGTGTCTACGTGCGGGAGTTGCTACAGAACGCCGTCGACGCGATCACCGCGCGGCGGCTGGCCGATCCGTCGGCGGCCGGGGAGATCCGGTTCGAGCCGTCCGGGCCGGGCGGTGACGGTCTGCTGCGGGTGCACGACACCGGCATCGGCCTCACCGAGTCGCAGGTGCACGAGCTGCTGGCGACGATCGGGCGCAGCTCCAAGCGTGACGATCTCGGGTTCGCCCGGCACGAGTTCCTCGGCCAGTTCGGCATCGGGCTGCTGTCCTGCTTCATGGTGGCCGACGAGATCCGGGTGGTGACCCGCTGCGGCGACCATCCGACCGTGTCCTGGACCGGGCACAGCGACGGGCGCTATTCGGTGGAGCTGCCGGCCGAGCAGCGGGCCGGGGCGGGCACCACGGTCACCCTGGTCCCGCGCCGGGGTGAGGAGCACTGGCTCAGCGGCGAGACGGTTCGTGAGCTGGCCGGGTTCTACGGTTCGATGCTGCCGATCGGGGTGCGGGTCGGCGACGACGAGGTGACCGCCGGGCTCGCTCCGTGGGACACCGGGGCCGGTGAGTCCGCTCAGCAGCGGCGGGCGCGCCTCTTCTCGTACGCGGAGGAGGTCTTCGGTTTTGTGCCCTTCGACGTCGTCGATCTCGCCGCGCCGGAGGGTGGCGTCCGCGGTGTCGCGTTCGTGCTGCCGGCGCCGGCCAATCCGGCGGTCCGGGTCGCCCACCGGGTCTACCTGAAACAGATGCTGCTCTCCGAGAGCGTGGAGGGGCTGCTGCCACCGTGGGCGTTCTTCGTGCGGTGTGTGGTCGACACGACCGAGCTGCGGCCGACGGCGAGCCGCGAGGCGCTCTACGACGACGGGCTGCTGGCGCAGGTGCGCGACACGCTCGGTGACGGTCTGCGCGGCTGGCTGGCCAGGCTCGGGACGAGCGGCCCGGAGCGGCTGCGCGCGTTCCTCGCGATCCACCATCTCGGGGTGAAAGCGCTGGCCGTGCACGACGACGAGATGCTGCGGCTGGTGCATCAGTGGTGGCCGTTCGAGACCAATGTCGGGCCGCTGACGCTCGCCGAGTTCCAGGACCGGTATGGCGTGGTTCGCTACACCGCGTCACTGGACGAGTTCCGGCAGATGGCCCCGGTCGCCGCCGCGCAGCGGATCCCGCTGATCAACGCCGGGTATGTGTACGACACCGAGCTGCTGTCCCGGCTCTCCGCCGCCGTCGACACGGCGGTCGAGGTGCTCTCCCCGGCCGACCTGACGTTGCGGCTCGACCACCTCGACCCGGCCGACGCCGAGACGGTGCGCCCGTTCACCGCGCTCGCCCAGCGGATCCTCGACCGGCAGGGGGTCGAGGTGACGGTTCGCGCGTTCGACCCGCCGAGCCTGCCCGCGCTGTACCTTCTGGACGGTGACGCCGCGTTCCAGGGCGACATGCTGCGCGCCCGGGAGTCGGCCGACGAGTTGTGGGGTTCGCTGCTCGACGTGTTCACCACGGGTGCGGAGAGCCGCTCCCAGCTGGTCTTCAACCACCGTAATCCGCTGGCCCGGCAGGCGATGAGCACCGGCGACGAGGAGCTCACCCGGTTCGCGGTCGAGGGCCTGTTCACGCAGGCGCTGCTGCTGGCCCGGCAGCCGATGACCCCGGCCGCGACCGCGGCGTACAACCAGTCGTTCCTGGGTCTGCTGTCACGCGCGATGGGGGCGCCGCGATGACCGTCGCCGAGTCCGAGCTGGAGCAGATGCTGCGCGAGGCCCGCCGCCTCAACGCCGGGCCGGCCAAGTGGTCCGCGCTGGACAGTGTGTTCCGGCACGCGGACGCCGCCGGGCTGACCGAGTTCGGCTATCGCGCCCGGATGGGCTCGCTCGACGAGCTGTGGCAGGGCGGCGAGCTCACCCGGTCGTTCCTCGCCTTCACCCACTGTCTGTCCGTCTTCGACAACCGGCCCGACCTGGTCCGGCCGGGCGACGAGCACCACCTGCTGTGGGAGTTCAAGGCGGTGGCGGCGGGGATGCCGTCATTCCCCGAGGTGCCGCTCGATCGCGCCCGGCGGCTGCTCGACGAGATGGAGCGGCGCTACCTGGCCGGCGGGCACAGCCTGCACGCCGTCCACCAGCGGCGGGCCGTGGTCGCGCACCATCTCGGCGAGCTCGACGAGGCGGCCGGGTGGTTCGACCGGATGGCCACCGCCAAACGGGACAGCCTGTCCGACTGCGCCGGCTGCGTGCCCAACCGGGTGATCACCTTCCTGACCACCCGCGGCGACTACGAGGAGGCGGTGCGGATCGGCGCGCCCCTGAGCAGCCGACAGACCTGCGGTGCCCAGCCGTCGCTGATCCAGGGCAACCTGCTGCTGCCGTACCTGCGGACCGGGCGGTTCGCCGAGGCGGTGGCGGCGCACCGGTCGGCGTACCCGAAATTGCGCGAGCGCCGGATCCGTCTCTCCCAGGTCGGCCTGCACCTGCAATTCTGCGGCCTCACCGGAAACACCGACCGCGGCCTCGCCCTCCTCGACCACCATCTGCCGTGGCTGGACCGGCCGTCGTCGCCGGCCGACGCGATGACTTTCGCGATCGGCGCCGTGATCGTGCTGCGCCGCCTCGTCGAGTCCAGCCGGGCCGATCATCAGATCCGGCGGCGCACCGACAGCGGCGACCGGCAGTGGACCGCCACGATCCAGGAGACCCACGACGAGATGCTGGCGCTGGCCCGGCGGCACGCGGAGGCGTTCGACAGGCGTAACGGCAACACGTATCAGAGCAGTGAGGTGGAGGCCCGGATCGCCGCCGACCCGGTGACCGGATCACTGCCGCTCACCGTGTTCACCGGCCGCCCGATCGCCGAGCATCCGGGCCGCGCCGATGTCGACGCCCTGGTCCGGGCGATCGCCGAGCGGACCGCCGCCCGCGACCACGCCGGAGCGGCCCGGCTGCGCCTGGAGGTGGCCCGGCGGCTCCGCGCCGGCCAGCAGTGGGAGGACGCCACCGAGTCCGCCGAGGAGGCCCTGCGCAGCCTTGACCGGGCCGGGCTCGCCGACGAGTCGTTGGCCGCCCGCTGGCTGCTCGTCGAGCTGTACCAGCGCGGGCACGGCCACCGGCCGGAGATCCGCGCCCTGCTGGAGGAACTGCTGGCCGCTCCGCACCGGCCCGAGCCGGTGCCGTCCCGGGCCGTGCTGCTGGAGAAACTGGCCCGCGACCCGGGCGACGTGCACGACCGGGTCGGCCTGCTGCTGGAGGCGGCCGACCTGTACCGGGAATCCGGTGACACGGCTGCCGAGACCCGCCTGCTGCTCGACGCGGTGAGCTGGGTGACCGACGTGCCGGACAACGCGGCGGAGCTGGTGTCCCGAGTGGACGCTCTCGTCGGTGAGGAGGTGCCGCCGTCCCTGCGGGCCGAGCTGTGCCGGCTGGAAGCCGGGATCGGCCGGCGGGAGCAGGCTCTGGAACGGGCCCGGCGCGACCCCGCCGACGACGGCGCGTTGCGGATCCGGGAGGCGTTCCTGCTGCTGGAGCTGGGCCGGGAGGCGGAGGCCGAGGCGATGGCCCGGCCCTGGGCGGACGACGAGGACGACGACTGGTTCTGGGAGGCCTGCGTCATCGTCGTCCGCAGCCTCCAGGCCCGCGACCGGGCGGCCGACGCGCTGGAGTTCCTGGCCGGCCACGGTCTCGACCTCGACGACCTGGAGGACGTCCACCTGGACTGACCCACCCGTCGGCCGCCCCCGGCGTCGGCCCGCGACGCCGCGCGCTTTTTCGGCGTCGTCTGTCCGAGAGTGTCGCCTGTCCGGGAATGTCGCCTGTCCGGGAGTGGTGGGAGTCAGCCGGCGACGGCCTTGCGGAAGGCTTCGACGGCCAGGCCGGAGACTGCCTTGCCGTGGCCGAAGACGGCGTGGTCGAACTCCAGCTCGGCCAGGCGGGCCAGGCTCTCGCCGGCGCGGACCGGGTCGGCCGTCACCGCCCGGGGCGGGGCGGACACCCGGCCCCGGCGGCAGCCCGCCGCGTCCCCGGCGAACAGCACACCACCGGCCCGATCCAGCAGGAACGAGACGTGCCCCCGGGTGTGGCCCGGGGTGTGCAGGGCGGTGAAGCCGGGCAACGGTTCGGAGCCGTCGGCGGTGATCAGCTGGTCGACCTTCGTCGGCTGGACCGTGCCGACCAGGCGGCTGACCATCTTGCCCAGGAAGCCGGCCGGCTGCGCGGGCGGAATGTGGCCGCCGATCCACGGAACCTCGGCGGCGTGCGCGATCACCCGGGCGCCGGTCTTCTCCCGCAGCGCGGCGAGGCTGCCGACGTGGTCCGGGTGGTGGTGGGTGACCAGGATGGCGGTCACCTCGCCGAGCGAACGCCGGATGCCGCGCAGGCCGCGTTCGATCAACGGCGAGCGGCCGGGCAGACCGGTGTCGACCAGGACCACACCGTCGTCGGTGACGACCAGGTGCACGTTGACATAACCCATGTGGAGTTCGAAGACCCCGTCGACCACCTCTCGCACGACCAAGATTCTCTCAGTCGCCGCCGTCCCCGCCCACCCGGCGTCCGCAAACACACTGCCGGCGGTTCCCCGTCGACAGCAGTGATCTGCGTGGTGACCCGCGGTTCGAATCGAGCCGCAGATGCCCACGCGGGCTGCCCGCCTTCACGGCGTGGTGACCTGTGGCCCGATCCGAGCCACAGATGTCCACGCGGACCGGCGTCAGCCGGGGGCAATGAGCGTGCGCGACAAGGCCTGCGCGAGGGCGGTCAGGACTATCGCGGCCACTGCCACCACGATGATGGTGCGGGTGGGGACCGGGGGCCGGTGGAAGTGACGGCGGGTGCGGAACGCATACGGGATGACCAGCAGAATCGCGGTCACCAGGCCGGGGACGTAACCGCGCACCAGCAGCGCCTGTCCGGCATGGACCACGCCGTGCCACCCGAAGACCAGCACCGCCGCCTGGAAGAACAGTGACCGGCCGCCGGTTCGGGCGCCCCGCACGGCCGCGGCCAGCACCGCGATCCCCACCAGCGCCGCCGCCACCGCGAACCTGGGCGTCGTCGTGCCGATGCTGTTCACCACGGCCGGTGGCCAGCCCTCGGCCAGCAGGCGTGGCGTGGTCCGGGCCGACCACCAGGTCGCGGTCAGCACCTCCTCCACGTCGTGGGCCGCCCAGGCGACGAAGAGTCCGTAACAGACCAGCCGGTGGGACATGCGAGTGATCGTCACAGGATGCAACGACGACGAAAAGGGGTAGGTAAGAATGCTGACGGCCGCCGGTTGCCTCGGGCGGCCGACAGGAGAAAGGGACAAGCGCGTGACGGATCGACCGCTCTATGCCGAACTGGGGTTCACCGACGCCGAGTGGGGGCTGCTGACCGGCCTGCCGCAGTCGGTGCTGACCGCCGCCAGCGCCGCCAGCCCGGACAGCGCGCGTAAGACCCGGGCCGAGAGCGCGGCCGGGCTGGACCGGATCTCGGACGCCAGGTCGTCGGCCAGCCCCCTGGTCGCGGCGGTCGCCACGGCCGCGGTCGCCGAGGCCGGTGACCCGGAGATCGGCGAGGAGCCGCCGGTGATCCAGCCGGGTGACCCGGCCGGGTACGCGGCGGACGTCGTCGCCCGCGCCGGTGAGGCGGCGGCGCTGCTGGCCGCGAAGGCGTCCCCGGCCGACGCCGAGACCTACAAGCACTGGCTCGTGGAGATCGCCGACGAGGTGGTGGGCGCGGCCTCCACGGGCGGTGTCCTCGGCATCGGCGGCGAGACGGTCACCGACAGCGAGCGCGCGTTCCGCGACGACCTGGCCAAGGCCCTGGCCCGCTGATCACCCGGGGTCGCGGCGCGGTGCCGCGACCCCAGCCGTCGCCCACGACGCTTTCGCGGTCCGCATTACCGCGGTCAGCGACGGCCGGGCCCGCCAGCCGTCGCCCACGACGCTTTCGCGGCGCGCATTACCGCGGTCAGCGACGGCTGGCGGTTTTCGGGTGACCAACGGCTTCCGCCCGAGAGGCGCCTTGGCGGGCGGGAGTGGGGCCTGCGTCGCGTGGGTAGCCACGGGACTCTGCATAGCCGTACCGAATCAGTGGGGTTCTCCGCGGTATGTCCCGAAATGCCAGAGGTTGCCCTCGGGATCGCGCGCCGTGAAGTCCTCTGATCCGTAGTCGGTGGTGAAGGGCGCGCGGATGATCTCGGCCCCGGCGGCGGCCGCGCGGGCGTGCAACGCCTCGATGTCGTCGGCGACGATGTAGGCGCCGAATGTTCCCGGTTTGAGGTTCCACGGGTTGTCCGGGTCGTCGCGCGTCGAGCCGAGCATGAGGCCGCCGCCGAGGGGCCAGCGAAGTTCGGCGTGCGCGACGAACTCGCCCTCGCCGTGTACTGCCGTCGCGACGAATCCGAACGCGTCGGACAGGAAGCGGATCAGGGCGCGGGCGTCGGTGGCCCGCAACGTCGGCCACACCTGTGGTGGCGGTGTCGTCTTGTCGTTCATCACCCCATCGTCGGTGGGCGGACGCCGGTCAGGCTTGGACAAAACCGAACTCGTCGGCCGGGCCGGACGCGCCCGCGAACCCGAAGGCCGCGCCCGGGCCGAACGCGCCTGCGGAGCCGAACTCGGCGGCCGGGCCGAACTCGCCTGCGGAGCCGAAGGCCGCGCCCGGGCCGAACTCGTCGGCCAGCCAGCGGGACGGGGTGCAGCCGGCGAAGGCGCGGAAGTCGCGGACCAGGTGGGACTGGTCGGCGTAGCCGTGTGCGGCAGCCACGTCGGCGATCCGGACACCGGGGCGAACCGCGCGACGGGCCCGGTCGAAACGGGCGATCCGGGCGGCTTCCTTGGGGCGGATGCCGAGTTCGGCACGGAACCGGTCGGTGAGATGGCGTGCGCTCCAGCCGATCCGCTCGGCCGTCTCGGAGACCGGCACACCGTTGTTGACCAGGTGGAACGCGTGGGTCACCGGGGCCGGCCCGGCAGTGTCGCGCAGCCGCCCGCCGAGCGCCCGGTCGAGGACCGCGAACCGGGCCGGCCAGTCCTGAGCGAAGTGCAGCCGCTCCCGGACCCGGTCGACGAACGTCTCGCCGAAGACGGCGGCGGCGTCCACGTCGAGGTTGGCCACCTCGGCGGCGGGCAGCCCGAGCAGCGGCCGGCAGCCTTCCGGCCGGACCGCCACCTGCACCCCCGACTGGCTGCCGTCGTGGCTGATCAGGGCCGGGACGAGGTGCAGGCCGCCGAGGAGCGAACGGTACCGGCCGGGCGCCTGTCCCGGGTCGGGGTGGGCGGCGATGACGAGCGGCTCGTCCAGCGTGAAGATCAACGTCAGGTAGGGCGACGGCAGGCCCCGGTGGGTGGCCGGGGCGAGACCGCGCTGCCGGTAGCCGGAGTAGAACGCGACATGCGGGCGCAGCACCGGGGCCGGGCGGGCGTGCGCGTACTCGTCCATCCCCCGAGTCTGCCCGCCGGCCGGGGCGAATGCGACGATGCGAGGATGCCGCACGCAGTAGTGATCGGGGCCGGGATCGGTGGGCTCGCCGCCGCGGTGGCGTTGCGCCGCCAGGGCTGGGACGTCACGGTTCTGGAGCGCGCCGCCGCGCTCGAACCGGTCGGCGCCGGTCTGGCCGTCGCCCCGAACGCGTTACGGGTCCTGGACGCCCTCGGTGTCGGCGAGCGGATCCGGGAGCTGTCGGGTCTGCAAGGGGCGGCCGGCATCCAGCGTCCGGACGGGCGCTGGATCACCCGGACCGACGCCACGAAAGCCGCCAAGCGCTACGGCGAGCCGGTGATCATCGTGCATCGGGCCACCCTGATGGCGACGCTCGCCGACGCCCTCGACCCCGGCACGGTCCGGCTGGGCCGGCCGGCCGGCGACGTCGATCCGGCGACCGGCCGGGTGGTCACCGCGGACGGTCCGCTCACCGCCGATCTGGTGGTCGCGGCCGACGGGCTTCATTCAGCGGTACGGGCGAAGCTGTTCCCGGAACATCCCGGCCCGGTCTACACGGGTGTGACGAGCTGGCGCATCGTCGTCCCGCACCCGGGCGGCGCCGTTCTGCCCGCCGAGACCTGGGGTGACGGCAAGGTGTTCGGGGTGGCGGTGCTCGGCGACGGCCGGGTCTACGCCTACGCCACCGCTCCCGCCCCGGCCGGCGCCCGTGCGGCCGTGGAGAAGGACGAGATGCTGCGTCTCTTCGGGGCGTGGCACGAGCCGGTTCCGTCGCTGATCGCGGCGGCCACCGAGGTGGTGCGCACCGACATCCGCTGCCTCGACGAGCCGCTGCCACGGTTCCACTCCGGCCGGGTGGCCCTGCTCGGCGACGCCGCCCACGCCATGACACCCAACCTCGGGCAGGGCGCCTGCCAGGCTCTGGAGGACGCGCTGGTGCTGGCCCGGCACGCGGATGATCTGCCCGGCTATTCGGCGGCGCGGGTGGGCCGTACCACCGAGATCGCCCGTGCGTCGCGGCGGGTGGGCCGCGTCGCCGGGCTGAGCAACCCGGTCGCCGCGTTCCTCCGCAACACCGCCATGTCGCTGGCCGGCCGTTTCGGCCCGGACACCGTGCTGCGCCAGATGGACCCGATCCTCAGCTGGCGTCCCTAGCGCCTCAGTCGCGGCGGATCAGGCCCTGTTCGATGGCGGTGGCGACGGCGGCGGCCCGGTCCCGGACGCCGAGTTTGGCGTAGGCGTGCAGCAGGTGCGTCTTGACCGTGGCCTCGCTGATGAACAGGCGTTTCGCGGTCTCCCGGTTGGAACAGCCGCGGGCGATAAGGGTGAGCACCTCGATCTCGCGCTGGCTGAGCGGCTCCTTGGCGGGTGACCGGAGCTGGCCCATGAGCCGGCCGGCGACCGCCGGGGAGAGCACCGACTCGCCGCGGTGGGCGGCCACGACGGCGCGGAACAGCTCCTCGCGCGGGGTGTCCTTGAGCAGGTATCCGGTGGCGCCGGCCTTGATCGCGGGCAGCACGTCGCTGTCGGTGTCGTAGGTGGTCAGCACCAGGACGCGGGCGGCCGAGCCCCGGGCCTTCAGCTCGCGGATGGTGGAGACGCCGTCCATCACCGGCATCCGCAGGTCCATCAGGACCACGTCGGGGGCGAGCGCCTCGGTGACCGCCAGGGCCTCCCGTCCGTCGCCGGCCTCGCCGAGCACGGTGAACCTGTCATCGCCGGCGAACATGCCGCGCAGGCCGTCCCGGACCACCGGGTGATCGTCCACGATGACGACCCTGATCATGCTGCTCCCCCTAGGGCCAGTGCCGGTACGCAAGCGGAGACGGCGGTGCCGCCGCCGGGTTCGGACTCGACCTCGAGGGTGCCGGCGACCCGGGTGAGGCGTTCCCGCATGGCGCGCAGACCGTAGCCGCCCTCCTCGGTCACCTCCCGCGGGGCCTCCGGGTCGAAGCCGGCTCCGTCGTCGCGGACGTCGAGCGTCACCACGTCCTCCATGTAGGAGAGGGTCAGGCCGACCCGGCCGGCGGCGGCGTGCTTGGCCACGTTCGCGAGGGCTTCCTGAGCGGTCCGCAGCAGGGTCGTCTCGATCTCCGGCAGCAGCGGCCGGGCCACCCCGGTGGTGGTCAGGTCGGCGCGGACCCCGTGCAGCTCGGACCAGCCCTGGAGCACCTCGCCGAGGGCCTCGGGCAGGCGGGCCGCGTCCAGGTGCTGGGGCCGTAGCGCCTGCACCGACCGGCGGGCCTCGGCCAGGCTCTCCCGGGCGAGCCGTTTCGCCGCCGCCAGGTGCCGGTCGCGGTCGCCGGGGTGCGACTCGGCCGCCTCCAGCTGGGTGACGATGCCGGTCAGGCCCTGGGCCAGGACGTCGTGGATCTCGCCGGCCATCCGCTGCCGTTCATTGTGGACGCCCGCCTCGTGGGCCTGGACCAGGAGCTGGGCGTGCAGTCCGGCATTTTCCTGGAGGGCGGCGGCGAGCTTGGCGTTGGCCTCGGCCAGCTGGTCGATCCGGCGGACCCGGGTGTCGGCCTCCCGCTCGTCGCGCAGGGTCACCCACGTCATGATCCCGGCGATCAGCAGGTTACAGAGCAGCACCGCGAGGTAGATGATGTATCCGCCGTCCTCGTTGGCGATGGTGTTCCATCCGCCGATCTGGGACATCGCGTTGATCGCGGCGACCGGGAGGGTCCCGGCCAGCTGCCACCGGCCGGGGACGGCGTAACCGAGGAAGATGTAGCCGGTCCAGGTGAAGACGCCGAAGAGCGGGCTGCACATCACCAGCGAGAAGTTCAGGCCGAGCAGTCCGACCAGGAAGATCAGCATCAGCGCCTGACGCCGCTGCCAGCCCGGGTGCAGGTCAACCCACCAGGCGATCCACAGTGCGGTCACGAGCGTGACCACGGTGGTGGTGCCGAGGTCCTTCTGGGGCAGGCCCTCGACGCCCTGGGTGACCACCGACAGCAGCAGCGAGCCGAACAGGGTGCCGTAGGACAGCCAGGTGCGCCAGAGCTCCCGGTTCGCGGCCGGTCCCCCCAGCGCCTCAGGCTTGAGCATCGTCACTCCCAGCGGAAGAGTTTGATCGCGGCGGCCCCGCAGATCACCAGGTATGCCACCAGAACCGTAATCGAGAGCAGGTCCGGCGACTGCCCCATGAGGGCGTCGGTCATCAGGTCCTGGCCGGCGGCGAACGGGGTGAAGTCACCGACCTTCTCCAGCATCTCCGGCATCAGACCGCGGGGCACCCACAGACCGGCGAAGAACATCAGCGGGAAGAACAGGAACGTGCCGATCGCGTTGGCGGTCTTGCCGGTCGGCGCGACCGCGGCCAGCAGCAGGCCGATCGAGAACGCTCCGGCACAGTTGAGCAGGACCGCGAGCAGGAACAGGGCCGGGCTCTGCGGGAACGGCACGTCGAAGACGAGGATCGCCACCGTGTAGACCAGCACCATCGACACCAGCACGGTGACGAGGTTCATCACCAGCTGGGCGGCGAGCAGGGTGGGCGGGGCCGCCGGGGTGGTGGCGAGCCGGCGCAGGATGCCACGCTCCCGGTAGGTGGCCAGCACCGATGGCAGGCCCTGCAACCCGATGATGCCGATCGCCATGCCGAGCGCGAGGCCGGCGTACAGGTCGATCACCCGCAGGCCGCCCAGCTCCGGCGGCGCCTCCTGCATGGTCGGCACGTTGCCGAGGATCACCACCAGCAGGACCGGGAAGAGCAGGGTGAAGAAGGCGTAGAGCGGATCGCGCAGGGTGAGCCGGAACTCGGTGGTCGTGATCTTGGTGAAGACGGTCATGACGGTCACTCCTTGCCGGTCAGCTGGACGAAGGCGTCGTCGAGAGTGGACTGCTCGAGGGTCAGCTCGGCGGCCACGATGCCGTTGCGGGCGAGCACCGCGACGACCGCGTGCAGCACGTTGCCGGTGCCGACGACCTCGATCCGCGGGCCCTGGCGGCGCAGCTCACGCACCTCGGGCAACACGGTCAGCAGTTCGTCCTCGATCGGCGTCGACGGCCGGAAACGGATCCGCTGCTCGTTGCCGGCCCGCTCGACCAGACCGGCCGGGGTGTCCAGGGCCGCCACCGCGCCCTTGTCGATCACCACGATCCGGTCGCAGAGGCGCTCGGCCTCCTCCATGAAGTGGGTGACCAGCAGCAGGGTGACGCCCCGGTCGCGGATGCCGGAGATCAGGTCCCAGGTCTCCCGGCGGGCCTGCGGGTCCAGCCCGGTGGTCAGCTCGTCCAGGATGGCGATCTCCGGGTTGCCGATCAGCGCCAGCGCGATCGACAGGCGCTGCTTCTGGCCACCGGAGAGCTTGCCGAACCGCGACTTCAGCTTCGGCGTCAGGCCCAGATCGTCGGCGAGGGCCCGCCAGTCGGCCGGGTTCGGGTAGAAGGTGCTGTACAGCTCCAGCGCCTCCCGGACGGTGATCTTCTCCTGGAGTTCGCTCTCCTGGAGCTGCACACCGATGACCGACCGCAGGGACGGGTCGCCCGCGGGGCGTCCGAGGACCGTGATCGATCCGGAGTCGGGGGTACGCAGGCCGCTGATGCACTCGACGGTGGTGGTCTTGCCAGCGCCGTTCGGGCCGAGGATGCCGAAGATCTCACCGGGTTCGACACTGAAGGACACGTCTCGTACGGCGACGGTCTCGCCGTACCGCTTCGCCAGGTTCTTGACCTCGATGACTGTCATGCATAGAGCGTCACCCGGAGGCGGGGGTGCCCGAATCGAACAGCGGGCGACGGATCCGGTCCACCGATCGGTTGATGCCGCCCTACACCGCGTCTTCCACCACGGCCGGGGTACGCCGCAGACTCGCGTAGACCGAGCCGACCTGCGCGGCCACCCGCTTCCACGAATACGCCTGCCGGGCCCGGTCCAGGGCCGCCGTCGCGTAGGTGAACCGCCGCACCTTGTCGTTGACCAGCCGGCGCAGCGCGCCACCGAGGGCCCGCGGGTCCCGCTCCGGCACCAGGTCACCGGTCAGGCCGTCGACCACCGTCTCGGTGAGCGAACCGGCCGCCGGGCCGACGATCGGCACACCACAGGCCATCGCCTCGAGAGCGGCCTGCTCCTCCCACGGGGTGGCGATCAGCACGTCGGCGGACCGGTACCAGCTCGGCAGGTCCCGGTGCGCGACCGCGCCGACCATCCGGAACCGGTCGGCCACCTTGAACTGCTCGGCCATCGACTGGAGCAGCCGGGCCCCCGGGTCGGTGGGCAGCCGGTCCGCAGGCGGGCCGCCGACCACCACCACCTCGGCGCCGGGGACGTACCGCATCGCCTGGATGACGTCGCCGAACCCCTTGCGCTCGACCAGCTTGCCGACCGACAGGATCCGGGGGCGCTCCGGGTCACGCTGGACCGCCGGGCCATCCGGGGTGAACGTCTCGCTGTCCACGCCGGCCGGCACCACGGTCAGGCTGGCCCGCGGGACACCGATCCGGACCAGGCCACGGACCTCCTCCTGGGTCTGCGCGACCACCCGGTCCACCGCCCGGCCGAGCGCCCGCTCGTAGCCGGACCGGGACGGGCCGTCCGCGACCTCACCGAACTCGCCCAGCTCGTGGAACGACTGGACGACCGGGATGTTCAGCTGCCGGGCGGCGGTCACCGCGGCCAGGCCGCTGGTCCAGAAATGGGCGTGCGCCACGTCCGGCTGCCAGCCGTCCCGCCACTGTTCGCCGAGGATCCGGGCGAACTCCCCCATGTGCGGCAGCACCAGGTCGGACGGCAACGGGCGGGGCGGGCCGGCGGCGATGTGCACCACATGCACGCCGCTCGAGGTGACGACCACCTCGGCGACGTCCGGGTCCTCACGGCGGGTGTAGATCCGGACGTCGTGGCCCAGTTCGGCCAGCGCGGCCGACAGGTCGGCGACGTCAGCGTGTTCGGAGATCATCGCAATGTGCACGGGGTCTCCTCCAGCGGGCCGGGATCGGGTACGGGCCAGCAGTTGCCCGACAGCACGAACGGTAAACATGGGCTGACCGTTACGGACTCCGTGAGCAGGGTAAACCGCCTGCCGTGCCGGTCGTGGCACGAACCGCTCAGGCACCACCCGACCAGGTCTGGCCGGCATCGCCGAAGATCAGCGGCCCGCGGACAGGGAGAGGTAGAGGTCCCGGTACTTGTCCAGGATCGGCTCGATGTCGGCGGTGGCGGACGCGGCGAGGATGTCGAAGATCTTCCGGTACGCCCGGAGGTCCGAGACCACCTCGGCAGTGAACGACACCGTATAGAGGTCGATCAGTACGTGGGTGTCGTCGAGCAGCTCGAACCCGTGCATGAGGGGGAAGGTCAGCGGCACATCCGCCGGGATGATCCCGATCGTGACGTTGTCCCGTCGTGCGAGCTCCCGGATCCGGCGGATCTGCGACACCATGTCCTCCGGGTTTCCCAGCCGGTGGCTGAGTGTCGCCTCAGCCAGGATCAGGTGGAAGGACCTGTTGGAGGCGGTGAGGATGCGCTGCCTCTGCAACCGCCCTCCGACGGCGGCGATCAGATCGGCCGCAGCCTCCTCGCTGGAGTCGCCGAGCTCCTCGTACCACGGCCGCATCACCGCCTCGGCGTAGCCGCTGACCTGAAGCAGGCCCGGCACGATGGACGGCTGGAAGATGCGGATCTCCCGGGCCGTCGATTCGGCCTGCTGCACCTCGATCTGCTTGCGGGCGACCTCACTGAAGTGCTCCACGCGCCACTCGTCGGTGTCGCCGCCGCGCCGGGACTCCACCGCCAGCCGCACCAGGTCGTCGACTTCAGCGGGCTCCATCCGCATCGCCTCGGCGAGGCGGCGGACGTCCTCGGGATTCGCTGACGTGTGGCCCGTCTCGATCCGGGACACCTTCGACTGCGTCAGGCCGGACCGGGCGGCCAACAGGCTGCCACTGAGACGAAGGCTCTCGCGGCGGGCCCGCAGACGCTCACCCACGGTCCGCGGGCCGGAACCGGGCTCCTGATCGTCAGTCATGAGCCCAGCCTCCCTGCTCTTCTCCGGATCTCGGGCCTCAGGGCTCCACCATGTGGGCCGTCTCGGCGAGCAGAGACAGCGGAATCTCCACCATCTGCTCACCCGCGGGCATGTCGACCCCGGCCGCACGAGCCTCTTCAGCAGTGACGGTGTAGCCCTGAACCATCACCGTTCCCCTATTTGTCGTATAGACAGTGGGGCATGTCCCATTTGCGCACGAAAAAGCCAGCGTTGTAAGCGCAAGGGGCGACAAATCAGCATTTGACATGCCTAATGCTTGCATCCTCGCCTGACGTGATTCAGAGCGCCCCAAGGCTCCGCCATGCACGATCCACCCATCGTCGACGGGAGTCAATGCGCGGCACTCCTTCGGCATCGGCTGTGCACGGGTAGACGATTCAGTCACCCATCGATGCATTGCATTGACCATGTTCTGCATTGCATGCTCGAACCAGGTCGACCTCACGCCAGCGAAGGCGCACAGCATCCCTCCGCCACAGGGGGCCACCATGCCGACAACCGACCTGTCCCTCGGACTGCACAGCGGCAGTCTTCTCTACCTGATCATCGCGGGAACGTGCCTGGTCCTCGCGCTGCATCTCCTCAAGCGCGCCACCGCCCCGATCGGCGCTCTGGTACAGGCCGCCGCCGCGCTCGCCGCCGTCGGTCTCGCCGTGGCGACCGCGCTGGTCTTCATCGCCGCGGCCCTGGTCGGAGGCCTCTGATGATCGTCGCCGCCGTCGCCCTGCTGGTGATGTTCCTCCTGGTCGTGGAGCTCGTGGCCGCGATCGCCCCGATTCTGATCATCGTGACGCTGGTGCCCAGGGAGGACCGCCCGGCGCTGGCCCACCTGCTCGCCCAGGTGGACAGCTCCCGGCGGCTCCGGCTCTGGCCGGCGCTGCGTGCCGCCGCGGCCCGGCGCCGGAGCCTGCTCAGCGGTAGATCACCCGGTGGGCCGCGCCGATGACGGCCGGGTAGAGCGGATTGCCGTGCCTGGCCAGGGCGGCGCGTGCCGCGTTGGCGCCCGGCGCCCCGTGCACGCCGCCGCCCGGATGGGCCGACGAACTGCCGAGGAACAACCTGTCGACGGGGGTGTCGGCCCGGCCGAGGCCCGGCACCGGGCGCAGGAACAACTGCTGGAACGCGGCCGCGGTGCCACCGCCGAGCGCGCCGCCGACGAGCGACGGGTTCTCCCGTTCCATGTCGGCCGGGGCGAACACGTTGCGGGCCACGATCTCGCTCCGGAAGCCGGGCGCCTGCTCCTCGATCACCGCCTCCATCCGTTCCACATGCGCGGCGATCTCGTCGGCGTGCCAGGACGGCCGGTGCGGCAGGTGGGTGTACGCCCACATCGACTCGGTGCCGTCCGGTGACCGGGTGGCGTCGGTGGTGGTCATCTGCCCGAGCAGCAGGAACGGGTCGGGCGGGATCTCACCGGCGGCGAGGTGGGCGGCGTACCTGGTGAGGCCGTTCATGTCGGCGCCCAGGTGCACGGTGCCCGCGCCGGCGGCGGCCGGGTTCTTCCACGGGACCTTCGACCGTACCGCCCAATCGATCTTGATCGTCGCCCCGTCCCACCGGAAATGGGTCAGGTCCTCGGTGAGCCGGGGCGGCAGCCAGCGTTCGCCGACCAGGTCGAGGTAGAGGGCCGGGGCGGGCACGTCGGCGATCACCGCCCGGCGGGCCCGCCAGTCCCGGCCGTCCGCGGTGCGCACCCCCATGGCCCGACCTCGCGCCACCAGCACCCGGGTGACCGGGGCGTCGTAGACGATCTCCCCCGGGAAGCGGCGGACCAGCGCCGAGGTCAGCTGGCCGGCCCCGCCGACCGGGGCCGGCCAGCCGACCTCCTGGCCGAGCATGGCGAGCAGCCAGCCGTAGACGCCGCCGCCCGCCTCGTCCGGGGACAGGTCGGTGTGCAGGGTGCAGCCGGCCAGGGCCAGGGCCGCGCCCTCCCCGTCGAACAGCTCCGAACCCAGCTCGCGCACCGACAGCACCATCCGCCGGGCCAGTCGCAGCGCGCCGCCGGCCTTGAGCCGCCGGAGCAGCCCCACGCTGGGCCGGACCGGCGGGAACGGCGTGAACAGGGTGTCCAGCATCGAGCCGGAGACGGCCCGCCAGTCGGCGTAGGCGTGCCGCCACCGGTCGCCGTCACCCGGCGCGAACTGCTCCATCGACTCGGCGGTCCGGTCGACGTCGCGGCTGACCGTGGCGGCCCGCCCGTCCGGGAGCAGGTGCGTGTACACGTCCGGCGCGTGGGTCCAGGCGATGTCGAGGTCGAGGCGGTTCAGCACCGGGGAGGCGTACCCGAGCGGGTAGAAGGCACTGAAGAGGTCGGAGAGGTAGCCGGGCGCGGTCACGTGCCCGGAGCGGACCGCCCCGCCCGGTTGCGGGGTGGCCTCCAGCACCCGGACCGTCCATCCAGCGTCGGCCAGCAGGTTCGCCGCGACGAGGCCGTTGTGCCCGGCCCCGACGACGATGGCGTCCACGTCGTCCACATTTCGCAAGCTACCCGGTGTTTAGGGCATCCGCTCCCGGGCACCCAGTGATCGTGACAAGCAAGTGAAGGGAGAACCTCGTGAGCACGGTCACCGAGTTCGTTGACGTCAACGTCCCGGTCCGCACCGCCTACAACCAGTGGACCCAGTTCGAGGAGTTCCCCCGGTTCATGGAGGGGGTCAGCGAGATCCGCCAGCTCGACGACACCCACACACACTGGAAGACCGAGATCGCCGGCATCAAGCGCGAATTCGACGCCGAGATCACCGAGCAGCTGCCCGACGAGCGGGTGGCCTGGCATGCGACCGACGGCGAGAAGCAGGCCGGTGTGGTCACGTTCCACCGGATCGACGACACCCACACCCGGGTCACCGTGCAGATGGACTTCGATCCGCAGGGCTTCATCGAGACCGCGGGCGACAAGCTCGGCGTCATCGACCGCCGGGTGAAGAGCGATCTGCACCGGTTCAAGGAGTTCATCGAGAGCCGCGGCGGGATCGAGACCGGCGCATGGCGCGGCCAGGTCGACCGGCCCGGCGCCTGAACATTCGGCTCACCCCGGGAGACGGCCGCCGATCGGTGGCCGTCTCCTGTTTTTCATTTTTGGTACGGCTACGAAGAACACTGAGCCTACGACGGCCCGGCAGGCGAGACACCGGACCGAATCCCGGCCTCCGGGCTGATCCGGTGGTCACCGGCTGCCCGGTCCCGCTTCGGCGTCTTCGCCACCCCGGACCGGGTCCCCTTCGCCGCGCCGTCACCAGGCGACCCGCCGTTCCGTAGCGGATCAGCGGTTTTGCCGGGCGCATTCTTCGCCGGCCCGCCGGTCGGCTCGGCGGCCGCCGTGTCCCGGTCGGGCCTCGATGACTGGGTGCCGGGGCGCGGGTTACCAGGCGCGGACTTCTGCCCCTTGCCGGGCGCGGGCTTCTGCCCCTTCCCTGACGCGGGCTTCTGCCCCTTTCCTGGCGCGGCCATCTGGTCCCGCCCGGGCTCGGCCTTCTGGCCCTGGGCGGGAGTCCGCCGGATCTTCCGGGCGCTCTGATCGGGCGCGGGCGCGGATCCGGGCCGTTGTCCCTTCCTGGCCGGCTTCCGCTGATCAGTCGACCGTTTCGGCTGCTCCGCGGCCGGTTTCGGATGCTGGCCGGCCGGTTTCGGATGCTGGCCGGCCGGGTTCGGCTGCTCGACGGCCGGGTTCGGGGCGGGGCGCCGGATCGCCGGGCCGGGCTGCCGGGTGGCCGGCTCCGGGGCGTCCAGTGGATCCCGGTCCGCTGGCCGCCGGAGGACGAGGGCGCCGATGCCGCCGTCGGCGCGGATCGCGTACCGGTCGAGGGCCTCCTGGAAGTCCGGCTCACGCAGCACGGTGCCGGCGGCGGTGCCGTTGTTGGCGATCCACGGCGTCTCCACCGATCCCGCGCCCTGAGTGAGGTGGATCCGCACCGGGGTCCCCCGCCGCACCGACACCACGGCCGTGCCGATCCCGCCGGTGAAGACGACCGGAACCGTCCCGTCCGGCTCCGGCAGCCACACCTCGGCCAGCCCGGCCGAGCCGACCTCGACCCGGTGCACCCGGCCGTCCCGCAGGTTGAGCTGCTGTTCCCCGGCCCCGGCCGGCAGCCGGATGTCCCATCGCACATTCCGGTTCAGGACGATCCGCACCTCGTCCAGGCCGTCCCCGTCGGCCTCGTTGAGCCGCAGCGTGACCCGGCCGTCCCGGCGGCTCACCACCGGCACGAGACCCGCGTCGGAGGCGGTGCTGATCCGGTAGAGCAGGCCCGGCAGGCGCGCGAAGCGTACCCGTACCCGCGCCGCGGCATCACCCACAGTGAGCCACGCGGCGGTCCGGCCGTCCAGCGGCCCGGCGACCATCCGTTCGTCGGCCACCGGCCCGACGTCCGCCGGAGGCGGCGCGGCCGGCGTCGGCCAGACCATCGCGACGCCTCCCACCGCCAGCGCCACAACCCCGGTGGCGACGACAATTGAGCGACGGAGACGCAAGTCGGAGGGCACCATCGGACAACGGAGAATCGGCCGAACGGGTGACGGCGATCCGCCCATATCGCGCCAGACTTTCTGGGTGCGATCTGTCGGTTTCCTCTCCGAGCGTCAGCGCCGCTTCGCCTGGGTCGGCTTCCTCCTGGCCGCTTTCCAGGCTCCCCTGGCAGCAAAGCTGGTCGATGACGCGTCCTGGTTCTTCGCCGTCGTGGTGGCCATGGTGGTAGCCACCGTGATCATCGCCGACGACGCCGAGCGCCGCCGCCCGGAAACCGCCGACTACCCGGAGTAACCCTCGGCTCAGCCGTCGATCTCTTCGCCCGGGCCGCCCGCCACTTCCAGCGGGCAGCCGCCTCATGACTCGGACCGCCCGGCTCTCCTGCGGGCCGCCTGCGTCCTCACTCGGGTCGCCGCCTCGTTACGCGAGCCGCCCGGCTCCTCCTGCGGGCTGCCCGCCTCCTCACTCGGGCAGCCCGGCTCTTCCTGCGGGCCGCTGCCTCGAGCCGCCCGGCCTTTCTCACGGGTCGCCTGCGTCCTTACTCGGGCCGCCCGGCCCTTCCTGCGGATCGCCGCGTCCTTACTCGGGCCGCCCGGGTCGGTCGTCCGGCTCGGCCGGTGGCGTGCTTTCTTCTTCTCGTCCCGGTCGCGCCTCGTGGCCGGGACGTCCGTGTGTCCGCCGTCGTTCCTTGAGGCCCGCCTCGTAGAGATGCCGCCGCCCACCCGCGAGCCGCATCCGAGCCTCCCGTTCGATCTCCCGGAACTCGGCGTAGTACCCGTCGTCGAACTCCTCGACGACCTGGAACGTCCACCGCCCCGGAAGGACGTTGCGCCCGATCAGCTCCCGCTCGATCCGTTCGGCCGTCTCGGTGTGCCCCGCCTGCATGAAGAGCGAGACCGCCGCATCCAGCGAGAAGTCCGCCATCCCGACGAGCTGGTGCACGCTGTAGAGGTGCCCGCGCACCCGCTCGACGGTCTCCAGCGCCTCGCTGAGCTTCCCGAGCGCCTCGACCGTGACGTCGTCCAGGCCGTCCGGCGGCCGGTGCGCCGCATCCGGCCCGTCGCCGCCGGGTTCCACACCGCCCATGACCACTCCTCCCGTTCCGCCACCCCCATTTCCCGGCCCGGACGAGTTCAACCGGCCTGCAACGCTGAGAGACCCGTCGGTCACCCTGGGCTCCCTAACGTTTCTTCTCATGAATGGCCTGTTCAGCAACGCCGCCGCCCGCGCTGCTCAGCGCTCCGCCCACGCTTCGCTCGCCGACCTGACCGCCGCTGTCGGCGTGACCGGTCTCGCCGCCGCCCAGGCGAACCCCGGCCTCATGTCGGTCATCGACCAGCACGCCGCCGGTATCCGGGACAGCCTCAACGCCGACTCCCGCCCGCTGACCGCGATCCTGCTCGCGGCCTACGCCGAGGGTGTCCGCGACGCCGCGTTCCAGCACGGCTGGGTCGCCCCCGAGGACGAGATCGACTGGTCCGAGAACGACTGGGTGCTGCGCCGCCTCCTCGCGGTCTGCATGCTGGCCACAACCCTGCCGGCCCCGAACTGACCCCTCCAAGGCATCGGGCCACCACGGTCATCCCGCGCTGAGGCATCGGGCCACCACGGTCGTCTCGTACTGAGGCACCGGGCCACCACGTTTGTCCCGTGCTGAGGTGCCGGGCACCACGGTCGTCTCGTGCTGACGCATCGGGCCACCACGTTTGTCTGGTGCTGACGCCCGCCATCTGTTGACCAACCCCGGCCGGTTGATTCGGCCACCCTGCCACCCGAATCGTTCCCCGACCACGAGGGCCGGCACCGGAACCCCGGTGCCGGCCCTCCGTCATGAAGCTTCTTCAAGGCTTTCGCCCCGTCCGCGGTCATCCCTCTGCCGTGCGATGTTTCCGGCCCAGTCTTCGGACTGTCGAACCGATCACGCATGCAACTGAGGCACCGGACCGAGGCCGGGAATGTCGCATTCGCGAAGGATCGGTCCCAGGCCAACGCTGTAGATCTTGCACAGTTCTCCACCTTCGCAGCGATCTTGCATGATTTTTCATGCCTGGACGTGGTTTGTCATGCAAGATCCATCGCGCCGAGGAGACCTTGCAACTTTCTTCCCGTCAGGATGCGAAAAGGGCTGCAAGATCGGCGCGAGGGTGAAAAGTCGTGCAAGATCCGCGAACGACGAACCGCGAACGACGAGCAACGAGCCGAAGGCGACGAGCAACGAGCCGTGAGCAACGAGCCGTGGCGACGAGCAACGGGCCATGGGCGACAAGCCGTAAGCGACGAGCAACGAGCAACGATCCGTGAGCGACAAGCCGTGGCGACGAGCAACGGGCCATGGGCGACAAGCCGTAAGCGACGAGCAACGAGCAACGATCCGTGAGCGACAAGCCGTGGCGACGAGCAAC
>NZ_JBEZXU010000009.1:174702-235494 GCF_040638175.1 Actinoplanes sp. NPDC026670
GGGGCCATGGGCGACAAGCCGTAAGCGACGAGCCTTGAACGACGAGCCTTGAGCGACGAGCCGTGGCCGAGAAGTCGTGGGCTACGAGCCAAGGGGAGGCGTTACTTGACGACGCGTCGCGGCCGAGGAGATGTCATCCGTCCGGGGGTTTCCTTCTCAAGCTGAGGCGGCAGCGCAGCAGGATCTCATGCCCGATCACGCTTGGGAACGCCCCGGTCGGGGCCGCTCCACAGTCGGATCGTCATCCCCACCGACGGCCGGGTCGTCCGCCCGCCCGACATCGGGAACGGTTGGGTCGTCCCCGATGTCCGCCCCGCGCGTGATGATCGAGGTCGTCGGCTCGTCCGAGCCGGCCTGCGAAACCGTCGACTCGTTCCCGTCCGCCGAAGCAGCCCCCACACCGCCGGGCGTCAGGAAGGTGGTCGGCTCCTCCTCCGCCGCGGACGCAGCCGCCACGCCACCCGGCGACAGGAACGTCGTCGGCTCGTCGGTGAGATCGGCGGTCGGTTCGCTGCCGGATCCCGGTTCCGGGGTGGGGCGTGAAGGTCTCACTCCAGGCGTGAGGAGCGTGGTCTCGGAGGCTCCGGCGCGAACGAAAACCGTGTCGTCCTCGGTGGGGTTACCGGCGTCGGCGGGCGGTTCGTCGTAGCGGTCGAAGCCCGGGATCATGTGCGGCCGGTCGTCCACCGGCGCGACGATGACCTGGGTCTCGTCGCTGTCGGCTTCGCGGTTCCGGCGTTCCTCCTCAGCCCAGCGGGTCTCCCAGGCCCAGTCGGCGCCCTCCTCCGGATACTCGGAACCGGTGACCGCAGTTTGATCCGATGCGGTCCCGTCATCAAAAGGGACGGCCCGGTTCTCCGATCCAGCGGATTCAAGCGGCTCCGCCGGCTCAGCCGCCCCGGCCACGATCGCCCCGCCCTGGTCCGCCAGCCGCTCCTCGTCGGCCCGGTGAACCTCAGCCGCGAGATCAGCCTCGCCGGCACGACGTGCTTCCGCCGCCCGACGCCGATCCTCGGCAAGCCGCCCACCCGCAGCCGACGGCAGACCGGCGTCACCCGGCGCAGACGGCGACCCGACGCCATCCGAAGCGCCTACCGCAGACGGTGACCCGCCACCGGCTACGAACGGTGACCTGCCAGCGGCCGCGGACGGTGACCCGGCCTCGCCCGGCTCACCCGCGATCCGTCCGGCATCGGCGTTCCCCGCCGCGCGGTCCGCCATGGCAGGGCCGGATTGCGGCAGCAGGAACTCCGTCTTGTCGGCATCCTGGCCAGCCACGTCCTCGTCTGGATCCCGACCCGGCAGGTCAGACCCGGAACCAGCCGGCCCGGACCCGACCAACCCAGGACCATTCGGGCCGGAATCGGCTGCGACAGACCCCGCTGGGCCCGAACCGGTCAGGGCCGAGCCGGTCGAAGCCGGGCCGGTCGAGGCCAGGCCGGTTGGAGCAGGGCGGCCGGTTGGGGACGGATCTGTAGGGGCCGAAGGGCCTGGAGCCGGAGCATCTGAGCGCGGAGCGGCTTCGGGGCTGCCCGGCTGGGGTGACGCGGCCTGCCGGGAACGTTCCTCGGCGTAGGCACGGGCCTGGTTACGGATCACCGCCGACTCCGCCGCCGCGCGGTCCAGCCATCCCTCCCAGCGCTGCTGCATGGGCCGGATCAACCCGCCGCCGACACCCACGATGATCACGCCGGCGACGGTGGCGAGGATGGTGATCAGGAGGGGCCGGGTCACCGAGGTGGCGATGCCGATCTGGTCGAGGCCGGCGATCACGCCGAGCGTGACGATGACCGCCGCCGCCGCTTTGGCCAGCACACGTGCGTAGGCCAGCCCGCCGAGGACGGCGAGCACGAGATCGTGGGCGGCGCGGGCGATGGCCGCGGTGACGACGACGATGACGATGGCGACGAGCACCTGTGGCAGCCAGGAGATGAGGGCGGTGATCAGGTCGCTGGCCGGGTTGGGCCCCCACACCCCGAACGACGCTTGCAGCGCGAACAGGAGCACCACGAAGAAGACGAGCCGCGCACAGACGTCGGTGACGCTGGGCGTGCCGGGTCTCAGTAGTCGCCCGGCCGGCCCGCTCTGCACGACCCGGTCGAACCCGGCCCGCCGCAGCGCTTTGGCGGTCAGCGTCCGGGCGAGGCGGGCCAGCAGGTAGCCGGCGATCAGGATCAGCAGCGAAACCAGGACGGTCGGCAGATAGAGCACCACGGACCGCCACATGTCGTTCAGGCTTCGGGTCAGCCCGTCTCCGGTCATCCGTCCTCCCTGACTCGGCGAGGCGGAACGTCGGCCACCGCCTCACCGCAGGAGTACCACGCCCCTC
Source organism: Actinoplanes sp. NPDC026670 (assembly GCF_040638175.1). Classification (NCBI taxonomy): domain Bacteria; kingdom Bacillati; phylum Actinomycetota; class Actinomycetes; order Micromonosporales; family Micromonosporaceae; genus Actinoplanes; species Actinoplanes sp. NPDC026670. Next base: position 177,032 of record NZ_JBEZXU010000009.1, read on the forward strand.
CGACATCCGGGCCCGCCCCTGCACAAAGCGGCATACCCCGCATCTCGGCGGTCCACCCCTACGACAACGCGGCGACCAGCACGGCGAGGATGCCGACGGCGGCGGCGACGGCGAGCAGGAACGCGACGCGATGCGTGGGCACGGCGGTGCGATGCGCTCCCGGTTCCGGGTTCTCCACGATCATCCTTGGGTACGCGGACCCGGGCCCCGCCTCGACCGCGGCCATCGTGATCGTCTCGGCCGACGCGGACCACGCTGCCAGCGCCGCATAACGCTGGTCCTGGAGGTCGGGCCCGGTCGGTGGCACGGCCTGCCGGGTGGGCAGCGGCCCCGCGTGATACGACGGCACAGGCGAAGTCCCGGGAGACTGACCCGGCGCGACATACGACGAGGTCCAGGGCGTGTTCCGGGAGGTGGCACGCGGTTGGCCGGCCGGCTGTCCGGATCCGGCGGTGTCACGTGTCACACCGTGCAGCGGTTCGATCACGGCGGCGACTATAGGTCGGCGACCGTTCCACTGACCAAGTTCTCATCGCGTATCCGCCGCTCACGCAGGGTGAGGGCAAGCGTGAATCGTCCTCAGCAGTAATCTCGGAGCCGTACCGGAGAACGGTCAATAACCGGACGGACGGCCGGTGGGGCATCGTACAAACGGACCACACGGGATAGGCTTTCCGCATGGTGGGGTCGGGAGGTTTCGGGACGGGTGGTCTTCACCCCTCGCTGATCACCACGCTGCCCGTGCAGGCGGCCGGTGCCCAGCACACCGGCCTGGGCTGTTCCGCTCTGGTGCACGCTTTCGACTGGTCGGCGACCTCGCTCGGCCCGATCACCGGGTGGGATCCGGCGGTCCGCGCCGCGGTCGAGCTCGCTCTCTCCTCCCCCATTCCGATGCTGCTCACCGTCGGTGACGATTTTGTGGTGGTCTACAACGACGCCTACGCCGAGGTCCTCGACGCACTGCATCCGGCGGCGCTGGGCCGCCCGGCCGCGTCGGCGTTCGGCGCGATGTGGGAGCAGCCGGGCCTGGGTGACGTGATCCAGCAGGTGCACCGGACCGGCCGGTCGATCCTGGAGCCGGAGAGCCAGGTGCAGTTCGCGCCGGGGCGCACCGAGCCGGCCTTCTACACCCGGGGCCACTCGGTGATCCGCACGTCGCGGGGCGCGGTGGCCGGGGTGCTCACGGTGGCGGCCGAGACCACGCACGTGATCCACCGGTTGCAGAGTCTCGGTGAGCTGACCGCTCGGCTGGCCGGCGCACTGACCATCGACGATGTCACGCGAGTCGTCCTGACGTACGCCATGGCATCCTTTGATCTTGATCATTGTGTCCTGGCCGTGGACGACGGCCTGGCCTACCGCTATGTCCGCCGCATTCGCGGCGAAATGCTCGACGAGGTGGACGAGCGGCTGCCACCGGTCTGGCGGCGGATCAGCGCCGACCCGGCGGCGCCCGCGGTGGCGGCGGCGGAGACCGGCCGGGCCACCTTCGTCGCCGACGGCGAGCCGCTCGCGGCGGTCGCGGCGGACCGGCACGAGCGACGGGTCCGGTCGCTGGCCGCCCTCCCGTTGCGGACGCCGTCGCTGCGGGGCGCGCTGACCGTCGGGTTCCGCCGGGCGCACGCCTGGCTGCCGGCCGAGCGGGCGCTGCTGACGGCGGCGGCCGAGCTGGTCGCGCAGGCGGCCGAGCGGGCCCGGCGGTTCGAGGCCCAGCACGGCACCGCCCAGTTGCTCCAGCGCAGCATGCTTCCCGAGCACCTGCCCGAGCTGGACACGTTCCGGATCGCGGCGCGCTACGACGTGGGTGTCGACGGCAACGCGGCCGGCGGCGACTTCTATGACGCGTTCCACCTGCTCGACGGCCGGCTGGCGATGGTCCTCGGTGACGTGGCCGGGCACGATGTGCGGGCCGCCGCGGTGATGGGGCAGGTCCGGGCCGCGCTGCGGGCGATGGCGCTGACCGATCCGTCGCCGCCGAGCGTGCTGGCCGGGCTGGACCGGCTGGTCGGCTCGCTGGGCGCGGAGTCGCGCAACGAGGAGATCTTCGTGACCGTCGTGTACGGGGTGCTCGACCCCTCCGACGGTTCGATCACGCTGGCCAGCGCGGGTCATCCGCCGCCGGTGCTGCGCCGGGCCGGGCGGTCCGGCGAGCCGGCCACCGCCGAGCTGGTCAAGGTGCCGCCGGGCGCCCCGCTGGGTCTGGGCGGGCGCTGGCAGACCGGCTCGCTGCGGCTGGAGCCGGGCGACACGATCCTGATGTTCAGCGACGGTGTGGTGGAGCGGCGCGACCGGCCGCTCAACGACGGGCTGGACGCGCTGGTCGCGGCGGCGGCCGCGTCACCGAGCGGCGACCCGCGCAACATGTGCTCGCTGGCGACGGCCGCGGTGCCCGGCACCACTGACGACGACGTGGCGGTGCTGGCGGTGGAGCACGCGCTGGCGATGAGCCGGTCGGCGACGTTGCAGGTGGCCGCCGAGCCGACCAGCCCGAGCCGGGTGCGGCAGTGGATGACGATGCGGCTGCGCGAGTGGAGCGTGCCGGAGCCGGTGATCGGCGCGGCGATCCTGTGCACCAGCGAGCTGACCACCAACGCGCTGCTGCACGCCGGCACCCCGGCCCAGGTGCACATCGACCTGAACGCGGAGCGGCTGCTCGTGTCGGTGGCCGACACCGGCACCCGGGGCAGTGTGATCCGGGCGCACGCCGACACGCTGGCCAGCCGGGGCCGGGGCCTGGGGCTGATCGAGGAGCTCAGCGATTCATGGGGCACCGACCCGACGGTGCGTGGCTCGACGGTGTGGTTCGAGATGCTCTTGGCGGGTAAAGCGCGGGCATGATTCTCCCGGGCATACAGGTGTCCGATGTGCTGTTCGCCCTGTTCGGGCTGGGTGCCCTGCTTGCCGGGATCCTCCCCCGGGTGCTGGAGCGCCGCCCACTGTCCATGCCGATGGCGTTCCTCGGGCTGGGTCTGCTGCTCTTCGGGTTGCCGCTGGGCCTGCCGGCGGCCGATCCGCTGGCCCATCCGAAGGTGACCGAGCACCTCACCGAGGTGTGCGTGATCGTGGCGCTGATGGGCGCCGGACTGAAGATCGACAGGCCGTTCGGGCGGCGGCGGTGGGCGTCGACGCTCCGGCTGCTGATCATCGCGATGCCGGTGACGATCGCGGCGGTGGCGCTGCTCGGCTGGTGGTGGGCCGGGCTGGTGCCGGCGTCGGCGTTGCTGCTGGGCGCGGCGATGGCGCCGACCGATCCGGTGCTGGCGGCGGACGTGCAGGTCGGCGAGCCGACCGGCGAGGAGGATTCGGAGGACGAGGTACGGTTCGCGCTGACCTCCGAGGCGGGGCTGAACGACGGGCTGGCGTTCCCGTTCGTCTATGCGGCCATCGCGATCGCGGCGCACGGCCTGGATCCGGCCGGCTGGCTCGGCGGCTGGGTGCTCGTCGACGTCCTCTACAAGGGCGTGGTCGGGCTGGTCGGCGGCATCGTGATCGGCAAGCTGCTCGGCAGGCTGTTCTTCCGGGTCGAACGGGACTCACTGCGGCTGGCCCGGCATTCCGAGGGATTCCAGGCGCTGGCGGCGACCTTCCTGGCGTACGGGCTGGTCGAGGTCGCCGGGGGCTACGGTTTCCTGGCCGTGTTCGTGGCGGCGCGGGCGATCCGGGCGGCCGAGCGGTCCCATGAGTACCACCAGGTGCTGCACGATTTCGCCGAGCAGATCGAGCGGCTGTTGACCGTACTGCTGCTGCTTCTCCTGGGTGGCGCCGTGGTCGGCGGCCTCCTGGCGCCGCTGACCCTCCCGGCCGCCCTCGCCGGCCTCGCGCTGATCTTCGTGGTCCGGCCGCTGGCCGCTTTCGCCGCCCTGCGAGGTGCCCCCGGGCGCCCCTCGGAACACTGGGTGATCGCCACGTTCGGTATCCGTGGCGTGGGCACGTTCTATTACCTAGCGTATGCAGTGACACATGCCGATTTTCCGAACGAACCACTTCTCTGGGCGACGGCGGCATTCGTCGTTGTCGTGTCCGTAGTGCTGCACGGCGTAGCCGCGACACCGGTGATGCGTCACCTTGACCACACACCTGCTTACCAAGAGTAGTTTAAAACTGCTCTAAACCAGACAATGAACCGGCTGGTGGTGACGAAGCGTTATCAGTGCCGTAGAGTACGAAGGTAACTGGGGATGTCCACCATGGAGCGGCTCATGCGGATCAGAGGCTATGCACCCTTGACACCTTGCTGGGTGGAACTGGCGAGTGCGGACCCCGCACGCGCGGCGCAGTTTTACGGAGAGTTGTTTGGCTGGGAGTCGGCGGGTGATCGGTTCAAGCTCGGGGGGCGCGCTGTCGCCGGCCTCACCCGCAGTCAGTTCGACCGGCCCGACGGCTGGCTCACCCACCTGAGCACGCCCGACCTCGAGGAGACGCTCGAGCAGGTCGCCCTGTCCGGCGGCCACTGCCTGAGCCACCCGGCCGAGGCGCACGGCGGACGGCGCGCGATCGTCGCCGACCCGAACGGCGCCATCATCGGCCTGTGGCAGGCGTACGACTTCGCCGGCGCGCAGGCGGGCGGCGAACCCGGCACGATGTCGTGGCCAGAACTCATCACCGACGACCCGGACGGCGCGGCCCGCTTCTACGGCTCGGCGTTCGGCTGGCTGCTCAACCAGCAGTTCGGCTCCGGCGAGTGGCTGAACCAGGCCCACGACGCCATCGCCGGCCTCGCCCCCGGATACCGTGGCGCCTGGTGGCGTGCGGCCTTCCAGGTCGAGGACATCCAGGCCGCGGCCGACCAGTGCGAACGCCTCGGCGGCGCGGTCATCATGGAGCCGTCGGAGGCGGGCCTGACCGCTCTCGCCGAGTTGCGTGACCCGTTCGGCACCCGGTTCACGGTCGCCGCGCCGGTGCACCACCCGGTCGAGCTGACCGTGTCTCTCGGCACCCTGCCCGCCTGGGACTGATCAGATCGTTTTCGGAAAGAGGCCGACCCCTCGGGGTCGGCCTCTCCGTGTTTCCGGGCCGGTCTCCGCCCGCCATCTTGTTGATTTCGGGCACACTCGAGTTTCGTCATTTAGGGATCGTTTGCTTCGGTCGCGCCGGCCTGGCATCACTGCAGGGCGCACCGGTTCTTCGCCCGGGCTGTGTTGCCGGTGGGCCTTCCGCCGGACGCGGCCGGTGGGCCTTCCGCCGGACGCGGCCGGTGGGCCTTCCGCCGGACGCGGCCGCCGGTCCTTCGGCCGGACGCGGTCGCCAGTGTTCGGCCCGGCATGGTCGCCAGCACGCGACGGCCAGCGCACACAATGCGGCAACGTGCGACTTCACCCTCGCCGGGACGAAGACAGGCGCACACGAACGGCACAACGCGTGCGCCCATCCCCGTCAGAGCGAAGCAAGCGCACACAATCGGCGAACGTGTGCGCTGACCACCGCTGCGCCCAGGTAAACGTGTGCGCTGACCTGCAATGTCGCTGCGCAAGATGGCGAAACTCGAGGGTCACGCCTGTTCCATGGAAGTCCGCACGATCGGATTTCGGACGTGGGGCACCTTCCTCGTCAACCTTCATTGACAGGGTGGTGGTGTCAACGTAAGTTGACGGCATGACCGAAGCTACCGATCTCGCCGCCGCAGCCGGCAGCACCGACCCCCGGGTCGGGCTCCGTGCAGTGGTGGCGTTGCGCCGTCTCCTGGAGGGACTGGAGCGCCTACAGGTGGCGAACGCCCGGGCCAGAGGCTGGTCCTGGCAGGAGATCGCCGACGCGCTCGAAGTGACCCGCCAGGGCGTGCACAAGAAGCACGCCCGGCTGCTGCCGATGCCGGATCCACGGGAGGACTGAGATGTTCGAGCGATTCACCAAGGCCGCCCGCGAGGTCGTGATCGGCGCCCAGGAGCGGGCCCGGCTGCTCGGGCACGAGACGATCGGCACCGAGCACACCCTGCTGTCGCTGGTCGCCGGGGAGAGCGGCGCGGTTCGCGAGGCGTTCCGGGGCGCCGCGGGCGAGGTCGACGAGACCTACGTCCGGGAGGCGATCGTCAGGCACGTCGGCGACCGGAGCGAGACCGCCGAGATCGCCGACCGGGATGCCGAGGACGCGGCGGCACTCAAGTCGATCGGCATCGACCTGGACGCGGTGCGTGCCGCGATCGAGGAGAACTTCGGGGCCGGCACGCTGCGGCTGCCCCGGCCGGCGCCGAAGAAGAAGGGCCTCTTCGGGCGGCTCTCCCTCAGCGCGGCCGGGCACCGGCCGTTCTCGGCGCGCAACAAGAAGGTCCTGGAGCTGTCGCTGCGCGAGGCGATCCGGCTCAAGCACAACTTCATCGCGCCGGAGCACATCGCGCTGGGCATCCTGCGTGAGGGCCGGGGCCTGGCGATGCTCATCCTGGCCGAGCGCGGTGTCGACTTCGACGTGGCCCGCGAGCGGCTCACCCAGTCGCTCAACACGCCGGCCGCGTAAACGAGCGTGGTGATCCGCGGCGCGAATCCGACCGCACGTCACCACGCGGAGCGCGCGGCGGCGCGTGGCCACGGTGGCCGTGCCGTTGTCCTGAGGATCGGGTGCGGGTAGCCGTACCGAATCAAAGTCGAAGGCGCATCGCGGGGTCGGACGTGCGGGCGAACCCCAGCGATGTGTAGAGCGGCTCGCCGTCAGGCGATGCCTTCAGGTCCGCGACGCGGACGTCCTGGTCGCGGAACCATTGCAGGAGCGCCTCCAGGCAGGCGCGGGAATATCCGCGGCGCCGGGCGCCGGGGTCGGTGACGACGTTGAAGACGTAGCCGACGCGACCGTCCGGGCTGTACGGGTTGCCGAGGTGCTCGTCGACGACACCGACCGCGCAGGCGGCGAGCCCGGGCCCGTCCGGGTTCTCGACGACGAAACCCGCGAGGGCCGGTTCGGGTGCGGACAGGCGGCGCAGCAGGGAGGCGCGGGCCGGTTCGCGCCAGTCGTCGTTCCAGGCACGGCCCGGGAAGGTCCGCAGCAGGACCGCACGGAGGCGGACGAGTTCGTCGGCGTCGTCGGGGGTGGCTCGGCGCATCTTCACGTGATCACCCTAACCTTATTTCAGATTTGAAGTTTCAGATTTGAAGGAGTACGGTTCGTGTCATGGCCGAACCGTTGACCGCGACGCAGCTGGCGCACTGGCGCACCTTCATCGAGAGCTCCTGGGCGCTGCACACCCGCCTCGAGGACGAGCTGCGCGCCGCCACCGGGCTGAGCATGAACGACTACCACGTGCTCGTCGCGCTGGCCGACGCGCCGGGCCGGCGGATCCGGATGGGCGAGCTGGCCAGCCGGCTCGTGCTGTCGCCGAGCCGGATCACGTACCAGATCAACTCCATGATCAAGCGGGGTCTGGTGCGCAAGGAGAGCTGCCCCGACGACGGCCGCGGCCAGGAGGCGGTCCTCACCGAGGAGGGGCGGACCGCGCTGCGCGAGGCCGCGCCGGCGCATCTGGAAACCGTCCGCGAGAGCTTCATCGATCATCTCGACGACGAGGAGCTGGCCGTGATCGGCCGGGTCTTCGCCAAGATCAGGAAGGTGTGAGACCCATGCCCGCCATCACCGTCGACGACGTCCTCGTTCTGCCCCGCCTGCCGCGCCTCGACCCGGTCACCACCGAGTTCCGCGCGGTCCGGCGGCTGACCACGGCCCCGCAGGGGTATGAGGGTGAGGGCTTCCCGGTCCGCCGGGCCTTCGCCGGGGTGCCGATGTCCGAGCTGGACCCCTTCATCCACCTGGACCAGATGGGTTCGGTGGATTATGGGCCGAACGAGCCGAAAGGGACCCCCTGGCACCCGCACCGTGGGTTCGAGACGGTCACCTACATGATCGACGGGATCATGGACCACCAGGATTCGCTCGGTGGCGGCGGCTCGATCTCGAACAGCGACACCCAGTGGATGACCGCCGGCTCCGGGATCCTGCACATCGAGGCGCCGCCGGAGCACCTGGTGGTCAGCGGCGGGCTCTTCCACGGGCTCCAGCTCTGGGTCAACCTGCCGCGGGCGGCCAAGATGATCGACCCCAAATACCAGGACATCAGGGGTACGAAGGCCGCGCTCCTCACCACACCGGACGGCGGCGGGCTGATCCGGGTGATCGCCGGTGAGATCGCCGGGCACCGTGGGCCCGGATCGACGTTCACACCGATCAACCTGGCGCACATCACCCTCCAGCCCGGCGCACGCCTCGACCTGCCCTGGCAGACCGACTACAACGCGCTGGTCTACACCCTCTCGGGTGAGGGCTGGGTGGGCACCGACATGCGGCCGGTCCGGCTCGGGCAGCTCGCCACCTACGGGCCCGGCGAGGCGATCCGGGTCGAGGCGAAAACCGAGCTCGACCTGTTCGTGATGGGTGGACAGCCGATCCGGGAGCCGATCGCCCACTACGGCCCGTTCGTGATGAACACGAGGGCCGAGCTCAAGCAGGCCTTCGAGGACTACCAGAAAGGCCGGCTCGGCGTCATCCCGGCGGCGCGCGCACCGCACACCGACTGATTACGCTGAGCGGCATGGACCGCATCGAGCGATTCGCCGACGTCGTGGTCCGGGCCGGTGTCAACGTCCAGCCCGGGCAGGGAGTCATTCTTCGTACGGACACCGCGCATCTGGAGATCGCCCGGGCCGTCGTCGCCGCCGCGTATGCGGCCGGCGCGGCCTGGGTCGAACCGATCTGGTCGGACGGCCCGATGCGCCGCGCCGCCGTGGATCACGCCAGCCTGGAGTCGCTCTCCGCGAGCCGCGGCTGGGCACTCCAGCGCATCCGGGAGTGGGCCGAGCAGGGCGTCGCGTCGATCGCCCTGCACGGCGACGCCGACCCGCACCTGCTCGACGGCGCCGACCCGGCGCGCGCCGCCGCCTTCCCGGCCGAGGAGGTGCGGGCGATGCGCGAGCACGTGATGGGCCGGCTCCGCTGGACCATCGTCGGCGCGCCCAACCCGGGCTGGGCCAACCAGGTGTTCGGCGAGCCGGACACCGAGCGGCTGTGGGAGGCGGTGTCGACGGCGATGCGCCTGGACACCCCGGACCCGGCGCTGGCCTGGCGGGAACGGGCGGCGACCCTCGCCGATCGCGGGTCCCGGCTCGACGCCCTGGAGCTGACCTCGGTGCGCTATGTCGGGGACGGCACCGACCTGACCGTCGGCCTGATCCCCGGATGCCGGTGGACGGGCGGCGGGCTGGTCGACCCGGCCGGGGTGCCGTACATGCCGAACATCCCCACCGAGGAGGTCTTCACCAGCCCCGACCGGCACTCCGCGGACGGGGTGATCCGGGTGACGAAACCGCTGGCGCTGAACGGCAGCCTGATCCTCGGCCTGCGGCTGGAGTTCTCCGGCGGGCGGATCGTGTCGGTCTCCGCGGACTCCGGCGCCGACGTCGTCCGGGCCCAGCTGGAGACCGATCCGGGCGCCCGCTCGCTCGGTGAGGTGTCCCTGGTGGACTCGGACAGCCGGATCGCCCGTACCGGGATCGTCTTTCACAACACACTCTTCGACGAGAACGCCGGCTGTCACGTGGCCTGGGGGTCGAGCTTCCCGTTCGCCGTGCCGGGCGGCCCCTCGATGACCGTCGCCCAGCGCGAGGAACTGGGCCTGAACACCTCGGCCGTGCACACCGACGTGGTGATCGGCGGCGACGGCATCACCGTCACCGGCACCGGGCCGAAAGGCACGATCGAGATCATCCGTAACGACGAGTGGGTCCTCTAGGAATTCACCACCGGGAGTGCCGGCGGTCCCGCCAGGGCCGGCCGTCCGGATCATAAACGAGGCGGTACGCGGGAAGTGCCCACAACCGCTGATGCCACGGCAGGCGCTCGGTCTCGTGCGGGATGAGCCGGCCCGGCGGACGGGGACCGACCCGTCCGCCGTCCCGCCAGTCCCGCAGCCGGTCCGCGGCGGCGGTCACCGCCTCGACGGCATCGGCCGGGTCGAGCAGGTCGGCGTCGTCACCGTCGGCCCGGTCCAGATGCTCGCGCATCAGGGCCAGCCGGAGGTCACGGGGGAACGTCCGGGCGCCGTCGCCGATCCCGGCCGGGTCACGGGGCGCCCGCTCGTCCCGGGTCTCGTCGAGGACCGCGCAGGACAGCTCGCTGTCGTGCGTCCACGAACGACGGTTGAAGTTGTCGCTGCCGACGCTGCACCAGGTGTCGTCGATCACGCAGACCTTCGCGTGCACGTAGATCGGCGTGCCGGCGTGGTTCTCCAGGTCGAAGACGTGCACCCGGCCGGGGTCGACCTGCCGGCACAGCTCGATCGCCTGCTCCCGGCCGACCAGGTTCGGCGGCAGCGCGAACCCGCCGTCCACATCCGGGTGCCGTGGCACCACGGCGATCAGGTGCAGCTCCGGTTCGTCGCGCATCTCCTCGGCGAAGAGCTGGGCCACCTCCTTCGACCAGAGGTACTGATCCTCCAGGTAGATCAGGCGGCGGGCCCGTCTGATGGCCTTGGTGTAGCCGCGGGCCACACTGCGCTCGCCGAGCTTCGCGAAACCGTAGGGCGGCCGCATCGCCGGATAGGTCCGCAGCACCTGGACGGTGTGCGGGCCGCACTCCGGCGGGTCCGGCGGCTGCTCCGGCAACGGGTCGGGGCTCATGTCCTCGTGCCGCAGCCGGTCGGTGATCGTGGCGACCGGGCCGTTCTGGTCGAGCGGCACCCGGTCGCACCACCGCTCACGGAACGACTGGTCGAGAGTGCCGACGACCGGGCCCCGCAGCGCGAGCTGAAGATCGTGCCAGGGCGGATTCGAGCCGTACGGCGAAGCCATCTGCACCGCCTGCGGGTCACCGTCGTGCCGGGCGTCGTCGCGGCGGCTGTGACACAGGTCGATCCCACCGGCGAAGGCGATGTCCAGCTCCGGACGGCCCGGATGGCGCAGCACCACGAGTTTCTGATGGTGTGAGCCACCGCGCCGGACCCGCTGGTCGAGCAGCACCTCGCCGCCGGCCGCCTCGATCTCGTCGCTGAGGTTCCGGTTCTCCTCCTCGCTGTACGCCAGTTTGTCGAGGTGTGAACGCCAGAGCAGGCCCTTCACGATCACCCCGCGGGCGGCGGCCGCGGCGAACAACTCGGCCACGGTCGGCCCGTCGTCGCTGGTGCGCTCGTCCGGGTCGCCGCGCCAGTCGGTGAAGAAGAGGTGATCACCGGCGGTCAGCCGGCCGATCTCGGTCACCAGCCGATCGAAGTAACTTTGCCCGTGAATAAGTGGCTCGACCGTGTTTCCAGTGTTCCATATGGGTATGGAGGTGTCCGGGTTGCCGCGTTCGGCAGCGGAGAGAAGCCATTCCTGCGGCGGCACTGCAGCCCCTTCGAGGTCGACGACGCCCTCACGGTAAGCCTCTCGCCCGCCGCCCGCATCCGGAGCGGCAACCCCCGAGCCCCCCGGAGGACCGAACCCATGAGCAGTGAGCCACTGACCACCACCCCCGTCGCCGAGGCCACCGACGCCGCCGAGAAAGGGCTGCTCCTCGCGGTCCTGCTACTCGTCGTCCTGGGCACCGCCGCGATGCTGATGATGGCCTGATCGCGAGCGGATCGCGAACATCGTCGGGACCGGGGAACCGCCCTCGACGAAACCCTCGAACCGCAGGCCCGCCTCCAGGAACGCGGTCAGCAGAGCGGGCAGGGGCCAGTGACTGGCGCCCACCTTGTCGCGGACGCCACGGTCGGTCCACGACGCCTTCGTCCAGTGCCCGTCCAGATAACCGGGACGGATCACCACCGCCGCGGAATCACTACGGTCGGCGAAACCACCACAGAACGCCGGATGCACACCGATGTGCACGAACCGCCCACCGGGCCGCAGAACCCGGCTGACCTCACGCAGGACGGCCGGGTAGCCGGGCATGTCGGTGTGCGCCATCACGGTGATCGCGGCGTCGACCGACCCGGAACGCAACGGCAGCCGGGTCGCGTCGGCACGGGCGGCCGGCAGCCTGCCCGACGCGTGCCGCAGCATCCCGGCCGACAGGTCGACGCCGACCGGGCTCCAGCCGAGATCACGCAGCTGGGCCGCGTGCACCCCGGTGCCGCAGCCGATCTCCAGACAGCGCCCCGGCCCGCGGCCGAGCTGCTCGGTGATGGCCCGTCTGATCCCCAGCGGATCACCGGGCAGACTGCCCGGCAGGAACTCGGTCTCATACCAGTCCGCGATCTCGTCGTAGGCCGCTCTCATCGGTCGAAGGTATACCCAGCCATACCCCGGAAGGTGTCCCTGGACGGCTGGGCCGGGCCGGTCGCCGCTGGCTACCTTGAACCGGTGCTGATCGATGCCCTGAAGGACCGCCGCTACCTGCGCACGGCCTGGCCGTGGTGGTCGCTGCTGCAGCTGGCGGTGACCGCGGTGATCGCCGCGCCGGTCGCGTTCGGATTCTGGATCCTCGCGCTGCCCTGGCTGGTCGCCGGGCAGGAGGTCACCGAGGGCCGCGAGCCGAAACCGGCCGTGGTCGTGCTGATGCTCCTGTCCGCGTTCCTGTTCGCCGTCGCCGGGCCGGCCGTGGCCCTGCCGCTGGCCGCGCTGGAGCGCCGCCGGCTGCGGCTGCCTGCCCCGCACCGGCCGCTGGTCTCCGGCCCGGTCGCCTGGTTCCTGGCCCGCTGCCGGGAGGAGTCGACGTGGCGGGCGGTCGCCTATGCGGTGCTGCTCGCCCTGGCCGCTCCCCTGCTGTGGCTCGGCGCCGCCCTGGTCCTCGTGCTCGAGGTGGTCCTGCTGCTCAGCCCGTGGCTGGCCGAGTGGCAGCTCGGCGACCTGGTGATCCGCGGCGGGCCCGGTGCGACGCCGTTCATGCTGCTGGGCCTCGCCGGGCTGCCGGCCGTCCTCTATCTCGCCGGCGCGGCCGCCGCCCTGCACACCGCGCTGGCCCGGCGCCTGCTCGGCGCCACCGACGTGCTGCGTGACCAGCTGACCGAGGTGTCACTGTCCCGGTCCCGGCTGGCCGACGCGTTCGACGCCGAGCGCCGCCGGATCGAGCGCGACCTGCACGACGGCGCCCAGCACCGGCTCACCAGCCTCACCCTGCAGCTCGGCATGGCCCGGCTCGACCTGCCGGGCGACTCCCCGGCCGCCGAGCCGCTGGGCCGGGCCCACGAGCAGGCCAAGGAGCTGATGGTGGTGCTGCGCGACCTGGTGCACGGCATCCGCCCGCAGACCCTCGCCGACCTGGGGCTGCCGGCCGCGCTGTGGGAGCTGGCGGCGAATTCGCCGGTGCCGGTGGCGGTGGACACCGGCGACATCGTCGACCGGCTGCCGGAGCGGGTCGAGACCACCGCCTACTTCGTCGCGGCCGAGGCGCTGACCAACGTCGCGAAGCACGCGCACGCCACCTCGGTGCAGGTGCGCCTGGACCGGGCCGGTGACGTGATCGTGCTGGAGGTCCTCGACGACGGTCGGGGCGGCGCCGATCCGGTTCACGGTTCCGGGCTCACCGGCCTCGCCGACCGGGTGGCCGCGGCCGGCGGCAAGCTGCTGCTGGCCAGCCCGGCCGGTGGGCCGACGCTGCTGCGGGTCGAGCTGTGACCCGGGTGATCCCGGCCGGTGGGCCGACGCTGCTGCGGGCCGAGCTGTGACCCGGGTGATCCCGGCCGGTGGGCCGACACTGCTGCGGGTCGAGCTGTGACCCGGGTGGTCCTGGCCGAGGACGGGGTGTTGCTGCGCGAAGGGCTGGTCGGGGTGCTGGTCCGGTTCGGGTTCGAGGTGGTCGCCGCCGTCGGTGACGCCGCCGAGCTGACGGCCGCGGTCGACGAGCACGATCCCGGGCTGGTGATCACCGACATCAAGATGCCGCCGTCCTTTCAGGACGAGGGGCTCCGGGCCGCGGTCCGGCTGCGGGCGTCCCGTCCCGGTCTGCCGGTCGTCGTGCTCAGTCAGTATGTGCAGCAGGAGTATGCGGCCGACCTGATCGCGACCGGTGACGGAGTCGGCTACCTGCTCAAGGACCGGGTGGCCGACATCGCCGAGTTCGTGGGCGCGCTGCGCACCGTGGTCGCGGGCGGCACCGTCGTCGACCCGGATGTGGTTCGCCGCCTGATCAGCCGTCCGCAGGACCCGCTGGCCGGGCTCTCCGTCCGGGAGCGGGAGGTGCTGGCGCTGATCGCCGAGGGCCGGTCCAACTCGGCGATCGCGGCGGGCCTGTTCATCAGCGAGCCGGCGGTCGGCAAGCACGTCGGCAACATCCTGTCCAAGCTGGGCCTGCCCCCGACCGACGACACGAACCGGCGGGTGCTCGCGGTGCTCGCCTTCCTACGAGCCCGCTGACCACCGAGCCCACTCACAGCCGTGCTCTCAACCAGGCGTGCCCACAGTCAGGCGTGCTCACGACCGGGCCTGCCGACGATGGTGTCGCCCTGAGACGACAGCGACGCGCCACCCCGGCAGGTCTCGACCCCCTCCTCGATCTGGATAGAAAACAAAGCCCGACCCGTGCGGAGCTGCAGGTGACTGTGGCCATGACGCGAGGCTCGCCCGATCTCGCGGGGGCGTAAGGGCGCGATGACGCCTGTCCACAGCCGTTTTCCCCCACCCCGGGCAGGCGCGAAGCGCCCCGGAAGACCTGTGAACTTCAGGCACACCTGTCCCGCACTCGAGTTTCGCCACTTGGGGATCGTTTGCGTCGGTCGCGCCGGCCTTGTGCGCGTCACGGTCTTCTTTCCACGACGACGGTCGCCGGCGCTCGGCCCGGCATGGTCGCCGGACCTTCCGCCAGCCGCGGTCGCCGGCGCTCGGCGCGGAGTGGTCGTCGGCGTGCGACGACCAGCGCACACAATGCGGCAATGTGCGATTTCATCCTCGCCGGGACGACGGCAGGCGCACACGGACGGCACAACGTGTGCGCCCGTCCCCGTCAGAGCGAAGCAAGCGCACACGATCGGCGAACATGTGCGCTGACCACCGCTGCGCCCAGACGAACGTGTGCGCTGACCACCGCTGCGGCCAGCGGGCCCGCCCTCGGCAGTCCGCTCCCGGCATCACCCCTGGGCGGCCCCGTCCAGGGCCATAGGACCTCACGATGATCTTGCGGAGTTCGCCGGGGATGACGCTGACCAGGGCGAATGCAAGATTCACTTCGGCTGCGGCCCTGACCTGCAATGTCGCTTCACAAAGTGGCGAAACTTGAGAGTGTGCACAACTCCACAAGATCGCAGCATGGCAGCCCGACCACCCTCGATCTTGTGGACTTCGGACGCACCCGTCCCGCACAACTCAACAAGATCGCGGCGAAGGCGAGTGTTGTCGCGGTGGGCGCCTTGACGGGGTTGGGGCGGGTGGCCGGGCGGGTGCGGGTGGTGGGTGGTGGGGCGGGTGGTGGGTGGTGGGGCGGGTGCGGTGGCGGGCGGACGCAGGTGGTGGGGCGGGTGCGGGTGGCCGGGCGGGTGCGGCTGGTCGGGCAGGTGCGGTGGTGGGACGGGTGCGGTGGTGGGGTGGGGTGGGAGTCAAGGGGGTGGGGGTGGCGTCAAGGTCCAGCGGGCCGGGGACCAGATCGGGGTGGCCGGGTCGCCGGTCAGGGTGAAACCGATCCGCCACGCTGTCATCGGCGGACGGTTCAGCGACCACCAGCGATCCGACAGCGCTGTGCCGACGGCTGCGCACCGCTCCGACTCCGGGCCCGAGGCGAGGATCGCGCCGTCGGCCAGCACCACCGCGCCGGCCGTGCCGGTGTCGTCGAGCACCGCGAGGTAACTCTGTTCGCGCCCGGGGATCGAGGCGTGGCTGACCCGGTGGTGCCAGGCCGCGGCGGCGAACCACAGACCGCGGTAGGCGTCGGCGTCCAGCGGTGGTTTCCAGCGGGCCGGCGACACCTCGTCCAGATCCTCCAGCCCGGATGCGACAGGCGGGTGGCTGTGCGGATGCCTGGCGCTGAGCGGGCCGGCGGCGATCATGAATCCGGCGGAGCAGACCACCGTCGCGGTCAGTGGGCCGGTGCGGATGTCGAGGACCGGGTGGATGCCGCCGTGGGCGACCGGGACGATCAGGCGGCCGCCGGGTTCGAGCCGGTCCAGCCAGTGCGGGGAGATCCCGGCGACCCCGACGGTCACGATGATGCGGTCGTAACGTTCGAACGGGCCTCCGGTGTAGCCGTCGGCGGCCTCCACCCGTACCCCAGCGATGCCGGCCCTGGCCAACGCGGACCTGGCCCGGGCCGCGACGTCGTCCTGAACGTCCACCGTGGTCACCACGGCGCCGAGCGAAGCGAGGAGCGCCGCGTTGTAGCCGGTGCCGGCACCGATCTCCAGGACCCGCACCCCGGGCCGCACGTCCAGCGCCTCGATCATGGCGGCCATCAGCGACGGCTGGCTGGACGAACTGACCGGCACCTCACCTGCGAGTTTGGTGACCAGCACGTCGTCGCTGTAGACGGTCGACAGGTAATCGGGGTCGGCGGGCACGATCCGCCGGCCGTCCCGGCGGTGGAAACCGTCGGCCACGAAGATCTCGCGTGGCACCGTCGCGAACGCCTCGGCCAGCGCCGGCGACAGGTCACCGCCGCGGATCAGCTCCAGGTAGCGCCGGCGGACGTCATCCATGACTGACACGGTACGTAACGCGCCGCCGATACGGTGAGAACCGTGGATATCTCCGAGGTCGGTTGCACCCTGGAATTCGACGTCACCGAGCCCGCCGAGATCGCCCTGCAGATCGCCGCGACGGGCGCTTCCACGCAGACGCTCCTCGTCAACGGGGTCGCCTGCGACCGGCAGCTGATCACCGCGGGCAAGGGTGTGCTCGTGGTGCGGTATTCGGCGGCCGTCCCACCCGGTTCGGCACCGCCCGCGGTAACCGACGAGGAGCGGATCGTCGCGTTGCGGCCCAGCCGGTACTGCCCGTCGGACCGGCTCGGCGGATTCGCCGCCACCCGCTTCAACGGCCACGACACCGCCGGCACGGTCCGCGCGATCACCGACTGGGTCCACGAGCACATCGTCTACCAGGGCGGGAGCAGCGGCCCGACGACCGACGCGGTGGACACCCTGCTCGCCGGCGCCGGGGTCTGCCGCGATTTCGCCCACCTGACCGCCACGCTGTGCCGGGCCCGGAACATCCCGGCCCGGGTCGCCGCCGTGTACGCGCCCGGACTGTCCCCGATGGACTTCCATCTGGTGGTGGAGACCGCGATCGACGGCCGGTGGCGGGTGTGGGACGCGACCCGGCTCGCGCCCCGGCAGTCGCTGATCCGGATCGCGACCGGCCGGGATGCGGCCGACACCGCGTTCGCCACGACGCTCTCCGGGGCGCTCACCCTGACCAGCACCGAGATCCTGGCAATCGCCGGCACCCGCACTGGAGAAGGAGCCGAGACGGCCGCCGCCCCTGGAGAAGGCGCCGGAGCGGCCGCCGGGTCCGGGCTGCCCTTGGACGATCATCAGGGGCTGGTGTCACTGCCCGGCTAGCTCGACGGCAGTCTGGAGGCAGCGGCGGACGTCGTCGGCGTGGTAGGGCCATTCGGACGGTTCGATCTTCGCCATGAACGTGTGGTACACGACCGCCTGGCGGAGCAGTTCCACCGGTTGCAGGAGCTCGGCGGCTCGCAGCGCGTCGTGGTCCGGCCACCGTTTCGCCCATTCGGCGAGCACCTCCGGCTGGCCCGGCATCCGCACCGCGTCGTAGGCCGGGTTGCCGATCGCCGCGTCTCCCCAGTCTACGATGGTGAACGACTCCCCGTCGTGGATCACGTTGCCCATGTGCAGGTCACCGTGCACGAGAGTGTCCGGGAGACCGCACGCGTCAACGGCGGCGAGCCGGCTCGGAAGATCATCGAGCAGCGCCGCCAGACCCGGCATCCCGGAAAGGTGTGGCCGGGCCACCTCGGGAAGCGCCGCCAGCGAGATGTCGGGGACTCCGGCGGCCCGCAGCTGAGGAAGCCGGCCCGCGAAATGGGACTGCACCGGCTGCCACGCGGCCAGCACCTCGGCCCGGAACGACGGCGGCGCGTCGTAGCGGTCCGCGCCGGGAACGTGCGCGATCAGGGCCCGGCCGTGGTCACCGGCGGCCAGCACGTGCGGCACCAGATCCGGTGCGACGTCGCCGACCAGCCGGAGCACCGCCGCCTCGTGCGCGAAGAACGGCGGCACCTGCTTGAGCCAGGCCGCCGGCACCCCGCCGGGGCCGTGGTACCGCCAGATCGCCGACAGGTTCCAGGTGCGCTGCTGCCGGGCGGTCAGCCCGGACAGCCCGACCCGGTCCAGGGCGCCCGCGGCCCAGGCCAGTGACGCCGCCGCGCCGGCCGGCTCGGCGTACGCCGCACGCAGCGGATGTGGCGACAGGTCCACGTCGGCCGGCAGCAGCCCGGCCGGCCGTTCCGGGGTCATCGCCAGGTAGGTGACGTGCCCGCCGGGCGGATCCTGGTCGCCGTGCAGCAGCCGCAGCACGGTGACGTCGATGCCGGCGCCGGCCACCACTTGGGACATCTCCTGCCACCACGGCGCCTCGACGGTGAACGGCGGCAGCTGCCCGAGAAGCGCACCCGCCGGATCGACGAGCACGAGAGAGACGGTACGGCTCACCGGCCGAGTCTCGCACGCAGGTGATCGCGGTCGGCGCGCCCCAGCAGTCGCAGGCGGGCCATCCCGCCGTCGGGGAAGATGTCCAGCCGGACCTGGGTCACCTCGGGCACCTTGACCAGCGGGAACCGGTGCGGGGTGTCCGGCCGCAGCGCCACCCGGGGCAGCAGCTCGTGGGCGAAGCCCTCATGGTCGAACCCGGTCAGCGTGGCCCAGCCGGGCGCGTTGCCCTTGAAGTGGCTGGTGTCCAGGTCGGCGAAGCGCAGCACGGCCGGGGCGGCCAGCCGCACCAGCACCCAGTCGTTGCCGTCGTCGCGGCGCCGGGACGTCTCCCAGCCGTCGCCCATGTTGCGGGCCAGGCCGGGCATCAGCATCCGCTGCGGGTTGCCGTAGAACATGTTGCTGCAATCGACGACGGTGGCGCCGTACTCGGCGGCGGCCACGTCGAACACCTTCGGCAGCAGCGCCGGGTCGGGCACCACCTCGCCGTGCACCCGCAGCCGGGCCACCCCGCCGTCGGGGAAGATGTTGAGCCGGACATGCGTGAACCGGCGGCGGTCCTCGACCGGGTACAGGTTGCGGCCGTCGCCCTTCAGCGGTGACTTCGGCAGGATCTCCACCCAGTCCGCGCCGGCCAGCTCGTCCGGGCCGGGATATCCGGGCAGCTCGACGGCCTCGACCGAGGCGTGCGGCGGGAAGTTGCCGGTGAAGAACGCGGTGTCGATGTCGACGCCGTGCACGATGCCGGGCGCGCCGAGCCTGATGATCGCGAAGTCGTGGCCCGGCGACCGGCGGCGGCGCGACTCCCAGCCGTCGTAGACCTGTCCCTTGTGGTCGAACGTCTTCGGCGCGTGACCCGGTGTCTCCGGCAGCACCAGGTGGTCGGCGGCGGCGAAGAACTCGTCGTTGGCGTGCACGACGCCACCGCCGAACGCCCGGGACGCGAGGTCGGGCAGCGCGCTGAAATCCATCAGATCTCCCTTGCCAGGAACTTTCCGCCGGCGTTGTCGCCGGTCACCACGCTTCCGCGCAGCCAGGTGGTGCGGACCACACCCCGCAAGACCTTTCCGTGGTACGGCGTGACGGGGTTCCGGTGATGCAGTGCGTGCGCGTCGACGACGAAGGTCTCGTCCGGCTCGAACGCCACCAGATCCGCGTCGGCGCCCACGGTGATGCGGCCCTTGTTCCGCAATCCCACCAGATCGGCGGGGCGGCGCGCCATCCACTTCACCACGTCCGCGAGGGTATGCCCCCGCTCGGCGGCCGCGGTCCAGATCACCGGAAGACCCAGTTGCACCGACGCGATCCCGCCCCACGCGGCCGCGAAGTCACCGGTGTCCTGCCGTTTCAGGTCGGGCGTGCACGGCGAGTGGTCGCTCACCACGCAGGTGATCAGGCCGTCGGCCAGCGCCTCCCACAGTTTGTCGGCGTTGGCCGTGTCACGGATCGGCGGGCAGCACTTGAACTCGGTGGCGCCGTCCGGGATCTCGGCCGCGTCCAGCGTCAGGTAGTGCGGGCAGGTCTCGGCGGTCACCCGTACTCCCTCGGCTCTGGCCCGGGCGATCAGCGGGAGCGCGGAAGCGGCGGAGAGATGCAGGATGTGGGCGCGGCGGCCCGCGGCGCGGGCCACCGCGATGGCGGTGCCGACCGCGGCATGCTCGGCGTCCTGCGGGCGGGAGTTCAAGAATTCGGCGTACGCGGGAGAGCTCGCCGCCTCGCGAAGATGATCCGGGTCCTCCGCGTGGATGACGAACAGCGCATCGACCGCGTTCATCGCCTCGGCCAGTTGATCCGCGTCGACCGGCGGGAACTCGGGCACCCCGGAGTCGGCGAGGAACGACTTGAAGCCGAAGACCCCGTCGGCGTGCAGTCCGGGCAGGTCGGCGGCGTTGCCGGGGATCGCGCCGCCCCAGAAGCCGACGTCGACGTGGCACTGGCCGGCTGCGGCCGCCTGTTTGATCTTCAGCGCCGCGGTGTTCACGGTCGGCGGCAGGCTGTTCAGTGGCATGTCGATGATCGTGGTGACGCCACCGGCCGCGGCCGCCCGGGTCGCCGTGGCGAACCCCTCCCACTCGGTCCGGCCCGGCTCGTTGACGTGCACATGCGTGTCCACCAGGCCCGGGAGCAGCGCGGTGTCCCCGAGGTCGACATCCACCCCGGCTGTCACGACGGCGTCATAGTCCACCACCGCCGCGATTCTGCCGTCCTCCACCACGACCGCCGCGGCCCGCTCGCCGTCAGGTGTCGTCACACGCCGCGAACGCACTACAAGATCAGCCATAGAGCGACCCTATCGGCGCTTTGTTTCACCTGGCACCTGGTCAGCGGAGCCTTTGTTACACCCGCTTGTCCCACCCGCCCCGGGACTGACGCCGCCGGGTTGTCCCACCCCGTGCTCATCAGGCCTGTCGGGGATGCCGTTACCGGCGGTAGCGGAGTACCGTGCCGCTCCATGGTGCGACGATGGAGCGTGGCGGCACTGGCCGCCCTCTGCGGTGTGCTGATCGCCGCGGCCCGGTTCGGTGACGGCGCGCCCGGCACCGCCGCGCTGCTGCTGGCCGGGTTCCTGGTGCTCGCCTTCGTGTTGTCGCCGCTCGCCTTCCCCCGCTCACCTGCCGCTTCGTCGACCGGCGCGGACGAGCGGCCGATCGTCTACTGGCGACCGGGCTGCGTCTTCTGCCTGCGGCTGCGGGCCCGCCTGGGCGCCGACGCGGACCGGCTCCGCTGGGTCGACATCTGGCAGGACCCGTCCGCGGCCGCCGCGGTCCGGGAGATCACCGGCGGCGACGAGACGGTGCCGACCGTGGTGATCGGCGGCCGGGGCCATGTGAACCCCGATCCGTCCTGGCTGCGTGACCAGATCGTCCCGGCCACACCGCAGGCCTGACCCGCTGCCGGGCCGGCCCCGGCGTCAGGCCTGTACCAGTTGCCCGTCGGTCCAGCGCAGGAACCTGTCGAAGAGTTCCGCCGGTGGCCCCGGTGGCAGTTCGGTCATGGCCCGGTCCAGATGCCCCCACATGTACATGGTCAGCATGACCCGGTCGGCGCCGTCCGACAGCGACACCCGCGCCGGCTTGCACGGCCACGGATCGCCGCATGCCCGGCACTCCCACGACGGCCGTTCACAGACATGCTCTGCGTCACTCTTAGTAACCATCTTGCCCACTGAACGACACTCCCTCGCGTTGCGCGCGGTCCCACCCCGTAGTACTCCCGACAAGCGGAAAAGGTTCGATCCACAGCAGATTTGCCATTACCGATAAGGTCTGACTCACCCGACACGGACCATCACGGAAGGCAACCGTCGTGACGAACGAGCAGCCCGCGATGAACACCGGACCGAACATCGTCCTGCGCGGCGCCGCCGTCGCGATACTGGCCGTCGCCGTCCTCGCCTTCGCCACCCTGGCGATCATCGACCCGGCCTCGCTGATCAGCCTCGCGCCGGAGTGGTTCGGCGAACCGGGCACCTCCTCGATCCTCGCCGGCGCCGGCCTGGCCGGCCTGATGGCGGGCCTGCTCGTCAAGGCCGTCCGCGAAGGCAACCGCGGCAACGAGCAGTTCGCGACCTGGCTGACCCTGGCGGCGCTGCTGATCGTCCCGATCTTCTCGATGGTCTGAAAAGACCGGCGGCTCACTCGCCGATCGGCTCGAAACCGTTCTCCGCGGCTGGTCCCAGATCGTGGATCTCACCGGCGCCGCTGACCGTGAAAACGTGATTCCGCCGGGTCCGCGCAGCGAATTCCGCCCGCTGTTCGCTCCTCCATTCGCCGGGGTGGCGCGGATCGATTTCCGCATGATCCGGCCAGGACACCATCCGGATCACGTGAACGACGTTGTCGCGCACCTCGATCCGCCATCGATCGTCCTCTTCGTCGCCTTCCGCACCGATCACCCCGTTGAGCACGTGATCACAGGTGAAGTGGTCGAACACGGCCGGCCGGAACCATTTCCCGGACGTCGCGCCGCGGATCTCGGCGCCCGGCGCCAGAAAGGTCTCCACCAGATACGCGAGCCAGATCTCGGCGTGGTGGAACTTCTCCTCGCCATTCCAGATCAGCGCGTCGCCGCCGGCCGCCGGCACCCATTTGCACCAGAATCCGGGGTGTTCCGGTCCGGGCTCGTTCCCGCTGTACATCGCGCCGGCCGCCAGCCCGTTCCCGTCCACCGCATACGGGCCCACATCGCGCGATTCGTGCCGGGTCTCGGCGAACCGGTCGAGATATTCCACCTCGTACGGATTCAGCGGCGGAACAATCGCCACCTGCCCGGTGAATCCGGTGTGGTAGCCCATCGCCGTTCCTCCCACACTGCTCGACTCGGGCTCGGCTCACGCCAGGGTGGTCAGCTGCTCCCGTGGGAACCCGGCGTCGGTCAACGCGCCGCAGTCCAGGCCGCGCAGCAGATATCCGGCGAGCGCGCGGGCGGTGGCCGGCTCGTCGGCGATGCCGCTGTCCTGCCGGTCCAGGTACCGCCGCAGGCGGGTGACGGCGGTGTCCCGGCCGTCCCGGAAGAACTCGTAGGTCGCCGCATACCTGGTCGGCAACTGGGCCGGATGCAGATCCCAGCCCTGGTAGAAGCCCCGTTCCAAGGAGCGGCGGACCAGTCGCCGGTGCAGTTGCCAGGCGGCCTGCACATCGGCGGTGTCACCGACCGGGAGCACGTTGGTGGACCCGTCGGACAGGCGCACCCCGGTCTGGGCAGCCGCGGCCTGCATCACCGCCTTCGCGTAGTCGGCGACCGGGTGTTCCATCGACTGGTAGGCGGCGGCCACCCCGGCGGCGGCACTGTAGTCGTAGGTGCCGTAATGCAGCCCCGTGCACCGGCCGGCGGCCGCGGTGATCAGTCGCGCGACGGCTGCGGTCCCGTCGGCGGCGAGCACCGCCGACGGCAGCTCGACCTGGATCTCGAAGGTGAGGACGCCGGCGCTCAGCCCGTACCACCGCTCGAGTTTCTCGCAGAGGGTGACCATGGTGGAGACCTGGGCGGAACCGCTGACCTTGGGCAGGGTGATGGTGAAAAGGTCCTGGTAGTTGTCGAGGAACAGGTCGAGGGTGCGCAGCGACCGGCGCCGGGTGGCCGCCTCCAGGGATTTGATCCGGAGGCCGAGGAACGGTGGTCGTGGGCCGCCGGCGAGGATCGCGGCGGCCTTGCGGACGGCGGCGTCCTCCTGGTCGTCGTCGCGGACGCCGTAGCCGTCCTCGAAGTCGACGCGCAGGTCCTCGATCGGCTCGGCGGCCAGTTTGGCGCGGACCGCCGGGTCGTCCCCGGGGAAGTCGTGCCGGTCCATCGTGGTCAGTGCGATGCCGCCCCAGTCACGGAAGTCGTCGAGCCGGTCGGCCGGAACGTAGACCGTGTGGACCGGCTGGCGGCCCGGACGTTCGCCCGGGTAGCGGGCCGTGAGGAAGGCGTCGTGCGCGGCGAGGCTCGCGTCGATCTCCTGGTAGTCGTCCTCGTTCAGGCGCACGGGCGGCCCTTCTTCGCTGCCGGGGATGCGGCCGGGCGGGTCGGGCCCGGCCGCATCGGTGTGATCAGTCGATGGAGTCGTAGGCGGCGCTGGTCAGGAAGTCGGCGAAGTCGTCGGCCAGGGCGACCCGCTCGAACAGCTTGCGGGCGTCGTCGTAACGGCCCGTGGTCCAGGCCTCGTCACCGACGGTCTCGCGGATCTTCGCGAGCTCCTCGTCCTCGATCTGCCCGACCAGTTCGGCGGTGATCGGCGTGCCGTCCTCGAGCTTCACTCCGTTGTGGATCCACTGCCAGACCTGGGACCGGGAGATCTCCGCGGTGGCGGCGTCCTCCATCAGGTTGTGGATCGCGACCGCGCCGTTGCCGCGCAGCCACGCTTCCAGGTACTGCAAGGCCACGTTGACGTTGTTGTGCAGTCCGGCCCGGGTGACGGCGCCGCCGCCACCGGCCACGTCGAGCAGGTCGGTGGCGTCGACGGCGACCTCGGGCCGCTTCTTGTCGAGCTGGTTCGGCTTGTCGCCGAGCACCCGGTCGAAGATCTCCTTGCAGACCGGCACCAGGTCGGGGTGGGCCACCCAGGAGCCGTCGAAGCCGTCGCCGGCCTCGCGCTCCTTGTCCTCCCGGACCTTGGTCAGCGCGACCTTGTTGACCTCCTGGTCACGCCGGCTCGGGATGAACGCGGCCATGCCGCCCATCGCGAACGCGCCCCGCTTGTGGCAGGTGGAGACCAGCAGCTCGGTGTAGGCCCGCATGAACGGCGCGGTCATCGTGACGGCGGCCCGGTCCGGCAGGATCATGTTCGGGTTGTCGCGGAAGTACTTGATGATGCTGAACAGGTAGTCCCAGCGGCCGGCGTTGAGCCCGGAAAGGTGCGGCCGGAGGCTGTAGAGAATCTCCTCCATCTCGAACGCGGCCGGGATGGTCTCGATCAGCACGGTGGCCCGGATGGTGCCGACCGGGATGCCCAGGGCCTCCTGCGCGTGGGTGAAGACGTCGTTCCAGAGGGCGGCCTCTTTGTGGGACTCCATCTTCGGCAGGTAGAAGTACGGGCCGCTCCCCCGTTCCAGCAGCTCCTTGGCGTTGTGGAAGAAGTAGAGCCCGAAGTCGACGAGCGCGCCGACAGCCGGCTCGCCGTCCACCGGCAGGTGCCGCTCGTCGAGGTGCCAGCCGCGCGGGCGCATCACGATCGTCGGGTACGGCCCGCCGTTCAGCTCGTACGTCTTCTTCTCCGTCTCCAGCGTGATCGTGCGCCGGATCGCGTCGAACAGGTTCTGCTGGCCGTCGACGACGTTCGACCAGTGCGGGGTGTTCGCGTCCTCGAGGTCGGCCAGCCACACCTTCGCGCCCGAGTTGAGCGCGTTGATCGTCATCTTCCGCTCGGTCGGGCCGGTGATCTCGACCCGCCGGTCCCGCAGGTCGGCCGGCGCGGGCGGAGCCGACCACTCGGCGGCGCGGATGTCCGCGGTCTCGGCCAGGAAGCCCAGCGTGGCTCCGGCCGCGATCTCCGCGCGACGCGTGGCACGCGCCTGGAGGAGCTCGTTACGGCGAGGCCGGAATCGCCGGTTCAGGTCGGCGACGAACGCCACGGCCTCGTCGGACAGGATCTCGGTCATCGTTGACGATTCCTCTCAGTGTGGTTACTCCCCCGTACCGTAATCGAGCATTATTCATGGTCCTTCCCCGCGACCGTCAGGAGGTCGCCATCAGCCTGCGGTGAGCCCGCCGCGCCTCAGCGGTCAGCGTGTCGGCGTCCGCGTTCACCAGCTCGCCGCGGTCGACGATCGGGCGGCCGCCGACCAGAGCCAGATCGACCCGGGCCGGTGGGCCGAAGACCAGCGCCGCGACCTTGTCGTCGATGCCCTCGTGGCCCAGGCCGTCCAGCCGCCACATCACCAGGTCGGCCAGCTTGCCCGGCTCCAGCGAGCCGATGTCGTCCTGCCGGCCCAGGCACTGCGCCCCGCCGATGGTGCCCAGCCGCAGCGCCTCCCGCGCGTTGAACGACCCCGGGCCCTTCCGCTGCCGTGCCGTGTAGAGCGCCTGCCGCAGCTCGGCACCCAGGTGCGACACCTCCTGCGAGGCCGCGCCGTCCACCCCGAGACCCACCGGCACGCCGTGGTCCAGCAGCTCACGCACCCGGGCCGAGCCGGCGCCGAGACGCGCGTTCGAGCTCGGGCAGTGCGCGATGCCGGTCCGGGTGGCGCCCAGTTTCTCGATCGCCGAGTCGCTGAAGTGCACGCCGTGGGCCAGCCAGACGTCGTCGCCGAGCCAGCCGACCCGCTCCGCGTACTCCACCGGGGTGCAACCGAACTGTTTGAGGCAGAACTCCTCCTCGTCGTCGGTCTCGGCGAGGTGGGTGTGCAGCCGCACCCCCTTGCGCCGGGCCAGGACCGCCGCCTCCTCCATCAGGCGGGTGGTCACCGAGAACGGCGAACACGGCGCGACCGCGATCTGCAACATCGACTCCGGCGACGGGTCGTGCCAGCGGTCGATCGCCGCCTCGGTGGCCGCGAGCGCCTCGTCGGTGTCCTCGACCACGTGATCCGGTGGCAGGCCGCCGTCCTTGCGGCTCAGGTCCATCGAGCCACGGGTCGGGTGGAACCGCACGCCGATCGCCCGCGCCGCCTCGATCTCGGCGGCCAGCACGTCACCGCCGTCCCGGGGGAACACGTAGTGGTGGTCCATGCTCGTGGTGCAGCCGGACAACGCCAGCCAGCCCAGCCCGGCCCCGGCCGCCGCGCCCACGATCCCGGCGTCCAGCCGGCCCCAGATCGGGTAGAGCGTGGTGAGCCAGCCGAACAGCGTCTCATCCAGCGCCAGGCCACGGGTCGCCCACTGGTAGAGGTGATGGTGCGTATTCACCAGGCCCGGCGTGACCAGGCAGCCGGCGCCGTCGCGCCGCTCCCCGGCCAGCTCCGAGCGGCCCGGACCGACCGCGACGATCCGGCCGTCGTCGCCGACCACGACGTGGCCGTCGGTGTACTCGGTGCCGGCCGCGTCGACCGTCGCGACGTGCGCGTTCTCGATGATGATCACAGCCACCACTCCGCGGTCGCGGCGGGCGCGCCGGCACGGGCCACGCTGCCCTCGATCAGCCCGTACGGCCGGTCGCCGGCGATGAACACCTCACCCGGGTTGTCCAGGCCGAACGGCGACAGGTCGGCCAGGTAGTGATGCTTGTTCGGCAGGGCCAGCCGCACCTCTGCGATCTCCGGCCGGTCCTCGATCACCCGCGTGCCCATCGCGTAGAGCGTCTGCTGGAGCGAGTAGCTGTAGGTGCCGACGAACGCCGTCACCAGCGCCTCCATCGCCCCGGCGTGCGAGGCCGCCCAGTCGGTGTCGTCGCCGGAGTGCCGCCAGCGCGCGTCCACCGCCGTCGCCAGGATCCGGTCGGTCGCCGGTTTCAGCGTCGTGTAGCCGTCCTCCACGAAACCGTGGAACTCCGAATCAGTCGAGTTCAGCAGCACCAGGCCGGTCACCCCGGAGACCACCTGCACGGTCTCGGACGTCACATTCACCACGGTGGTACGCACGTGGTCGCCCCGTTTACGGAACGAATGCGGGCCCAGCCGCTCCCACACGAACGACTCGACCGACACCTTCGCGGCGTGCACCTGCGGCTGGGAGTTCACGAAGTGCCGGGCCAGGAGCAGGGCGAACGTCTCCGGCTCGCCGACACCGTGCTCCTTGGCGAACGCGTACACCGTGTTCTTCATCGTGTCGGTCGGCAGAACACCCGAGTTGTCACCGGTCAGGTGGGTCGCGGTCAGGTCGCCGGAGAGCGCGACGCTGACGTTGAAATCCACCAGGCCGTGCGAGTCGCCGTCACGGTGCACCCGCACCAGACGGGTCTCCGCCTTGCCGTAGCGGTTCGGTCCGAGCACGATCCCCAACGGTGTCAGCTCCCTCGGTAGGTGGTGTAGCCGTACCGGCTGAGCAGCAACGGCACGTGATAGTGGCGATCCGGGTCGTGGACGTGGAAGGCGACCGTGATCTCCGGGAAGAAGCAGTCCCCACCCAGATAGGGCTCCACGTAGAAGAACAGGCGATAACCGCCGGCCTGCCACGCGTGCAGCGGCACCTCGTAGCGCAGGCGGCCGTCGTCGTCGGTGCGGCCCTCGGCGACGGTGCTCCAGCCGTCCGAGTCGCGGCGTTCCAGCCGGACGTAGACGTCTTTCGCCGGGTCGCCGGTCACCGTGTCCAGGATGTGCGTCGAGATGCGGGCGTGGTTGGCCGCGGTCACACCGTCAGAGGGCATCGAGCACCCGCTCCAGCCGGAGCCGCGCGATCTTGCGCAGCTCATCCGTCACGATCGCCTGCTCGGCGGCCTCGTCGTTGCCGAGCCGCGCGCGGGCCGCAGCCAGGATCTCGGCCTGTGACCGGCCGCTCGCGAAGATCAGGAAGACGTGGCCGAACCGCTCCTCATACTCCCGGTTGGCCGCGATCAGCTCGGCCCGCGTCGTGTCGTCGGCGCTCTGCGCGGCCGCCGACTGCTCGGCCCGCGACCAGGCGGCCTCCTTGGAGTCACCGGCGGCCCGCTCGCCGATCCGCGGGTGCGCGGACAGCCCCGCCAGCACCTCCGGCCAGCTCAGCGCACGGCTCGCGGTGTCGGCCGCAGCGAGAATCCCGGCACGGTCGGCGAACGGCCGCTTGGCGGCGACGGCCGAGCCCCAGGCGGGCGCCGCGCAGCAGGCGAGCAACTCGGCCTCCAGACGCTCCGCGGGCAGAGCATTGAAGGACTCCAGCGCACCCATCGGTCACCCCCTCGTCGATGTCGATCAGTCAAGCAGCCCGGAACCGTGACACGCACGGACGGGACGGAAGAATTAACAAGCGCCACCCTGCCACGAAAACGGGCCGGAAATCTCGCCGTCCGGCCAGGGCTGTGGACAACGCTCTCAGCAGCGGATACCGGCGTTTCCGGCGCGGTCCGGTGGACAACCGCCGGGAACCCGCCGCGACCTCACCGTTATCTGCCGGTGATCTTGTTGTTTCCAGACGCCGCAGTCATCCACAGGACGCTGGTGTGGACAACCGCGAAGGGCCCCGGCGGGATGGGCCAGACTGGGCGCGTGCTCATCCCCGCCGGGTCCCTGCCCGATCTACCGGTCCGTCCCGTGCTGCCCGAGGTGGCCGCCACCCTGGACGGCGCCGGCGCCGCCGTCCTGGTCGCCCCGCCCGGCACCGGCAAGACCACGCTGGTTCCGCTCGCGCTGGCCGGGCCGGGCGGCCGGGTGATCGTGGCCGAGCCGCGCCGGGTCGCCACCCGGGCCGCGGCCCGCCGGATGGCCACGCTGCTCGGCGAGCAGGCCGGGCAGCGGGTCGGTTTCGCGGTCCGGGGCGAGCGTCAGGTCTCCGGCGACACCGTCGTCGAGGTCGTCACGACAGGTCTGCTGGTCCGCCGGTTGCAGGCCGACCCGGAGCTGGCCGGCGTCACCACGGTGATCCTGGACGAGTGTCACGAGCGGCACCTCGACTCCGACCTGGCCCTGGCCTTCCTAGTCGAGGTGCGCGCGGCGCTGCGGCCCGATCTGCGGGTTCTGGCCACCTCGGCGACCGCCGACGCCGAGCGGCTGGCCGCGGTCCTCGGTGAGCCGGGACGGCCCGCCCCGATCGTCGTCGCCCACGCCCGCAACCATCCGGTCGAGGTGATCTGGGCGCCGCCGGCCGGCCCGATCACGCCGCCGCACGGGCTCCGCGTCGACCCGCGCCTGCTCGACCACGTGGCCGCCACGACCCGGCGGGCCCTCGCCGAGGGTGACGGTGACGTGCTGGTGTTCCTGCCCGGCGCCGGCGAGATCGCCACCGTCGCCGGTCGGCTCGGCGGTCTGGACGCCGACGTCGTGTCCCTGCACGGCCGGTTGGCCGGCGCCGCGCAGGATGCGGCGCTGCGGGCCGGCCCGCGCCGCCGGGTCGTGCTGGCCACGGCGGTCGCCGAGAGCAGCCTGACGGTTCCGGGGGTCCGGGCGGTGGTCGACGCCGGGCTCAGCCGGGTGCCCCGGATGGACCACGCCCGCGGCCTGGGCGCTCTGGCCACGGTCGGGGTCTCGCGTTCGTCCGCGGAGCAGCGGGCCGGGCGGGCCGGCCGTGAGGCGCCCGGCCGGGTCTACCGCTGCTGGCCGGCGGCGCTGCACGACCGGCTGCCCGCCCAGCCCGAGCCGGAGATCGCCGCCGCCGACCTGACCGGGTTCGCGCTGGATCTGGCGCTGTGGGGGCACCCGGACGGGGACGGCCTGGCCCTGCCCGATCCGCCGCCCGCCGGTGCGCTGCGAGCCGCCGTCGCCACCCTGCACGACCTGGGCGCGGTCGACACCGGCGGCCGGGTCACCGCACGCGGGCGGGCCCTGGCCGCCGCCGGTCTGCACCCCCGGCTGGGCCGCGCCCTGATCGACGGCGCCGCCGTCCTCGGCGCGGCCCGGGCCGCTGAGCTGGTCGCCGTCCTCGACGACGACCGCACCACGAACGGTGACGTGGTCACGGTTCTGCGGGCCGGCCGTGACGATCCCGCCCGGCGCGCCGAGACCCGCCGCCTGACCCGTGCCCTGAGCCGCGTTCCCACCCCACGACCGGACGAGGCGGCGCGGCTCAGTGACGACGCCGCGGCCGGGCTGATCGTGGGACTGGCCTACCCGGAGCGGGTCGCCCGGGTGCGGGAGCCGGGCGGCCGGTCCTACCTGATGGCCGGCGGCACCGCAGCCGAGCTGCCCGCCGGCAGCCCGCTGACCGGGACGTCGTGGCTGGCCGTGGCGGGCGCGGACCGACCGGCCGGGGCACGGGTGGCCCGGGTCCGCAGCGCCGCGCCGCTGGACGAGGAGACCGCCCTGGAGGTGGCCGCCCCGATGGTGTCCGAGGCCACCGAGATCGGGTGGATCGACGGTGACGTGGTGGCCCGGCGGGTCCGCCGGCTCGGAGCGATCATCCTGGCCTCCACCCGTCTCGCCGATCCCGACCCGGCGCTGCTCCGGGCGGCGCTGGTCACCGGCCTGCGACAGGAAGGGCTCGGCCTGCTGACGTGGAGCCGCAACGCCGAGGACCTGCGGCGACGGCTCGCCTTCGCCCATGCGGCGCTCGGCGATCCCTGGCCGGACATGTCCGACGAGGCGCTGCTGGCGAATCCGGAGGACTGGCTCGATCTCGGCGCCGCCCGGCGGCGGGCGGACCTGGCCCGAACCGATGTCGCCGGTGGTCTGCGACGCCTGGTGCCCTGGTCGGTGGCGGGCCGGCTGGACGACGTGGCGCCGGAACGGCTGCCGGTGCCGAGCGGGTCGCAGGTCCGGATCGACTACCGCGATCCGGCGGCGCCGGTGCTGGCGGTGAAGGTGCAGGAGGCGTTCGGCTGGAAGGAGGCGCCACGTCTGGCCGACGGGCGGGTTCCGGTGCTGCTGCACCTGCTCTCCCCCGCGGGGCGGCCGGTCGCGGTCACCGCCGACCTGGGCTCGTTCTGGGTTCAGGGCTATCCGCAGGTGCGCGCCGAGATGCGCGGCCGGTATCCACGGCACCCCTGGCCGGAGGACCCCACCACCGCCGAGCCGACCCGGCGTGCCAACCCACGGGCCCGCTGAAACCGGCGAGGCTCAGGGCGCGGACCGGCCCGGCAGACGGGCGAGCGATGCCGGGGCGCCATAGAGGTAGCCCTGGCCCTGCGGACAGCCCAGCGCGGCCATCGCACCGGCCCGTTCCTCGGTCTCCAGGCCCTCGGCCACCACGGTGATGCCGAGTTCGGCGCAGATGGCCAGCACCGAGCGGCACAGGGCGCCGGCTCGTTCCGGGGATGTGTCGACGTCGGTCAGGGTGGAGTCGAGCTTCACGATGTCGACCGGGATGGCGTGCAGCTGCGCGAGGGCGTTGTACCCGCTGCCGAAGTCGTCGAGGGCGACCCGTACGCCCAGGCCGCGGAGCCGTTCGACCAGGGAGGCGGCGCAGGGCAGATCGGGGATGCGCAGGGTCTCGGTGATCTCGATGATCAGCCGGGCCGGTTCGAGACGGTGACGGGTGAGGGCGGCGCGGACCGACTCCTCCACGCCCTGGCCGGCGAGACGGCCGGCGGAGACGTTCACGTGCACGTCGATGGGGCGGCCGTAGAGCTCGGCCAGCCGGGCGGCGTCGGCGCAGGCCCGGTCGAGCACGAAGTCGTCGATCGCGGCGACCAGGCCGGTTCGCTCGGCCATCGTGACGAACACGTCGGGGTGGACCGGGCCGGCCACCGGGTCGGTCCAGCGGGCCAGGGCCTCGACCGCGACGGTGGCGCCGTCGCTGAGCCGCACGATCGGCTGGTAGTGCACGTCGAAGCCGGCCGCTGCGGGGCTTCCGCCGGACAGCGCGCCGGCGAGGAGTTGTGGCAGGTCGGCGTGCGGGCCGGAGTCCTTGGGGCCGGTGTAGCGGATCAGTTCGCCCTTGCCGCGGCGTTTCACCGCGTACATGGCGGCGTCGGCGCGGCGCAGCAGCAGGTCGGCGGTGAGCTTGTCGCCCGGCTCGGCGGTGACCAGGCCGATGCTGACGCCGACACCGACCGAGCGGCCGTCGATGAGGTACGGCTCGCGGAGGGTCGCCAGCACCCGCTGACCGATGGTCTCGGCCTCGGCCTCCCAGGCGGCGTCGAAGTCAGTGGCCGCGTCGCCCGGGAGGGGGGAGCCGGAACCGGGCGCCGGGGAGTCCACGGAAGCAGGCACGGGCGAGGCATCCCACGAGGGCGACACCGCGGCGCCACCGGCGAAGGCCGCCTCGGAGACCCGTACCCCCGCGGCGGAGAGGACGTAGCGCCGCTGCCGCAGCATGCCGTCCCCGCGGCGACGCCAGGGCGACCGGCGGCGCGGCGCGGGAACCGCGACGCCGCCCTGGTCGAGGACGATGGCGAACTCGTCGCCGCCGAGGCGGGCGACCAGGTCGCCGGCCCGGACCCCGGCCCGCATCCGCTCCCCGATGGCCTGCAGGACACGGTCGCCGATGGCGTGCCCGAACGTGTCGTTGATCAGCTTGAAGTCGTCGAGATCGGCGAAGAGCACGGCCACCGGCGTGCCGCGTTTCTGGTGGGCGTCGATGGCGAGGACGAGCCGTTCCCGGAAGAGCGCCCGGTTGGCGAGCCCGGTCAGCGGGTCGTGGTAGGCCTGGTGGCGCAGGCGGCGCTGGGCGGTGGCGACCCGGTCGAAGAGGACCGTGTTGTCGACGATGGTGATCATCTGGCGGGTGACGACGAGGGCGAGGCCGAGCCAGCCGAGGTACGCCTCGAACGGGCTGAGCGAGCCTTCGGCGACGGTACGCACGACCAGCACCACCCCGGTGACGACGACCGGCCCGTACGGCAGCAGGAGCCGGAACCAGTCGCGTTCCAGGACTTCGGGGTCGGGCTGTGGCGCCGGCACCCGGTTGGGGCTGAGCGCCGCCATCGCGATGAACGCCGGCCCGAGCAGATGCCCGAGCCCTTCCAGCCAGGTCGGGCCGCCGCCGAGGAGCCGGACGGTGTCGGCGACGCCGAAGGCGAGCAGCGCCGATCCGACCAGCCGCAGCGGACGCCGTCCGGCCGGGGAGTCGGGCCGGGTGGTGAGCAGCAGCACCACCATGGTGAACAGGACCAGGTCGGCGATCAGGTAGACCAGGTAGACGACATCGAGGCCGCGGAGGGCGGGCGAACCGGGCAGCACCGACCAGAAGAGGGCCAGCACCGATCCGGTGATCAGCAGACTGTCGATGACCAGCGCGAACTGGTCGCGCAGCGGCGAGGTGGGCACCGGCCGGGGCCTGGTGTGCACAGCGCCGAGCAGCCCGACCAGCATGCAGACCGGCAGGACGAACAACCCGGCCCAGGTGAGCGCGTGCGGGGGCTGGTCGGCGCCGGCCAGATCCTGGACGACCCACCAGACCCGGTTGAGGGACCAGACGACGAGCCCACCGGCGGAGAGCAGCCGCCAGCGGCGCGGGATGCCGGCCCGGTCACGGCCGACGGCCAGGCAGACGGTGGCCGCGACGAGTCCGGCGACCAGTTGCGCAGTGTCGGTGTAGAGGCGGGGCGTGCCGAGGACGAGTTCGCCGAAGGCGACCACACCCAGGGTGAACGCCAGCGTGCCGAGCAGTCGCGCCGTCGTGATCACCACCAGAGTCCGGGCCGCGAGACGTCGCGGCCGGAGTAAAATACCCGCTCAGTCCCCCGCGGTCACGTCGGCGACGATCACCGTGATGTTGTCGGGCCCGCCGCCGCGCAGGGCGAGATCGATGAGCCTCTCCGCGCAGGACTTCGGATCCGCGATGGTGCGCAGCTCCTCCTCGAGGACCGGGTCGGGCACGACGCCGGTCAGCCCGTCGCTGCACAGCAGCCAGCGGTCACCCAGTTGGGGCTCGACGATGACGTAGGCCGGGGTGACCGGCTCGCCCTGGAGCACCCGGGTGACGACGGCCCGGCGTGGGTGGGCGGCCGCTTCCTCCGGCTTGATCAGGCCCTGGTCGACGAGCATCTGGACGTACGTGTCGTCCTTGGTGAGCTGGTTGAGCCGGCCGTCGCGGAGCAGGTAGGCCCGGGAGTCGCCGACGTGGGCCATGGCCGCCCGCTCGCCGTTGAAGAGCACCGCCGTCAGGGTGGTCCCCATGCCCGCCAGCGTGGGGTCGAGGGCCACCTGCTCGGCGATCCGCCCGTTGGCGAGTTCGAGCGCCCGGTGCAGCGCGTCCATCTGGTGCTCGGTGGTGATCGGCGTGTCGAGCGAGACCATGGCTTCGATGGCGATCCGGCTGGCCAGATCGCCGGCGGCCATGCCGCCCATGCCGTCCGCGACGACGAGAAGCGAGTCACCGGCGAAGTGACCGTCCTCGTTGTTGCTCCGGACGTGTCCTTGGTCGGTGACGGCCGCCCACCGGAGGTGCAAGGTCATGGCGTGCAGCCTGCCAGGTCGACGCCAGCCTGTCTGCACGTGGTGGGCGGCATGTCGCACATGTCGTTGCTGAAATTACACTCATCCACCGCCTGAACCCCGATTCAGGGGCCGGCCGAGGCATCGGGGATCGATTTCGGTAACCGGCCGTGTCGGCGCGATCCATTCCAGTGCCGGGGCCTCGATCGGCCAGCCGCGGACCGTGACGCCGCTGCCCGGGTCGTCCGAGGCCTGCGGGCAGAGCGTCTTCGACCGGACCTCGCCGTTGGGGATGAAGGTGACCTGGCCGGTGGCCTCCAGCATCGTGGTGGAGGTGTCGTCGACGGCGATGAGCTGGCCGCGGACCACCTTCATCGGCTCGTCCCCGGTCTCCACCTCGATGGCGCTGTCCGGCAGGACCGGGGCCCGCAGGAAGACGACGCCGACCATGAACGGCATGGCGAAGGCGACCGCCACGGCGGGCCAGTGGGTGGCGATCCGGGCCCAGCGTTCCGGAACGGGCCCGGTCAGGACCGGGCCGAAGAGCGGAGGAGCGAACAGGAGTACGGCCGTCCCGTACTCACCGGCGCGGAGGGCGGCGACCACTCCCGGCCAGACGAAGATCCACACGATGATCGCGACGAGCACCGGCACGCCCAGGGTGAGCCACCGCATCAGCCACGGCTCACCGTGCTCCCCCTGCACCGCGGTCAGCCCGAGGATCGCCACGACCAGCATCATCAGCAGTGGCAGCATGCGCAGCTGCCAGGTGAAGGCGGCGATCACGACGGCGATCACGACGACCCAGCCGGGCATCCGGAACGCGGCCACCGCCAGGAACGACGTCGCGGTCTGCCGCGGTGAGCTGACCAGCGAGATGCCGCCGAGCACCCGGACCAGCAGGATGGCCGCGGGCACCGTCCAGCTGAGCGTGATGAACAGCGCCCCGATCATGCCGAGCGGGTTGATGTACTGCACCAGCAGCAGCATCGTGGGCAGGTCCTGCCGGCTCAGGTACCACAGCCGCAGCACGAGCAGCAGCAGCGGAAAGCCGGGCAGCACGGCGAGCAGCCAGTTCAGCTCGGCCCGGTAGCCGGGGCGGGCCGGGGCGCGTCTCTTGACGACCCGGCCGGTTCTGATGTCGGGGCTCATCCCAGCGGATCCTCCCACGGCAGCCAGCCGATCTCCGGCCGTTGCGCCGGGGGCTGCTGGCCGACCGCGACCGGCGTGTCCTTGACCGGGTCGATCTGGAGCTGGAGGTTCTGCTCGAAAGCCTTCTCCCACCTGTCGTCCTCCGGGTCGGTGTACGAGCGGTAGAGCGTGAGGTTGACCAGTTTCTCCAGGGCCGGGTTCTCCCCCACGTTGACGCCCCACCGCTCGTTGGACTCCAGGCCCAGGTCCCAGTGCTCGTACTTGTCGGGGAACCGGTGCTTCCAGCCGGCCAGGATGGCGGCGTCGGTGCTGATCGCCTCGACCTGGCCGGCGTTCAGTGCGTCGAAGCACTCCTTGACCCGGTTCTTCTGGGTCACGATCGCCATAGCCTTGGTCAGCGCGCTCTCACTCGTCGACGTGGAGAGCGTGCAGACGCGCTGGCCTTCGAGGTCTGCGAGCGCGACCACCGACGGATGGCCGGTGAGGGTGATCACCGACTGCTCGGTGTAGAGGTAGGGCTCGGAGAAGTGCACGCCGGCCCTCTTGCGTTCCTCGGTGATGCTGTAACTGGCGATCACCAGCTGCACCGGCACGCGTTTGCCGTCGGCCGGGTCGGTGGCCTGCATCCGGGCCCGGTCCTCGCTCTCCAGACCGTAGAAGCGCACGTCGTCGCGACGGAAACCGAGATCCTCGGCGATCATGTACGCGATGTCGATGTCGAACCCGGACCAGGTCTTCCCGTCGTAGTAGGCGGTTCCGTACTGGTCGTCCTTGACGCCGATGGCGAGCGTCGTCCAGGTGTCGACACCTGATTCGGCGCGCAGCTCGGCGACCGACTGCGGCCCGCCGACCAGCAGCCGGCCCAGGGCGACCAGCAGGGTCAGGACCACGAGCACCCCGAGCCCGGCCAGCCGCCACACCTTGAACTGGTTGTCGCGCCGGGTGATCGCGGCGTGCTCCGCCTCGGCCCGGGCCTGCTCCATCGCCGCCTGCGTGGCGATCTCCTGGGAGGCGACCTCCTCGACCGTCATCTCCTCGACCGGGACGGGTGGCGGCGGTTCCGGCGGGGCGGCGGCGGTCACGAACCGGCGCAGCGCGGCCAGTTGCTTCGGCGGAAGCTGTTGCAGCGTCCGCAGAAGCCAGCCCTCGTCCGGCGGTTGCCGTGGCGGTGGCTCCGGCGCGCCGCCGTTGTCGGTGTCAGCCATCGACCCGTCCCTTCGTCCCCAGACGAGTCATCGTGCCCGACATCCTCAGGGAACGGGATCCCCGGTACCGAACGGGACACCCGGACGGCATCGGGCGAGACGCGCGGCGGTCAGCCGCAGCCCGGCCCGGAGGCCGTGCCGCTCGATCGCGAGCAGCGCATACGCGCTGCATGTGGGCTGGTATCGGCACCGGGTGGGCAACCTCGGCGAGACCTTCCGGTAGCCGCGGATCGCACCGGTCACCGCCCGTTCGGCACGGGAGCCTCCTGGGGTACGGCTGAGCGCCGCGAACAACCGCAACATCATGCTCAGCGAGAAACAGTCGCACCCGGGAATGTCACAGTCGCAGTTCGGTGTGCACGCGTCGGACCAGTGATGCGCCTTGTCTTTTCTCTTCTTGCGTGATTTCCCCACAGTCACGATCACATGATGGCGGAAGCGTGCACCTCAGCGGACCGAGACGACCGCCGCGCTCTCCGGCGGCAGCACCAGCCGGTCCCGTTCGACGACGACACCGGGCGCGGTGGCCAGCAGCACCGACCGGGGCAGCGCCCGTACGCTGACCGTCTGCGGGACGGCGGCCAGGTTGGCGGCGACCACGCTGGGCCCGCGCCGGACGACCACGTGCTGGTCGCCGTGCCACACCTCGACCTGGTGCAGCCACGGGTCGGTGAGCCCGGGTGTGCTCCGGCGCAGCGCGATCAGCCTGCGGTACAGGTCGAGGATCTCGGCGTGACCGGGTTTGCCCAGCTCGGACCAGTCGAGCTTGGAACGCTCGAAGGTGGCCGGGTCCTGCGGGTCGGGCACGTCGCTCTCGGCCCAGCCGTGGCTGGCGAACTCGCGGCGGCGCCCCTTCTGCACGGCGGCGGCCAGGTCGGGCTCGGGATGCGAGGTGAAGTACTGCCAGGGGCTGCTGGCCGCCCACTCCTCGCCCATGAACAGCATCGGCGTGAACGGCGAGGTCAGCAGCAGGGTGGCGGCCACTTTGAGCAGGCCCGGCGAGAGGGTGGCGGTGAGCCGGTCGCCGACCGCCCGGTTGCCGATCTGGTCGTGGTTCTGCAGGAACGCGACAAACCGGTGGCCCGGGGTGCGCTGCCGGTCGACCGGGCGGCCGTGCCGGCGGCCACGGAACGACGACCAGGTGCCGGCGTGGAAGAACGCGCCCTCCAGGACGGTACGCAGGCAGTCCAGCGACCCGAAGTCGCCGTAGTAGCCCTGGCGTTCCCCGGTGAGCAGGGTGTGCAGGGCGTGGTGGACGTCGTCGTCCCACTGGGCGTGCAGCCCGTACCCCCCGGCCTCTCTGGGGGTGATCAGTTTTGCGTCGTTGAGGTCGCTCTCGGCGATCAGCGACAACGGGCGGCGCACCTCGGTGGAGAGCGTCTCCACCTCGACGGCCATCTGTTCGAGCAGGTGGACGGCGCCCTCGTCGTGCAGCGCGTGCACGGCGTCCAGCCGCAGCCCGTCGACGTGGTAGTCACGCAGCCACATCAGCACACTGTCGACGATGTAGCGGCGCACCCCGTCCGAGCCGGGTCCGTCCAGGTTGATCGAGTCGCCCCAGGCGTTGCTCTTGTTGCTGAGGTACGGGGCGAACATCGGCGCGTACGCCCCGGACGGCCCGAAGTGGTTGTAGACCACGTCGAGCACCACGCCGAGGCCCTTGGCGTGGGCCGCGTCGACGAACCGTT
Source organism: Actinoplanes sp. NPDC026670 (assembly GCF_040638175.1). Lineage (NCBI taxonomy): Bacteria > Bacillati > Actinomycetota > Actinomycetes > Micromonosporales > Micromonosporaceae > Actinoplanes > Actinoplanes sp. NPDC026670. The sequence goes on from NZ_JBEZXU010000009.1 coordinate 215,860, forward strand.
TGAGGCCGTCCGGCCCGCCGTACGCCTCGTGCGGCGCGAACCAGCAGACCCCGTCGTACCCCCAGTTGCAGGTGCCGTTGAACGCGTTGACCGGCAGCAGCTCGACCAGGTCGACACCGAGGTCGACGAGGTGGTCGAGCCGTTCGATCGCGGCGTCGAAGGTGCCCTGCGGGGTGAACGTGCCGACGTGCATCTCGTAGAGGACCGAGCCGGGCAGCTGCCGGCCGGTCCAGCCGTGGTCGGTCCAGGCGAAGGCCGAGTGGTCGTAGACCCGGCTCGGGCCGTGCACTCCGGCCGGCTGCCACGCCGACCGCGGATCGGGCAGCGGATTGTCGGCACCCGGCAGCAGGAAGGCGTAGTCGCTGCCGGGCCCGGCGCCTGGCACGTCGAGGTGCCACCAGCCGTCCTCGCCGGATTCCATCTCGCGGTCCTCCCCGGCGACGCGAAGACGAACGGGCTTTTCCGGCGCCCACACCGAGAAGAGAGTCATTCTTTCACCAGAAGAGCGACGGGATAGGTGTGCAGCAACTCGGCCACGGCGAGGCGATTGCCACCGTAGCCGGTGTTCGTGAACACTTCCGTCCAACTATGTCCGTCCAGTGACAGCGTGGTGTCCCCCCAGCCGCCGTGCCGTGACAATCCGACCGGGAGCCGGGTGGCGACCGCCACCACACCGCCCCGGTCGAAGGCCAGCACGTGCTCCGGGACCCGCCCGTCGGCGAAGACCGGGCGGTAACCGGTGAACAGCTCGGGCCGCTGCCGGCGCAGCCGCAGGATCCGGCTGGTGATCAGCAGTTTCGCCGCGCCCGTCTCGTCGACCGGTGGCAGCCAGCCGTCGTCGATCCGGCCGAGCAGCTCCCGGCGGGCGGCGAAGTCGACCGGGCGCCTGTTGTCCGGGTCGACGAGCGAGTGGTCCCACAGTTCGGTGCCCTGGTAGACGTCCGGGACGCCGGGCATGGTGAGCTGCGCCAGCTTCTGGCCGAGCGAGTTCGACCAGCCGGGCGGGGCGATCGACGTGGCGAAGTCGGCGACCTCCCGGTGCAGCGCCGGATCGTCGAAGATCCGGTCGACCATCTGCCGCAGGATGGTCTCGAAACCCTCGTCGGGGCTGAGCCAGTTCGTTCCGGTTCCGGCTTCCCGGGCGGCTTTCACGGCGTACGCCTGAAGTCGCTCCCGGGAGATCGGCCACGCGCCGACCGTGACCTGCCAGAGGAGATGGGCCAGCGCCGGGTCCGGGAGCGGAGCGAACCGGACCCATCGGCGCACCACCTCGGTCCAGTCGCCGGGCACCTCGGAGAGGACCGCGAGCCGCGCGCGGACGTCCTCGCCGCGTTTGGTGTCGTGGGTGGCCAGCGACGTCATGGTGTCCGGCCAGTCGGCGTGCCGCTGCTCGGCGTAGTGGTGGAACTCGTCGATGGTGACGCCGAACTTCGCCGGGTCGTTGCCGACCTCGTTGCGGGCCACGAACCGGGTCCACCGGTAGAACGCGTTGTCCTCCACGCCCTTGGCCATCACCGCGCCGGTGAACTGCTGGAACCGGATGGCCAGCTCGTCGGCCGGATTGCGCAGCCGGGCGGTCAGCTGGTCGAGCACGCCGATCATCTGCGGGCGGCGGCGGCCCGCCTCGGACCGGGCGGTCGCCAGGTCACGGCTGCCGGCCGGCAGGTAGGAGCGATACACCGGGAAACACGCAGCGAGTTCGGCGAGGGCCTTGGGCGCGGCCTCGATCTCGGGTACGAGCGACGCGAGCCGGGCCAGCTCGGCGGCCAGCACGTTCGTGGCCACGTGCAGTTTGGCGTCGTGCACCAGGTCCTGCCAGGAGACCGTGGCGCCGGTCAGGTGGTGGTCGAGGGTGTCGAAGAAGGCCTCCGTGGCCGGGTCCACGAAGACGCCGTTGACCTCGGCCATCGCGTCGTACCCGGTGGTGCCGGCGACCGGCCAGGCGGGCAGCCGCTCGCCCGGTTCGAGGATCTTCTCGACCACGATCCAGGCGTCCGGGGCGGCGTCGCGGAGCCGGTTGAAGTACTCGGCGGGGTTGCGCAGGCCGTCCGGGTGATCGACCCGGATGCCCTGGGCCAGGCCCTCGTTGTACCAGCGCAGGATCTCGGCGTGGGTGGCGGCGAAGACGTCCGGGTCCTCGACGCGCAGCCCGGCCAGGTCGGTGATGGCGAAGAACCGCCGGTAGTTGATCTCCCGGTCGCCGCGGGTCCAGTCGGCCAGCTCGTAGTGCTGGCGGTCGTGCACCTCGCGGGGCGTGCCGTCGCCGGTGCCGTCGGCGATCGGGTAACGCTTGTCGAAGTAGCGGAGCTCGCCGTCCTCGATCCGCAGGTCGTCGAGAGCATCCGTTTTGTTGGCCAGGACCGGCAGGAGGATCTTCCCCCGCGACCAGTCGATGTCGTAGTAGCCGGAGAAGTCCGACTCCTGACCCTTTTTCAGGACGTCCCACCAGGTCGGGTTGGTGTGCGCGACCCCGACCCCGGCGTGGTTGGGCACGATGTCCACGACCAGCCCGAGGTTGGCGGCCTTGAGCGCTCCGGCGAGCGCGGCCAGCCCCTCCGGCCCACCCAGCGCCGGGCTGACCTGCGAATGGTCCACCACGTCGTAACCGTGCTGCGAATCCGGCGCGGCGGTGAGCAGCGGTGCCGAGTAGAGGTGACTCACCCCTAGATCAGCCAGGTAGTCGGCTGTCTCGGCGGCGCTGGTGAGCGGGAAATCCGGGCGGACCTGGACTCGGTAGGTGCTGCTGGGGCTCATCAGACCGTCCTGTCGAGCACGATGAGGGACCGGTCCGGCACCCAGATCTTGTGTCCGGCCTCCACGACGGACGGGCGATCCGGGGTCGGTTCGGCGGTTTCGATTACCTTCTCCCACTTCTCCCCATACTCGGCGGGAGGCGTGGTGAACTCGAGTGGCGCGTCGTGCGCGTTGAAGAACAGCAGGAACGAGCTGTCCACGTGGCGCTGGCCGTACTGGCCGCGCTCCCGGATGCCCTCGCCGTTGACGAAGAGCGCGACCGCCCGGCCGAAGTCGTTGCCCCAGTCGTCACCGGCCATCTGCCGGCCGTCCGGGGTGAACCACTCCAGGTCCGGCAGCGGGTCACCGCCACCACGCGCGGTCACCGGCAGCCCGGTGAAGAACCGGCGGCGCTGGAACACCTGGTGCCGGTGCCGGAACGCGGTCAGCTTGCGGGCGAACTGCAGCAGCCGCTCGTCGGCGTTCTCCCAGTCGATCCAGGCCAGCTCGTTGTCCTGGCAGTAGGCGTTGTTGTTGCCCTGCTGGGTGCGGCCCAGCTCGTCACCGTGCGAGATCATCGGCACGCCCTGGCTGAGCATCAGCGTGGCCAGGAAGTTGCGCCGCTGCCGGGCCCGCAGCGCGAGCACCCCCGGGTCGGTGGCGGGCCCCTCGATGCCGCAGTTCCAGGACCGGTTGTGGCTTTCGCCGTCCCGGTTCTCCTCGCCGTTGGCGTCGTTGTGCTTGTCGTTGTACGACACCAGGTCGTTGAGCGTGAACCCGTCGTGCGCCGTCACGAAGTTGATCGAGTGGAAGGGCTTGCGGCCGTCGTCCTGGTACAGGTCGGCCGACCCGGTGATCCGGGACGCGAACTCGGCCAGCGTCGCCGGCTCGCCGCGCCAGAAGTCCCGGACCGTGTCCCGGTACTTGCCGTTCCACTCGGTCCAGTTCGGCGGGAAGTTGCCGACCTGGTAGCCGCCCGGCCCGACGTCCCACGGCTCGGCGATCAGCTTCACCTGGCCGACGATCGGGTCCTGCTGCACCACCTCGAAGAACGTGGACAGCCGGTCCACGTCGTAGAACTCCCGGGCCAGCGTGGACGCCAGGTCGAACCGGAAACCGTCGACGTGCATCTCGGTCACCCAGTACCGCAGCGAGTCCATGATCAGCTGGAGGCTCTGCGGGCTGCGCACGTTCAGGCTGTTACCCGTGCCGGTGTAATCCATGTAGAACTGCGGCTGATCGTCCACCAGCCGGTAGTAGGTCCGGTTGTCGATGCCCTTCAGCGACAGCGTCGGCCCCAGATGGTTGCCCTCGGCCGTGTGGTTGTAGACGACGTCGAGGATGACCTCCATGCCGGCTGCGTGCAGCGCCTTGACCATGCCCCGGAACTCCTGGGTCTGCTGGCCGAGCGAGCCCATCGCCGAATAGCCGTGGTACGGCGCGAAGAAGCCGAGCGTGTTGTAGCCCCAGTAGTTGTTCAGGCCCAGGTCGTGCAGCCGGTTGTCGTGCACGAACTGGTGCACCGGCATCAGCTCGACAGCGGTCACGCCGAGGCTCTTCAGGTGCTCGATGATCGCCGGGTGGCCGATCGCCGAGTAGGTGCCACGCATGTCCCGCGGGATCTCCGGGTGCCGCTGGGTCAGGCCCTTGACGTGCGTCTCGTAGATCACCGAGTGGTGGTACGGGATGTCCGGGCGGCGGTCGTTGCCCCAGTCGAAGTACGGGTTCACCACCACGCCCTTGGGCATGTACGGCCCCGAGTCCAGCTCGGACATCTGATCCGGGTTCTCGAAGTCGTAGGCGTACAGCGACGGGTGCCAGTCGATGTCCGAGTCGACCGCCCGCGCGTACGGGTCGAGCAGCAGCTTGTGCGGATTGCACCGCAGTCCCCGGTGTGGCTCGTACGGGCCGTAGACGCGGTATCCGTACCGCTGCCCCGGCTCCACCCCCGGCAGATAGGCGTGCCAGACGAACGCGTCCTGTTCGTGCAGCAGCACCTTCCGCTCGTTGCCGGACGGGTCGAACAGGCACAGCTCGACCGCCTCGGCCACCTCGGAGAAGATCGCGAAATTCGTGCCCGTCCCGTCGTAGGTGGCACCCAGCGGGTACCGATGACCAGGCCAGACCTGCATATCCGTGCTCCTACCCTCGGCCGTCGGACTCATCGGGGCCGGCGGGGAACTGCTATGCCCGTCCGTGGGACCGGCTAACCCTGCGCGGCCGCGTCTGCGGCCATTCTCGCGGACTTCACTGCTAACGTCGGCCCGACTGTCCGGTTAGCCACTGATATCTCCCCGTCCGGGGGTTTGTGGCGCGCGTATCGAGTTGAGCATTTGAGGGACCGTGCCGCGGAATGATCAGTTCACGTTCGGGCCGCACGTGTGCGGCTCCCTCTCCGCAGAGGCGGGCACCGGCCGCGAGTGGCTGGTCACCGACGGCCTCGGCGGATACGCCTCCGGCACGGTGAGCGGCCTGCGCACCCGTCGCGAACACGCCCTGCTGACCGTCTCCGGTCACGTCGCGCTCGCCTCGCTCGACCTCACCGTCACCCTGCCGTCCGGCGCCAAGATCCCGCTGTACACGCACACCTGGGCGTCCGGGCCGGTCGAGCCGTCCGGCCACCGGCACCTGGAGACGTTCACCCTGGACCAGGGCCTGCCGCGCTGGCGGTGGCGGATCGGCGACGTCGTCATCGAACGGGAACTCGCCATGCGCCACGGCCACCCGTCGGTCGCCGTCGTGCACCGGGTGCTCAGCGCGCCCGGCCCGGTCGGCCTCGCTGTCGCCGCGATGTGCACCTGGCGGACCGCGAACACCAGCCGCCGCGCCGACGGGCCCGGCCTCGTCGTCGAACCCGTCGCCGGCGGTGTGATCCTCGACCGCGCGTACCGGCTGCACGGGCCCGGCTGGCAGCCCGCCGGATCCTGGCACCTCGGGGTGCGCACCGGCCCATCGGAGGACGCGGTCGAGGACCTCTGGCACGCCGGGACCTTCTTCCGGCAGGCCGGTCCGGGCGGCGCATGCGAGATCTCGGCCTGGGCCGGCCCGCTCGGCGAAACCCCGCCACCACCGCCTGCGGTCATCGCGGCGGAGCGCGAGCGCGCTCACCGGCTGGTCACCCTGTCCAAGGCCGAGGGGTACGCGGAAACGCTCGTACTGGCCGCCGACAGGTTCATCGTCAGGTCCCCGGACGGGCCGGACGTGATCGCCGGATACCCGGGACAGGACCGCTGGCTGGGCGACACGATGACCGCCTACGAGGGGCTGTTCCTGGACACCGGCCGCGTCGACGAAGGCCGTGAGCTGCTGATCGCCCGGACCCGCGCGGCCGCCGGCGAACTGCGTACCCCGGATGCGCCGTGGCTGCGGCACGACTCCCTCGACGGCCCGTTGTGGCTGGTCCACGCGGTCGACCGGCATGTCACCCGGACCGGTGACAGCGCGCTGGCCGCCAAACTGGCGGCGCCGCTCGGCCGGGTGCTGCGCCATCATCTCGGCGGGTCCGGGCCGCTCAGCATCGACCCGGCCGACGGCCTGGTCCGGCTGGCCTCCCCCGGCCCGGACACCCCCCGGGTCGGCAAGCCGGTCGACCTGAACGCGCTCTGGGTGAACGCGCTGGCCGCCATGTGCGACCTGCTCGGCGAGGGCGGCCACGACGACGGCGAGCCGCGGGCCCGGCACGCCCGGGCGCAGGAGTCGTTCGCCGCCCGGTTCCCGGCGCCCGAGGGCTGGCTGTACGACGTCGTCGAAGGACCTGCGGCGGCCTATCCGCTCGGTGCCGGGGCGCATCACGACGACCCGTCGCTGCGCCCGCATCAACTGCTCGCCTGGTCGCTGCCGCACGCCCCGATGCGTGGCCGCCAGTCGAACGCCGTCCGCGCCGTCGGCGAGTCCCTGCTCACCCCGCTCGGCCCGCGAACCCTGGCCCCCGGCGAGTACGGCTACCAGCCCCGCCGACCCGCCGACCCGGACATGGCCCACCACCAGGGCCCGGTGTGGACGTGGCTGATCGGCCCGTACGCCGACGCGTGCGCCGCCACCGGCCGCCCGGTCGACGGCCTGCTCGACGCCCTCGACGCCCACCTGGCCGAAGCCGGTCTCGGGTCGCTCGGCGAGACCGCCGACGGTGACGCCCCACACCGTGCGTCCGGCGTCCCGTTCTCCGCCCGCTCGGTCGCCGAGGCCCTACGAATCAAACAGAGGTACCAGCCATGACCGCCCCCCGTCCCGTCCCGGCGCCCGCCGCCCTCCTCTTCCCGGCGGCCGGGGCATGAGCCGGATCCTGATGCTGTCGTGGGAGTACCCGCCGCTGCTGGTCGGTGGGCTCGGCCGGCACGTGCACGCGCTCGCCACCACCCTGGTCCGGGCCGGCCATGAGGTCACCGTCGTCACCCGGCACGCCCCGGGCGCGCTGCTGGAGGAGTACACCGAGGGTGTCCGGGTGGTCCGCGCCCCGGACGATCCGCCGAACTTCGACGTCACCGGCGGCAACCTGCTGGCCTGGGCGGTCGCCTTCAACCACACGCTCACCCGAGCCGCCCTGCATGCAGCCCGCACCGGCGGTTTCGACGTGGTGCACGCCCACGACTGGCTGGTCGCCCACACCGCGGTCACCCTGCGCGAACACCTCGACGTGCCGCTGGTCGCCACCATCCACGCCACCGAATCCGGCCGCCATCAGGGCTACCTCCCGAACCCCCACAACCGCACGATCGACGACATCGAACGATGGCTGGCCACCGAGGCGGTACGGGTGATCGTCTGCTCGGCCTACATGAAACGTGAGATCGGCCGCCTGTTCGAGGTGCCGGCCGACCGTGTCGACGTGGTCCACAACGGGGTGGACGCCCTGCGCTGGCGGGCCCGCCCCCGCGCGGTCGCCGCCGCCCGTGCCCGCTACGCCGGAGACGGCCCGCTGGTCAGCTACGCCGGCCGGCTGGTCTACGAGAAGGGCGTGCAGCACCTGATCGACGCCGTGCCCGCCCTGCGTTCCCGTTTCCCCGGCCTCCGCGTGGTCGTCGCCGGCGACGGGCCTTACCGGTCAGAGCTGGAAAACCTCGCCATGGGTACGCCCGAGGTGAGCTTCACCGGCTTCCTCGGCGGTCACGAGCTGACCGCCCTGATGGGGGCCTCGGACTGTTACGTGGTGCCGAGCATCTACGAGCCGTTCGGGATGGTCGCCCTGGAGGCGGCCGCGGCCGGAACCCCGGTGGCGGCGGCCGGCACCGGTGGCCTCGAGGAGATCATCGAACACGGCGTGACAGGCGTGAAGTTCCCCTCCGGCGACCCGTCCGCCCTGGCCGAGGCGACCGGTTGGGTGCTGGGCGACCGCGATTACGCGCGTTCCCTGGCCCTGCGAGCCCGGGAACGTGTCCGCGCCGACTTCAACTGGCCCGCCATCGCCGACCGGACCGCCGCCGTCTACGCCCAGGCCCAGGCCACCGACGCCGACCGGGTGGCCCGCGAAGCCGAACACCTACTGGCCCAGCTCCCCGAGGCCGCCACAGCGCCACCCGACCAACCCGAGACCACAAAGATCAAAAGCAGCCACCCCTGACCCCGCCGCCTCAACCCGCCCAACCCCCAGCCACAACTCACCACGCACCCCGCCCACCACTGTGCGTGGATGTCGGCGGTGCGATTCGTGGGCCCGCGCGCCAGCCCGGCGGTCGCGCTTCGGCCCGGTGTCCCGTCTGGCTCGCGGGTCGGCACGAATGGGTTCGGGTAGCCGTACAAGATCAGAGGTTTGCCGAATAGACCGCCAACCCGGTGTGGGCCGCGGCCAGCAACGGCACGCTGACCTCGTGTTTTGTCGCCTCGGAGACCATGTCGCCGAGGATCGCGCCGGCTTCGACCGGGAGGCCCTGGGTGAGGTCGCGGTACATCGATGAGGTCGTCGGCTCGGTGGTCACGATGGTGGCTTCGAGCATCGCCGCCGCCTTGCCGCGGATCGGGTGGCCGGCCGCGGCGGCGACCGCGGACGTCTCGGCGGCCAGCGCATGCAGGAACTCGCTGCCGCCGGGCGCCTTGTTGATCGCGCCGATCGAGCCACGGAGCAGGGTGGTCGCCGCGCCGAGGGTGGCCAGAAGGACCCATTTGTCCCAGAGTTCCTGAACGATCGTGGCCGAGGCCCGCGCGTCGAAACCGGCGCCGGACAGCGTCTCGGCGACATCGGAGAGACGCTCATCAACGTCATCACCGGCGGCAGGCGGCACGGAACCGACCGAGAGCGGGACGGAAGCGGCCGAAAGCGGCACAGAGTCGACCGAAGGCGAGGCGGAGCCGGCGGAAGGCAGGGCGGCGGTGAGCGGGCCGAAGGACAACCGGTGCAGGGCGCTCATCTGGTGCACGTCGCCGTCCCCGTCGAGCGTCGCGTGGATCATGCAGACGCCGCCCCAGGCCCGGTCCGCGCCGAAACGGCGGACCAGAGACTCGATGTGCCGGATGCCGTTGAGCAGCGGGATCACCACGGTTCGCGGGCCGACCGCCGGAGTCAGGTCGGTGAGGGCCGTCTCCAGCGAGTAGCTCTTGACCGCGACGAGCACCAGGTCGTAGTGCCCGTCGGCCTCGGTGATCGTGCGTGGCCGGAGCTGAGTCTCGCCGTCGGGGCTCTTGATCCGCAGGCCGCGCTCGGCGAGCCGGGCCGCCCGGGCGGGCCGGACCAGGAAGGTCACGTCCCGCCCGGCCTGGGCGAGGCGGCCGCCGAAGTATCCGCCGGTCGCGCCGGCGCCGACCACGAGGATCCTCATCCGAGCTGCTCGTCCTCGTAGCACCAGCGCCACGACTCACCGGGCTCGAACGAACGCATCACCGGGTGCCCGGCGGTGGCGTGGTGCTCGGACATGTGCCGGCCCGGCGACGAGTCGCAGCAGGCCACCAGACCGCACGTCAGGCACAGGCGCAGGTGCACCCAGTTGTGGTTGCCGATGGCCAGGCACTGCGGGCACCCGTCCGCGTAGGCGGTGAGCGGGGTCGGCTCGGTCGTCTCCTTGAGATGCTGACAGGTCAATCGTCACTCCGTTGCAGCTGGGACTCTTCCAGGTCTAGCTCACGCTGGGCGCGGACCAGCACCTCCTCGGGGATCCGCCCTTCGTTCCGGGCGATCTTGAAGACGTGCCGTTCCGCTCTGATCATCTCGCGGCGCAGGCGGCCGTACGCAGCCGACGGGGTTTCCCGGTCCTGACTGCCGAGCCGTTCCCAGGCGTTGTTGCCGCGGCTCTCGACCAGCCCGCGCAGCCTGTCGACGACGGTGGGCGGCGCGCCGTCGGCATGCTCCTCCAGCGCTTCGAGGGCGGCCCGCCCGGCCGCGTGCTGCACCCCGGCCTCGGCCAGCGCGTCCTGGGCGCTGTTGTCCTCGCGGACGCCGAGCCGGCGGGCCAGCCACGGCAGGGTGGTGCCCTGCACCATCAGGGTGAGCACGATCACCGCGAACGCCACGAAGATCAGCAGCTCGCGGGGGTAGTCGGGCACGCCGTCGGCGCCGGGTGGCGGCAGGGTCTGCGCGGCCGCCAGCGTCACCACGCCACGCATGCCGGCCCAGGCGATCACGGTCGGCACGGTGACGGGTGGTCGTGGCTCGCGGTTGCGGATCCGTGGGACGAGCCGGGCCAGGTAGGTCGCCGGATACATCCAGAGGAACCGGATCAGCAGCAGCGCGCCGAACACCACGGCGGTGACCTGCACGGTGGTGGTGACGCTGGTCTCGATGGTGCTGATCACCTGCCGGAGCTGGAGGCCGACCAGCAGGAAGACGACGCCCTCCAGCAGGAAGTTGATCAGGCGCCAGACCGCGTCCATCTGGAGGCGGGAGGTGGGCGACAGCAGGTAGGGGATGCGGTGGCCGAGGTAGAGGCCGGCGATCACCACGGCGACCACGCTGGAGGTGTGCAGTTTCTCCGCGATGATCACCACGACGAACGGGGTGAGCAGCGCCACCGCGTCGTCGAGCAGCGGATCCTCGATCTTGCGGTGCAGCCAGGCCACCCCGACCGCGAACGCCAGGCCGATCAGCAGGCCGCCGCCGGCGGTGAGCGCCACGTCGCCGGCGATCTCCCAGAAACCGACCGCCGCCCCGGCCAGCGCGCCGATCGCGACCCGCACCATGACCAGCGCGGTCGCGTCGTTGAGCAGGCTCTCGCCCTCGAGGATGGTCACCACCCGGCGGGGCAGGCCGACCCGGCGGGCGATGGCGGTCGCGGAGACGGCGTCCGGCGGGGCGACGATCGCGCCGAGCGCGACGCACGCGGCCAGCGGCACGGCCGGGAGCAGCAGATGCACGAGAAAGCCCACCACCATCGCGGTGAGCACCACGAGCCCGACCGCGAGCAGCAGGATGGGTCGCAACGCGAGGCGGAACGCGGGCACCGAGGTCTGCAGCGCCGCCACGTAGAGCAGCGGCGGAAGGATCCCGATCAGCACCAGCTCGTGATCGAGGTGCGCCTCCGGGAACCCGGGCACGAAGGACAGCCCGAGCCCGGCGACGAGCAGCACCAGGGGTGCGACGAATCCCAGCCGGCGGGCGAGGGCCGCGCCGACGACGGCGATCGCCACCAGTACGACAGTGTCGACGATCGTCTCCATGCCGGGAAGCTTAGAGAGTCCCTGTGACAAGTCCCTACGTGGTGCTGATTACCCCCGACCGGGCGATCGTCTGGGTGTAGACGCCCTCCAGGCTGAAGTTGTCCCGCTTCAGGACCACGTCGACGACGAAGGTGTACGGCGTCTGCGGGTCCAGCCCGGTCACCGTGGCGCTGACGTCCCCGCACGTGGCCGGCGCGCTGCGGGTCCAGCCGACCTCCTTCTGCGCGCCGGTGATCAGGTTCTGGTTGATCGCGGTCACCCGGTAGTCGACGATGTTCGCCCCGCCCGGGTGATACCAGGTGACCACCGCGCTGGTGCTGGCCGGTGTCACTGCCAGCCCGTCGATCTTCTTGATCCGCTGGATGGGCGTGCAGGTGCTGCTCGGTGTCCCGCTCGGCCAGGGGCTGATGGTGGGCAGCGGCGGCAGGGTCGTCGACGGGGTCGGTGACGCCTTGCCGACCGGGTCGGTGGGCGACGGTGTGGGCGTGCCGCCGTCGACCACGATCCAGTTGCGGCCGGCGGCGGCCGTCTCCTCGTCGCCCGGCCGGGTCGACGACGAGGACGAGGAGCAGCCCAGGAGCAGCAGCGGCAGCACGACGGCGGTCAGGGCGACGGCGGACTTCCGATATCCCAGCACGTCAGGTGCTTCGGGTCGGAGCAGCGGAACCTTAGGCGTTGCGGTAATGCTCCCGGGCACGTTTCGCCAGATCCTTGGTGGCCGCCGAGTTCACCCAGGTGCCGAGGATGATGCCGGCGCCCGGGACCATCTTGGCGAACAGGCGTTTCGCGGCCCGCACCCCGGCCATCTGGGCCAGTTTCACGCCGAGTTTCACCAGCACCGCGGCCAGCGGGCGCCCGGAGTCGCCGGTGAAGATCCGGCTGGCGCGTTCCCGCCCGGCCGCGACGCCGAGCGCGGTCCGTGCGGTCTCGGCCACCTTGTGCACCTTCTGCAGGATGAGCAGGTCGGTGGCCCGCTCGGCAGCGGTCGGGTCGACACCGTACGCGGCGGCCACGTGCAGCACGAGCCGGGCCTGGGTCCACGCGAGGACGCCGACGTCCAGGACCGCGCCGGGCAGACCGGCGGCGCCGGAGACCGCCCCGGAGACCCGGGCCAGCGTGGTGAAGTGCTTGATCGCGAGGTTGGCGAGGCCGTCGGCGTCGAGGTCTGGGCGTTCCTGGCTGATCCGGGCATGCCAGGCGGCGGCTTCCGGGCCGAGCCGGCGCACCGCGTCGAGGGCGAGATGCTCGGGGGCATACTGCGGGTCGGCCTTCATGCGGGCCCACAGCGTGCTGGACGGGGCGAGGGACTCGGCGGACTGCTGTTGATTCAAAAAGCACCTCCAGGTCATCCCATTGTGCGCGGTGCGTGCACGTCGCCGCCGGGGCGCTCGGGTGCGTAATGATGGGAGCGTGCCGGAATGAACGCCGGCGGCCGGCTGTTACCGCCGGAACAGGCCCGCGTCAGCGGGCGCCGCTCTCACGGAGGTTCACAGCGTGCTCGACCCCCACGGGCTCTACGAGGTGACCGGCGAACTGCCGGCTCTGGACGGCCCGGTGCTCATCCAGGCGCTCACCGGTTTCGTCGACGCGGGCACCGCGATCCAGCTGGCCAGGGAAAATCTGCTGGAACACCTGGAGACCGAGATCGTCGCCACGTTCGACCTGGACCAGCTGCTCGACTACCGTTCCCGGCGCCCTCCGATGATCTTCGTGGCCGACCATTTCGAGAGCTACGAGGAGCCGAGCCTGGCCCTGCACCTGGTCAAGGACCAGCTGGGCACCCCGTTCCTGCTGCTCGCCGGCCCCGAGCCGGACCTCCAGTGGGAGCGTTTCATCGCCGCGGTGACCGGCCTGATCGACCGTCTCGGCGTCAGCGTCACGGTCGGCCTCAACGCGATCCCGATGGCCGTGCCGCACACCCGCCCGGTCGGGGTGACCGCGCACGCCACCGACAAACGCCTGCTCGGCGAGCACGAGTCGTGGCTGCAGCGGGTCCAGGTGCCGGCCAGCGTCGGCAACCTGCTCGAGTTCCGGCTCGGCCAGTCCGGGCGGGACGCGCTGGGTTACGCGGCGCACGTCCCGCACTACCTGGCCCAGACCGGTTACCCGGCGGCGGCCGAGGTGCTGCTCGACTCGGTGTCGGAGAGCACCGGCCTGGCCCTGCCGACGGGTGGCCTGCGCGACGCGGCCAAGGCGGTCCGGGACGAGGTCGACAAGCAGGTCGCCGACGACGAGCAGGCCGGCCGGCTGGTCACCTCGCTGGAGGCGCAGTACGACGCGTTCCTGCGCGGCCGCCAGGGCAACCTGCTCGCCGACTCGGACACCCCGCTGCCCACCGCCGAGGAGCTCGGCGCCGAGCTGGAACGGTTCCTGGCCGAGCAGAGCCGCGACGACAACTGAGCGTCACCGCTTGAGCAGCCAGGCCAGCACCCCCGGCAGCTGCCGGTCCCAGAACTCCCAGGTGTGTTCGCCCGGTTCGAACCCGGCGTCCAGCTCGACGCCGGCGGTCGCGCACGCCGCCACGAACCGGCGGTTCTGCGCCACCAGGTGGTCGTCGTTGCCGCAGCGCAGCATCAGCCGCGGCAGCGACGACGGGGCCGATACCCGTACCAGATGCATCAGGTCCTCGTCGCCGCCGGCGACGATCCGGTCGGCGAAGACCCGGGCGACCAGGGCCCGGATGTGCGGGCGACGATCGTGTTCCTGGATGTATGCGAGATCGAGCGCCCCGGACAGCGTGGCCGCGGCGGCGAACCGCTCCGGTTCGAGCAGCGCCCACTTCATCGCGCCGTAGCCGCCCATCGACAACCCGGCCACGAAGGTGTCCTCGCGGTGCGCCGACACCCGGAAGAACTGCCCGACCCGCTCCGGCAGCTCGGCCGACAGGAAGTCCCAGAACCTCATCCCGTACGCCTCGTTGGCGTAGAAACTCCGGTCCACCGACGGCATCACCACCGCCACGCCCAGTTCCTCGGCGTAGCGCTCGACCGAGCTGTACCGGCTCCACGCGGTGTGGTCGTCGGTCAGCCCGTGCAGCAGATACACCACAGGCGGTGGATCCACCGCGTCCCCACCCGGCAGGATCACCGTCATCGCGGTGCCCATCTCCAGCGCCTCGGACCAGAAATCACAGCGGATCAGTGCCATCGGCCCATTCTCCGCCGCGACCGCCGGAGATCACTCGACGAACTGCCGGAAGTCGTCGAAGGCCGGCTCGAACCGCTCGTCCGGCAGGCGGATGGCACGGCAGCGCGGATTCCCGGCGACGGTTCCCGAGCCGCGCACCATCTGCTCGCCGGTCACCGCGCCGGCGGCCACCTTCGTGCCGCCGTCGAACGCGCCGGGCAGCACCGTCCAGCCCAGGTTGCGCTCGAAGTAGCGGACGGCGGTCCGGATCGAGGGCGCCCAGTCGTCGTCGAGGATGATCAGGCCGCCCGGCTTGACGATCTTGCGAAGGTAGTACAGATCGACGAAGACCTCGTGGAACCGGTGGCTGCCGTCGACGAACGCGGCATCGGCCACCAGGCCTTCGGCCAGCAGCCTCGGCAGAGCCTCGGACGACGGCTGCGGGATCAGCTCGGCGATCCGGTCCAGGCCCGCGCGGGTCAGGAGATTCCAACCCACGTTCTGGTACGCCTCCGCCTGAAACGGGTCGATGATGAGGTGTCGAGGCGCACCACCTGTCACGAAGACGTCCCCGCTCCCACCGGCGACCGACGTCTCACCGGCAATCAGCGGCTCACCGGTAACCGGCGCTTCACCGGCGACCAGCGCCTCGCCGATCGCCAGCGCTGAACTGCCGTAGGCGAGGCCCACCTCGACGACCGTGCCGGCGCGTTCGGCGATCAGCAGGTCACGCAGCAGATCACAGTCGCGTTCCGGCAGGGTCACGGTGGCGAAGTCCAGCTCCGGCCCCCGCGTCCACTCCGGGCCGTCCTCGTTCAGTCGCCGGCGCGTCTCGCGTACCAGATCGATCGTCTTCATGCCTTCAGCATGCCGTCATTCAGCGTCTGGTTCCCACAGCAACAGCTGCCGATGGTGTTCGAACCCGTTGCGCAGATAGAAGCCGACCGCGCGCCGACCGGAGTGGACCGTCACGTGCAGCAACCCCCGGGCGGCGGCCTCGGCCAGGATCGCGGCCATCAGCGCGGCGCCGACGCCCTGGTTGCGGTGCTCCTCGCGGACCATGACCGACTGGACGTCGCCGTACCACCTGTCCATCGCGCCGTTGCCGGGCACCCGCTCCGCGACGTGCAGCCAGGCCGAGCCGATCACCCGCCCGCCGGCCTCGGCGACGAACGGCAGGTGGGTCTCCTGGTGGGTGGCGACCCATTCGGCGTACGCCGGAAGGTCGCTCTGACCTATCTCGCGGAACTCCGCGAGCGCCGTCACGTCCGCCGGGCCGGCCATCCGCACGATCATCCGGCGAAGTCTAGGTGCCGCGGTCAGTGAAGCTCGATGAAGATGTCCTTCTCGATGTAGTCGACGTCGGGATCGTTGCGCACGGCCTCGATCTGCTCCTCGGTGAGCACGGCGGAGAAGAGGCCCCACTCGGTGAAGAAGTCGGGTTCGATGCCGTGCCGGTCGGCCAGGACCCGCGGCGGGCACACGTCGAGCACCTGCACCAGCGAATACTCCGAGCCGGGCTGGTCGGCGTTGTGGTACGGCGCGGGCTCGGCGCGCGGTACCCGGACCATCGCGGCGGCCGTCGCCTCCAGCTGGGCCGACTTGGCCAGGAGGTGTTCCGGCGGCCGGGCCAACGTTGCCACGAGCTGTTCCAGCGGCATGCCCGGCGCCTGGCGGCCACCTCGCAGGACCGCCTTCGCATCCGGCTCCCGCCAGGGCTGGTAGGCCATCCGGTAGGTCCGGCTCAGGTCGGTCAGGTCGGCGGGGGCCTGCCGCACGTCGACCCGGCCGGACGTGATGTCGTCCAGCCGCACGTGGTGCGCGAACGTTGTCCCGCGGTGGTCGACGCCGTCCTCGGTCAGCGCGAGGTAGTGGTCGGGCATCCCGTCGATCACCGTCCCGTCGCGCAGGTCGAGGTGGACCTCGAAGGGCCAGTGGACGGTCGGGTCGTCGGCGTGCGCCCGGGCGTACCACGGCGGCGGGTCGTACCGGTGGTGAGTCGTCGGTTGCGGCGGACCGAGACGTGCGTAGTGCGGCGGCGTCATCGGCTGGGCCAGCTGCCGGGCGGCGACCAGCAGGGCCTCGACCCGGGCGTCCTTGACCAGGATGTGCTCCGGCGGCCGGCGCAGGCGCTCGGCGATCGTCGCGGCCGGCTCCCCGCCCCGGATCCACTGATGGACGGCGATGGCCTCGCCGGCCGCCCACATCCGGTACGCCCACGGGTACCGCTCCCGCAGCTCGGGCAGGTCGGCCGGAACCGGCACGACGTCGATCCGGCCGGAGGCGATGTCCGCCAACGGCACGGCGGTGTCCGTGCCGTCCTTGTCGGGGCCGAACGAGACCCCCTCGGAGCGGCTGAGTCGGACCCACAGCGCCGGAACGTCCACGGCGCCGCCCGAGGTGAGCACGAGCCGAACCTGGTAGGGGACGTGAACCGTCGGGTCCGACGTCAGGTCGAAGTCGAACCACGTCCATGGATTCCGGCCGTACCGCGGCATCGTCCCAGTGTGCCCCCGACGGGCCTCGCGTGTGGACGGTTTCGGCGTTGGGAATGTCGTACCCGTCGATTAGAATGTATGTACGAAAGAGGGGACCTGAGCTGCGGATCTTCAGGCCTTCGGAGGCCCTGTGCGGCCTGATTATGCGCAGTGCGAGCGAGGAGACGACGTGACTATCTCGACCACCACCCCCGTGCCCGTGATCCCTCCCTACGCGACGATGCTCGGCTTCACCCGCTACGTCTCGCGTACCGGCCCGGCGAAGGCCACGTTCGTCGGCGGGCTGCGCAAGCAGCGGGAGCGCCGCAGCGGTTTCAACCCGCACGGCCAGCTGGTGAAAGCGCTGAAGGCCGACATCGCGTTCCGCACCGGCGGCAGCTACCTCGGCGGCGTCGTCGACGTGGTGAAGGACCGCTGGAAGCCGCTCTACGGTGCGCTGCGCGTCGGCGCCCGCACCTACCTGGCCTCGCTCGGCAACCCTGAGCAGGTCAGTCTCGCCCAGACCCGAGACGCCATCGCCACCGTCGGCCCCCTGGCCGTGAAGATCAACCCGCATTTCGGCCTGCGTTACGACGACGGCCGCCGCGAGGCCGTCCGCCTCCACTTCGACGAGGCGCCGCCGAGCCCCGAGGCCGCGACGGCGATGCTGCACCTGATGGCCCGCCACATGGACCAGATCCTCCCCAACGCCGAGCCGGTCCTGGTCGACCTGCGCCGAGGCGTCACCCACCGCATCGACCAGTCGGCCCGCCCAGGCGACATCGAAAGCTGGCTGGCCGGCGAGGCGGCAGCCTTCACCGCGATGTGGGCCGCAACCGCCACCCCGGCCGCCTGACCTACCTTCCTCCCTGGCCGACCCTCTCCCACCCCGGCCGGGCACGTGCCACCCCACGTGCCCGGCCGCCCCGCTCGACCACCCACGCGCCCGGCCGCCCCCGCTCGACCACCCACATGCGCGGCCGAAATCCGTTCCACCGCCCCACGTGCCCAATCCCGCCCCACCAGCAAGTGCACCCAGCCAGCCGCCGCCCAGCCGCCGCCCAGCCAGCCCGGCTGGTCGTGGCCGCTGTGGCACATGTCGCCCTTCGGGTGGGCGCGGGTGGCGAGCGGCTAAGCTGCCTGGCGTGAGTCCCTTTCCCGGCGTTCTTCCGCCGCCGCGCTCCTGACCGGAGCGCCGCCGCACCGATTCGGCTTCGCCTGATCGGCAGTTCTGCCGTGCGCTCCGTCGCCGTTCTCTGACGACTCACTCTCTTTCGGAGCGCACGTGTTCATCTCGTACTTTTCCATCTCGTACTTTTCGTCTGTCTTCTCGTCGGCTGCGGCCGGCGCCCGGCTCAGCCTGTTGCAGGTGTCCGCCGCCGGGATTCTCTGGGGCACGGCCGGTGTCGTCGTCCAGGTCGTCGCCGAGCGAACCGGGCTCGGGGCACTGGCGATCGGCTTCTACCGACTCGCCGTCGCAGCCGTCGTCATGCTGGCCATCGGGTTCCCGGCCCGGCACCGGATCTGGGCGGCGTTCCGGGCCGCACCGGTCGCGGTGATCACCGCCGGTGTCGGGCTGGCCGCCTACCAGGGCCTCTACTTCGTGGCCGTCCGGCTGAGCGGCGTCAGCATCGCCACCGTGGTCAGCCTCGGCATCGCACCCGTGCTGCTGAGCGCCTGGGAGACGGCCCGCACCAGGCAACGCCCCGGAACCGCGACCCTGCTCGCGTCGGCCGCGGCGATCGGCGGCCTGATCCTGATCGGCGGCGCCACCGTCGAGCCCGGCGCCACCACCGCGGCGAGCCTCGGGCTGCTGGCCGCGATCGGGTCGGGCATCGTCTACGCCGCGTCGACGGCGATCAGCCGGCACACCACCCAGGGCATGGAACCACTGACCCTGACCACACTGTCCTGCGCGATCGGGGCCGTCTCGATCCTGCCGATCGCCGCCGTCGAGGGCCTGGCGTTCACACCGCAGGCCGGCCCGGTCGCTCTGCTGATCTACGCGGGCGCGATCACCACTGCCCTGGCCTACGCGCTGTTCTACACCGGCTTGCGGCGTATCTCCGGAAGTGTCGCCGTGGTGGTGACCCTCCTCGAACCCCTGACGGCTGCCATCCTGGCCGTCGTCCTGATCAACGAACCACTCGGCCTCGCCACGATCATCGGTGGTCTGCTCCTGCTGGGCGCCGTGGCCACGCTCTACCTGGACGCCGGCGAAACCCCGGACCGCCCGGCACCGGCCGCCGACCCGGCCCCGACCGCCCTCGCAGCCGACGCATCTGATCTCTCCGGCGAGACACCGTCCTCCGCACCGGCCAGGGGTTGACCCTGCCCGATCAGCGGTCCACTCCCGAACCGCGACCCGACCCATGAGGCGCTGACCGCTGTCTCGACCACCTGGAGACAGCGGTCAGCACCACACACCGGCGACGCTGCTGGCCCATAGAGGACTCGCCTACCTGCGGAAACGTGGCGGGGCCTGCCGCCGGGCATCGGTCAGCCCGTCCGGACGGCGTAACCTCACCAGCGTCGCAGCGGCGAACCCGGACATCGGCCACCCGAGCGGTGCGCCAGGAACCCCAAAACGCCGCGCAGGTGGCCCCGGCGGTGCGAGGGAAACCCTAACTCGAAAATCGAACAGTGACCGGACGCGCGGTAGCATCCCGCGTCGCGTAGCGGCGTGGGATGGGTCTTGGGTGGAGCGGGTGGTTATGCG